>NZ_CP109446.1:8255000-8397038 GCF_036227265.1 Streptomyces sp. NBC_01476 | reverse complement strand
GTAAGGAGTTGCTACGCAACTCCTTCAGGAACCCCTCCGCTGCGCTCCGGGGCCGGCTCCGCCGGCTGATATGCCGTCACTTCGTTCCGGCAGTAGCCCGCTTCGCGGGCTGAGCCCTTCGGGCTTGTCGGCTTCGCCTAGCGGCAGGGTCCGCTTCGCTCCCCCTGCCTCAACTCTTCGGCTTCGCCTCCGAGTTTTCAAGGCCCGCTACCGCGGGCCTGCTGGCTACAGGATCGGGCTCATCGGGTGACTTGGGCTTCCTGCTGACTGTAGGTCAGGGTGATTTGCGGTGTCTGTCTCAACGACAGTGAAGGTGCTTCCTTCCTGCAAAAATTCCTGAGGATCCGAATTTCCTTCCCTTCCCTCGGACGAGCCGGCCTCAATCTGCAGCAGGAGACGAGGGGACTGGGCGATTGCGGTTCAGGGACGGGGCTCGACAGGAGATCGTCAGCGTGGCTGTTGGTATCCGCCGCGCGGTCCAATGCTTCTCCAGCAGGGCTCTTCGATCCTCGCGCAAGGCGATGGGATTCGCCGGCCCGCAAGCTTCAGCGTGTGGACACCGCTCTGCCGCCGACGGTCAAACCGTCATCGTGATGGATCGTATTCGCGAACCGAGCAAGTCCTCCTTCGTACGATGACTTTCGTGTGACACCGCTTTCGCGGACTCGTGTTCGCTGTGGATGTCTGTGATGGGCTTACGTTTCAGGTTGCCGCCTACTTTTCGTCGCTGATTACGCTAGTAGATCCAGACTTACGTCGTGCAGTCTCCTGAGTCATAAGTTGTGTGTCGCTTAACTTTGGAGTGGCGTACTTATCGTTGTTGCGGCTGCTGTAGTAATCGCGCTTCTACTAACTTCGCTGTGAGCTTTCAGCGGAGGTACGTGCGTCATAATCATCCGGCGCTTCATTGGTTCGTCGTGAACTATGTTGTAGAATCTTCGTGAGTCAGTTGAAAAGCTGGCTCACTGTAGGTGGATCCAAACGTAAGCGGACCCCATACCCGGAAGCTGGTCGCGGAGGGTACGGGGTCCAGAGTGAAGGAACCACAGGGCAGGTCTGCCTAGGCGGACCTGCCCGCTACAGTCCCAGGCAGAGGCGGATGACGTAGTACGCGAGCTGCGCAATGCGCAGTGCGAGGGTCATCTGCGGCCATGGATCTGCTGGTTTCTTCACCCGCTTCTTGCGGGTGCTCATAAGCTCACCTCCGGATATGGCGGTGCCGGGCGCGGAATGCGTGCGGCACCGAGAATCGTACCGTATTGCGCGGCGCATTGGGGCTTTCCGCTATTGCCCTGCCCTGATCAGGGGGAATAGGCTTTCCTGCCGTGGGCGGCCCCGGAGTATGGCTGGGGTGTGGCTGCGGGTACTAGGGTCGGTTACAGCGTGAGGGCGGTGCGGACTTGTGCGGCGGCATGGGCGAGTTCGGCGGTGCCGGCGGTGCGGCCCAGTAGATACAGGGCGCGGTCAACGGGGTGGACGACGGCGTCGGCGGAGGCGCTTAGGGCTGTGTGGATCAGGGCTCGCGGGGCGTGGGGCACGAGGTGGACTGCTCCGTCGGCGGCGGGTGCTTCACGGTGGCGTTCCTGGATGCGCCACAGTTCGGCGTGTGAGGCGCCGCAGAAGTAGGCGTATGGGCCGGAGCCCGGGTCGACGCCGATGCCGGTCATGAAGGCTCCGACGCGGCCGGTGTAGCTGCCAGCGCTCTGGCCTTCGCAATCGACGAAACCCCCTTTGGGGCCACGGTGGACTGTCATGCCGAGCGTTGTCTCGTACAGATGGTCTAGGTCGGCGGTCTGGGCGCCGTAGCCTCGGGCCGAGGCCAGACCTAGCTGGGCTGCGGTCTTCTCCAGCGCGGACGCGCTGGCACGACGCAGTGCATAGAGGCGGGCGACGCGGATCCGGCCGTCGATGGCAGGGTCCAGCAGCCACCACGCCTGTGCGGCTGCTTCCAGCGCGGCGCGGGTCATGGTGTCCAGGGCCAGGCTGGAGGCGGGGCTGGAGGCCAGCAACCGGTGTGCGGCATCGGCGTGTTCCACTGCGGCTGCGATGAGGAGTCCGGCGGCTGTGTAGGCGGAGCCCAGTGGTGCATCGCCCCAGGCGGTGCCGTCGGGGCGGCGCAGTCCGGCGGTGGCCGCTGCCTCGCGGGCTGCCGGTGAGCGCCATAGGGGGTTCCATGGTCCGGTGGTGCGTCGGTGGGCCACCGTCAGCAGGTGTCCGACTGGTCCGTGCCAGCGCAGCACGTCGCCGATGGTGATGGGGGCGTCCGGTGCGGGCACAGGGTGGGCGGACCTTCCTGCGGAGTGGGGCGATCAGGGTGATCGCGATTGGTGCGGCTGGCGCGGCTGGGTGGATGCAGCCGGACCTGGAGAACTTTATGGGGCCTGGGCGGGGGCCAGTTGCTTTCCTGCGGCCCACGGGAAGGAGGCCCACCCCTGGTCCAGAACACGGTTGCGGCCGAAGCTGTGGCTGGTGAGGCATTCGTTGATCGCCCAGGTCGATCGTTCTGGGTCGGCGGCCCGCTCTAGGAGCAGGGCGCTGGGGGTGATGTCGGCCAGGGTGACCAGGCGTTCGATCTCCTGGGAGCTGGTTACTGCGGTGGGGATGTCGGGGGTCGGCAGGTCCAGGTGGGGCAGGTGCGCGTTGGGCACGGGAAAGGGTTCTAGCGTGACCACCAATGCCTGGCGTGGCCGGTCCGATGGGATGTCAGTGAAGGCCGGGTGTCGCTGGTCGATGAGGGCGGAGGTCCGGTTGATCTGGCGGTAGGCGCGGGTGAGCTTGGCGTCGGTCTCGGCTACGCCGCGTTCCAGGCCCAGGCGGGAGCTCTCGGTGGGCATCATCGACTTCACCTCCACCAGTAGCACCAGGTCGTCGAAGACGACGAGCCAGTCCACGCTTTGCAGTTCGTTCTTGCCCTTGGTGTAGGTGATCTCTCCCAGGACGTGTGTGTGGGGTATCAGGCGGAGTTGGCGTCCGATGTACTCTTCGAACAAGTAGCCGGTCTCTTGGAGGAAGTCGGGGCCGAAGTGCTCCCGTCCGGTGTGGTAGATGCCTGGTGGGGTGGCCTTGCGCCACACCAGCGACGGCGATGGGCACAGCAGTCCTGGGCCGCAGCCAGTTACTGCTGGGCGGCCGGCCAGCGGGTTGTAGGCGAAGCGCCGGTACAGGCCCGTGCTTGCTCCCGCCAGCCGCTGTTGGCTTGTCACGCTCCGCTGTTCGGCTTTCTTGAACGTCGCCGTGTCGATGGTGAAGTGACGTCCAGCCACCTGTTCCACGGTGTGCTGGCCGACTGTGGCGGCGAATCGCTGTCCGTCGGCACTGCCGAAGATGGCCTCCGGATCGAACCGTCCCGCGCAGGTTAGGGCAGCTGCCCACATCAGCTGTGCGGTGCCGACGTAGTCCGACAATGAGCAGCCGAAGATCTCTGCCTCCCAGCCCGGCTTGATGAAGCGCGGCCGGCGGTGTGTCGGGAAGAGGGTGTGCAGGTAGAGCGCCGCGGTGCGGGCAAGGCTGTGGAACTCCGGGGCCTGCCAGGCCATCTGCTCCCCGCTCATCCGCATCATGAAATCCCTCAGCCGCACTGCGGGATCGTCGGCGCTGAACAAGGTCGGGTCCTTCAGGCTGGAGTACGCCGCCAGGATCTGGAACAGATCGTCTTCGCTGGCATTGCTGCGCTGGTGCTCGGTGCCGTAAGCCAGGCATACCCGGGCCGCATCGGCCAGGGCCCATGGGGTGTACTTCTTGTACGGGCTGTCCAGCCACGGCTGCGGCCGGTCCGGGCGGTTGTAGCGGGCGGCGGCCGCCGCGATCAGCGGCAGCAGCGAACTCGGGCGGTGCCGGCGCACCCGCTGCCGGTACTCCTCCTCCGACACCAACCGGTCATACACATACGCAGTCATCCCGTCATGATCCTGGCCTAGAAAGATTATTTCGACTCTTTTGGCCTGCTCCGGTGCCCTGGGCATGGTTGCGGCCGGCCGCCGCGTGGCTCGTGACCCGGCGCGGCGGCGCTGCGCCGACTGGACGGGTCAAGTCAATTCGGTGGCAGGGGTGCCGTCGTCGGTCCAGTCGCCCGCGAACAGCGCGTCGATCAGGGCCGCCTGGCCGAGGGGAAGCCGTCCGGCGCGGTGGCTGGTGCGGGCTTTGGCGAGCCAGGGTCCGATCTTGATGTTCTCACCGTCGACGGTGACCTCTTCGCGAGCGGTAGGGGCGCGACGTTCGCGGGCGAGGAACAGCTCGAGGATCTGGACGGTCTGCTCGAAACTGCGGCGGGTGCGGGTGGGGGGCTTCAGTGGGCTAGTGGCCGGGTTGAGTCCGATGTCAGTGAGGAGTTGCTGCTGGCGGGGTGCCAGCGTGGTCCAGGATGTGAACTGGCGGTGGAGCCAGCTGCCGACTTTCACCGGTCCGATAAGGGTGTCCAGGCGGAGGGCGGCGGGATCATGGCCGGCGGCCAGGTGGGCGCGCAGCAGGTGGAATTTACGGTGCCAGTCCGGGCCGTGTGGCAGCTTCCAGTCCGTGTCGATGGCTTCGAGGTCGGCAGTGCGCGCCGGGTCGAGGCGCCCGCGGTGGGCGAGAGAGCGTTGCTCGGCGAGCCAGGCGCCCAAAGGGGTGGTGGAGGGGGCCGCGAGGTGGCCGTGGTGCCGATGGTAGTCGGTGGCAGCAGCAAGGTGGGCGCGCCAGGCGGCGTCGTGCTTGTCCCAGATCATGCCGAGTGCGTCGAGTTCTGCGGTCCATGTGGGGTCGAGGCTGCCAGCGGTGCGGGCATCGCGCATGGTGGTGACGAAGCGGCCCAGGTCGTAGCCGAAGGGATCGAGGTAGTCGGCGGGGACGTCGAGGTGACCGTAGATGTCATGGAATGCCTGGGCTGCGGCCAGGCCTTCGCGGCGGGCTCGTGAGAGGGCGGCACGCGGGTTGAAGGAGATCAGGTCCATAGCGCGGGCGATGCGTTCGGGGTGGACGGTGAAGTCGAAGTGCCAGCGGTGCTGGATGAGCCGACTGGTCTCTTGCGGCAGGCGGTTGGTCTTGCTGGGCAGGCGTTCGAGGATGCGGTGGTCGTGGCTGGCAAGTGCGGTGGTGATGGCCCATACGGGTTCGTAGGCGGTGCCGAGGATGTCCTGCGGGTCGGCGCCGGGTGGCACGTAGACGGGAACGATTAGGCTTGCTGTCTTGCCGCTGACGTCCAGGCGCAGTGCGCGTCCCAACGCCTGGACGCAACGGATGACGCTGTTGGTCGGATCGGCGAAGGCCACCGCGTCGACGCTGGGAATGTCGACGCCTTCGGCGATCACCTTGGCATTTGCCAAGATTGCGTACGGGCAGGCCGCGAAGCGGGCGAAAATGTCAGCGCGCTCCTCGGGTGTGTGGTCGCCGTGGACGAAGAACACCTGGGGATCCAGACCCGGGAACGCCTCGGGGTCGGTGCGCCGCAACTGCCGCAGGGTGTGGCCGATCTCGCGGGTGAAGCGGACCGCGTCGTCCACGAGGTGGAAGAAGACCAGGATCCGGCGCGCGGAGTGCGCGGCCATGGCGCTCAGTACGGCCAGGTGCAAGGCGGTGGTGCGCAGCGCGTCCTCGGGGTCCGCAGGGGCGCTGGCCGATGAATCGTCGACGGTGCCGGGAGCGGGGAGGTTGAGGCGGGTGCGCAGGTCGGTGTCGGTGATCGTGGGCACCACGATGCGGTAGTCCGCGGCCACTCCGTCCTCGATCGCCTGTGCCAGCGGGTATTCGAAGACTTTTCGGCCGTAGACGGCCTCGTTGTCCATGGAGTTCGCGCTGGCATCGCTGCTGGGCGTGTCGGCGCTGCGGCGGGGGCGGCGGGGGTCGGCGGAGCCGGCGAGGTCGGGCGCGGCGAAGCTGCGCGGAGTGGCCGTCATGTACAGGCGGCGGGCTGCGCGGATGCGGGCCGCGTCGTTGATAGTGGCCCACTTCTTATCGGCCCGGCCGGCGATCCGGTGGGCCTCGTCCATGACGGCGAGATCGAAAGCGGGGACGTGGTGGGGGGTGTGCTGGGTGTCTTCGATCTTGTCCAGCGAGTCGTAGGTGCAGATCACCGTCAGGCGGGGAAGCCGGTCTGGTCCCTCCCCCACGGCCGCCATCAGTTCCGCGAGGGCCTGCGGACTGCTGGTCGACCCGATGCGGCGGGCGGCGAGGGCGCCGTGGGCGCTTGCGTCCATCGAGGACACGATCAGCATCTGCTCGGTGTGGCCGTCACGGCGCCAGGCGAGTGCGGTCTGTGTGGCCAGGTCGAGTGTGGGCACCGCCACCAGGACCAGGCGGGCATCAAGGGTATCCGCGGTGCGGATGGCCACCAGCGTCTTGCCCGTGCCGGTCGCCGATACCAGCAGCGCCCGCGTGTTAAGCCTTCGCAGGTGCCGCACCACCGCGTCCAAGGCTCTGGCCTGGTCCGGGCGCAGTACTGCCCTCCTGGGCAGATGGGCGGCGGGGACGTCGACCGGTGTGACCATGCCGCCCATCATCGCGCACCGGCGGGCCGCTCCTGGTTACATCCCGTCTGGCGCGGACGGACTGCCTGTGCTCCAGGGCCGACCGGCGGGCCACACTCCAAGGTGGTGGCTTTGGATAACTGCCGCCTGCGCCATGCCAGTCGATGGTATGACATCTGGGGCAGTGGTCTGGTTTGACGTACAACCGGGAGATCGATGAGCGCATCGGAGCAGTCCGGCGGGCTTCCGGGCAAACCTGTGTTCACCAGGTTGCCGAAGCCTTCACAGACCCCGGTGACAGTGGCCTCCCCCATGATGGCTATGCCGCCCGTGCTGACACCGAAGCAGCAGTTGGTACATCACTCGGCGGATGACTGGGAGGAGTTCATCTACGAGTGGGTTCTCGCACTCGAGGAGGCCGGGTACGTGGACGTGGTGGGCATGGGGGGATCCAACGACCGCGGGGTGGACATCGCCGCTTTCCTTACGCCGGACAAAACCGACGGTGACTGGCACGCCTACCAGTGCAAGCACTACGGCAGGGCTCTCGGAGGTGCCGCCGCCTTCCCCGAGATCCTCAAGATCCACTCTGCGGTGGCGGAGTCGCAGTACCGGACACTGCCAGAGCGCTACGTGTTCGTCGCGCCGAAGATAGGTGCTTCGCTCACGCAGGACCTGGCAAAGCCTTCAACGCTCAAGGCCAAGTTCTTCGACTGGACGGACAAGAATCAGGACAAGCTCACACTTGAGTATCCGGGGGGCATGCTGGAGCGTGCACTGGGCCTTGCACATGGAGAGGGGTTCTCCCGCTTCGAGGCGGGGAACCTGGACAAGATCCTCACACAGCACGCTGCAACTCCCCATCACGTCAGAAGATTCGGCACTCCCCTACCGGACCGGCCAGCCCGCCTGTCCGCACCGCCGGAGCACACTCCGGACGAAGCCCGGTACGTCCAGCAACTGCTGGACGTCTACGGCGAGAAGTGGGGATGCTCGACCACCTCCCCGCACGAGGCACGGGCGCACGCCAAGGCCGGTCCCAACCTGCAGCGGCAGCGCGAGGCGTTCTATTGCGCAGAGCAACTGCGCCTGTTCGCCCGCGACCACATCCCGCCGGGGACATTCGAAAGCCTCCAGGACGACGTGTTCAGCGGCGTCGCCGAAGTGGAGGAGCAGGACTTCGCAACCGGCTATGACCGGCTCAAGGCCGTTTTGGAGGCAGCACGGAACATGCAGTTGGGCACCAACATCCTGCTGGGGGTGGAGCGCCCGGACGACCGCAAGGGGATCTGCCACCAGTTGGCCAACGACGACCGTCTGATCTGGGTGCAGGGAGGGGAGCAGTGAATCCGCTCAACAGCCCACTTGAGGTCGGCATGCGCACGCTGGTGCTGTTGTCCGCGTCCTTCCCGAGGCCGCTGGATGTGGCGCAACTGGTTTACCTGGACCACGCGATGCTCCACAGCGGAGAGCTGCACGGCCCGCCCAGCTTGCATCCGAGGGTTCCGGCAGGCCCTGGCGAGCTGGCGATGAAACGGCACTTGATCGAGCAGGGCCTGATCGTCCTGATGCGGGCGGGCCTGGCAGACGTCGAAGCCGGCGAGGACGGCCTGGTTTACCGTGCGAGCGAGGAGGGGCCGGGCTTCGTGGACATCCTGGCGGCGCCCTACACCGATCAGCTCAAGCACCGTGCCGCTTGGGTGATCGCCACCCAGTCCTCACCCGGGCTGGACGTCCGCGCCGCGACCCGTGACATCACCGACCGGTGGGCCCGCGACTTCGCTTCCCACCAGCCCTTCCCCGGAGAGTGACCGTGCCCGGTCTGCGCCTTGTGCACCTGACGTTCGCCGGCGACGGCAAGGAAACGGCCCAGGTCGTCTTCGATCCGCGGCTGACCGTGATCTACGGCGCCTCCGACACCGGCAAGTCCTTCGTCACCGAGGCGATCGACTACATGCTCGGCGCCCGCAAGCTCAGCCTGATCCCCGAAGCCGACGGCTACACACAGATCCTGCTGGGTATTGAGCTGCCCGACGGGCAGGTCATCACCTTGATGCGCGGCCCCAACAGCGCCCGGGTCAACGTGTTCAACCAGGACCTGCGCGGCCTGATCTACCGTGCGGCCGACCTGGAGCTGACCGCGCAGCACCACGGCAGGACGTCCAAGAACCTCTCCCGCTACCTGCTGGAGCGCATCGGGCTGGACGGCGCGCTGATCGCCACCAACGACACCGGCGGGATCAAGGCGGTGGCGTTCCGGGACCTACTGCATCTGTGCCTGGTCAGCGAGACCCGGATGGTGGCCAAGACCCCGCCCGTACTGTTGTCCACCGGCGCCAGCGGGCAGACAGCCCGCAAATCGGTCCTGAATCTGCTGCTGACCGGCCAGGGCGAGCAGGCCTCCGCAGTGCAGCCCAACACGGGGCAACGACGGGTCCACAAGGGCAAGATCAGCCTGCTCGACGAGCTGGTCCTGGACCTCCAGCGGCAGCTGGACCCGCAGGGCGGCAACGAATCGGAGCTGGCCGAACAGCTACGGCGCATCCTGACCCACCAGGACGGCGCCGCGGTCTCCCTGCGCGGGGTCGCAGACCGCCACGCGCAGGCGATCGGGCGGCGGGCGGCGCTGTCGGTGGCACTGGGCCAGCACGACCAGCGCCTGACGGAAGTCGATGACCTGATGGGCCGCTTCGGGCTCCTAGGCAGCCAGTACGAATCCGATCTCGCACGCCTGGTGATGGTCGAGGAAGCCGGCAGCCTGCTGGGCTACTTCCGCATTGGAACATGCGTCTTCTGCGGCGCGGAGCCCGAGCACCAGAGCGCCGGCCACGACGCCCAGGAGACCACCGCCCTGCACACCGCCGTGCTCGCCGAGGACACCAAGACCCGACAGCTGCTGTCCGATCTGCACCTGACCATCGACGGCCTGCGCGAGCAGCGCGAAGAGATCGCCGGCCAGCGCGCCCGGAACCTGGAGGACTCCGCGGCGACCGACCGCGAGATCGCCGGGGTCGAAGAGGAACTGCGGCCACTCGAGAACCAGGCAGCCGAGCTGATGTCGGCCCGGTCCCGCGTCGAGGAACAGCTCGGCCTCCACCGCCGGATCCAGGAACTCGAGGACGTCCGTGCAGGGCTGGTTGCCGACGGGGCGGTTCCCGGAGGCCCTCCCAGCCGAGGCATCCCCGCCGGCACCCTCGCCGAATTCGACCGTGCCATCGCCCGCACCCTGGAGCAGTGGCAGGTCCGCGTCCATGACATGGCTTACGACCAGTACAGCGGCGAGCTGTATGTCGGTGACCACGCCCGCGCCGGCCATGGCAAGGGCATGCGAGCGGTCCTGCACTCCGCATTCGCCGTGTCTCTGGCCGATCACTGCCTGCGCAAGGAGCACCACCACCCCGGATTCGTCGTCCTGGACTCCCCGCTGGTCACCTATCGGCAGCCCGGGGTGCGCCGCACCGACGATCCCGACCTGCCCGACAGTGTCATCGACTACTTCTACCGCGACCTGCTCCAGCGTTTTGCCGGCCAGGCCGTCGTCGTGGAGAACACCGACCCGCCCGCGGACGTCGCCGCGCACGCGCAGGTGTACATGTTCAGCCGAGACCCCCAGGAACACCGCTTCGGGTTCTTCCCCGTCCGTCCCGACGAGCCCCCGGCAGACCCCGCAGACGGCTGACGGACGGGAACTGCCGTCTTGCGGCAGCCGGATGCGGCACCGCCGGACGGCATGTGCTCCGGGCGCGGGCGGTCTCCGTTCCGGCCGGTCTTGTGGCCCACCGCGACGGGGCACGCATGAGCGCAGCGCCTGGTGCCACACGGGGGGCGCCCGGATTTCCTGGTCAGCTCAGCAGTGCCGCGGTGCGGTTGCGCAGGCTCTGGAGTGGCTCGCGGGCGCCGAGCAGCGCGAAGAAGTCGCCGATGCCCCAGACGGACAGTGAGCCGGTCCGTGCGTGGTACCAGCCGACGCGGTCGAGGCGGTGCGTGTCGGGATAGTCCAGCAGGACGTAGCCGGCGAGCTGGTAAATGTCCTGGGCGGGAAGCTTGTCAGGGTCCTTGGTGGCTTTGACGTCCACCAGGAGGCGTCCTGCGATCCAGTCGGCGTCGGCTCCGCCGACGCCGCGACTTCCGGCGAAGGTCGGTGCGAGGGTCACCTCGTGGGGGGCGGTGGTCTCCCGGATGCCGGCCAGGCCCTCGTTGGCGCGGCCGGTCACGGCGGTGATGTCGGCCGCGGCGTATGCGGGCACTGCGGCCAGGAGCTCGTCCAGGGTGAAGGCGGGGTGTGCGCCCCCCAGCGGAGTGGTGGGCCAGACGCGTCCGGTGCGGAAGACCTCCTCGAACCAGGCCGCGGCGTAGCAGAGCCGGGCCAGGCGGTCCTCGACCGCGGACGAACGGCTGACGGGGCGGCTCCGGTCGTCGAGGCCGTGGGTGACGGCCAGTTTCTCCAAGTCGTCCAGCAGCGCGCTGCCGACGTGATGCAGAGCAGGTGCGTAGGTGCTGGCGATACGGATGCCCTGGCCGATCGAGCGGTCGCGCGCCACGGTGGCGCGCAGGGCGAGTCGCAGGCGGTGGTCGATGGCAGCACCGAGCGTGTGCCATGCGGGCCTGACGGCGTCACCCGCTACGGGAAGGAGCGCGGGGGCGCTACTTCGGTGGGTGGCGCGATAGGCCGCCCTGACAGCCGCGGCGTCGGGCAATTGCCCGGTCAGGAAGCGGCGTAAGGGGGAGTTCTTGTCGTCGATCATGGAGGTGAGGCTCACGGAAGGCTCCTGTCGTGGCAGGGGAGGATGCGATGCGTTGGGTCGGATATGGCCAGATGCACCGCGTGCGGGAAGTCGGGGCGTATTTCAGGCCAGTACCGTGGGCGGAGTATCCGGTGTGCCCGCTGCGATGTCTGCGAGCAGGATCGGCAGGAGATCCTCCTCGTAGGCGTGTGCGCGGCGCGCGTTCATGGCCGCTGCCAGGTGTGGGTCCCAGGGCGCGTCGGCTTCGTCCAGGTGCAGGTCGAGGGTGGCCTCGGTGGCGACGGCGAGGTAATCGGCGGCGCTCATCCGCCACGGGAGGGCTGCGGGTGCGGCAGCGAGCAGGGCGCGCATGTGTGCCAGTCCGGCGGGGTCGAAGTCGGCTCGTACCGCGACGTTCCAGCCCGCGTCGGACAGCGCGCCGACGGCCGCGCACTCCACGTGTGAGGGTGTGCCGGCCGTGCATACCACCCGCGGGGTGGTGGCGGCGTCAGCGGCGAGAGCCTGCGTGCTGGCCGCGGCGAGGACCGACGGGTTCTCGGTGACGAACACCCAGGCGCCCGCGGTCGGAGGGGGCGTCCACACGATCCGGGGCAGTTCTCTTGGTGGCAGGGTGAAGGTGGCGCCGGGCGGGATCTGCCAGTTGTGGGGGGTTACTCCGGTGATGATGAGGCCGCCGAGCAGGTCGTCGCAGTCCACTCCGAGGTGCGCCCAGCCCGAGCGGGGGGCGGTGGCGGAGTTGCCGGTCAGAGCAAGCACCAGGGCGGGCAGCGTTCCCGTGTCGAGCGCGTGGGGGTCTCCGGGGACCAGGACGCGGCGGTCGATGCGGGCGCCGGGTTCCGGCAGCCGCCCGACCACCTGCAGCGCCGCACCGAGCAGCACGGAGGGGTCTGATGTGTTGAGAATGCGGGCGATCCAGCCGGTGCTCCGCAGCCGGTCGAAGACAGTCTCCGGGGCCACGAGCGCGCGTACATGCTTCGGGAGGCCTGCGGCGCCGGTTTGGAGCTGCGTACGGAGTTGTTCGACGGCGCGCTCCTGGGCGGCGCGGGCGCGGGCTTTGGCCGCCAGGCGCCGGCCGCTGGCGTGGGCGGCGACTGCACCCGGGGTCAGGGCCGGGCCCCGGACGGCGAGCACGGCGG
Source organism: Streptomyces sp. NBC_01476 (assembly GCF_036227265.1). Taxonomy (NCBI): domain Bacteria; kingdom Bacillati; phylum Actinomycetota; class Actinomycetes; order Kitasatosporales; family Streptomycetaceae; genus Streptomyces; species Streptomyces sp. NBC_01476. The sequence goes on along the minus strand of NZ_CP109446.1, from coordinate 8,384,717 downwards.
TCAGTTCGCCCAGGTCGATACGGCGACGCTGACCGGGAACAAGCGGTCGTCCGTTGATCAGGCCGGCTGCTGCGGCGCGCTGGGCAGGTGGGGCGGGAATCGTCACGGTGACTGCGGGTCCCTCGGTGAGAAGTGGGTCGCCACGCCGATCGGCGACTGCCGCGAGTTCGCTCCACAGCCAGGTGAGGTCCGGGTTCAGCAGGGGGCCGAGGTCGGCGCCTGCGCAGGCGCCAGCGCACAGCGGGCAGGTCATGCCGGCCCCTCATCGTCCAAGGCCGGGTCGGCCTCGTCGCCGGGCAGGGGTTGCAGTCCTCGGACCAGCATGGGGAAGGCGACGACGGTCCCGTCCTCGCCCGCTTCGAGGTCGTGTGCATCGATGCCGTCCCATGCTCCCGGTGCGCCGTCCCACAGGTAGGAGGTGCACAGCAGGTCGACATCGAGTTCTGCCAGGTAGCGGGCCAGGCCCTCGCGGCCGCGTTCGTCGACCTCGGCCGGGACTTCGTCGAGGGGGACCAGGCGCAGGCCCGTCGGGGTGAGGCGGTCGTAGTTGGCGGCGATCGCGGCGAGCATCGGCGCCAGGACGACAAGGCGCCGCTCACCGCCGGACAGACCGGTACGGGAACCCCAGCGGCGGGTGGCGGGCTCCCCGTCGGGTCCGGGGCGTTCGACGAGATAGTGGACGTCGACCCAGTCGCGGATGTCGACCGCGGCGGTGAGGCGTTCGGTCATGGTGGAGCCGTCCGCGGCGGCCAGCAGGGCCTGCAGTGCCTCTCCGACCTGGGCCTTCTGTTCGTCGGTGCGCAGCGCATCGCCCACCTTGCAGCACAGTTCGTACACGGTGCGGGTGGCGGGGTCGAGGTCGTCGCGCAGTTCGATCTGGACCTGGATTCCGACGCCGGAAGAGGCTCGTGCTGCGCGCATGTTCGTGTTGACCGTTCTCTTCCATGCCGTCAGGGCCGCCCAGGCGGTGCCGATGGCGGAGGGCAGGCGGCCGATGACGAAGTCGCGCAGGGCGGCTTCTTCGGCCGCGGCCAGCGCGTTCTTGGCTCTGGTGGCAAGGGCTTGTGCGCGGGCCGCGGCGTGGGGCGGGTCGTACTGGGTCTCGGTGTGGGTGAGGACGAAGGTCTCGAGTTCGTCGAGGCCGGCCGGCGGGTCGCTGCGGGCGATGGTCCAGGTCTGGGCGAGTTCGGCGCGGACGTCGTCGTAGTGCTCGCCCAGGGTCTTCTTGGAGGCGGTGGGACGGCGGGCGAGGAGTTCGGCGGCGCGATCGAGGAGTTGCGGTCCGGTGCCCAGACCGTCTGTGGTGAGGATGCCGCGGGCAGAGAGGAAGGCGTCGGCGTCCAGTGCCCGGCCGATGGGCTCCCATGCCAGGAGCCGTGCCAGGTGGGTGTGTGTGGATTCCTGCCGGGGACGTGCCGCATCGAGGCGGTTGCGGGCGGTGTCCAGTTCGCTCTCGCGGGTGCTGAGCAGCTTTTCGGCGTCCGTTGCTTCCCGGCGGGCGATTTCGAGTTCGGAGGAGAGCTTTCCGGCTCGGGTCTTGGCGGCTTCGAACCGCCGGGACGCGTCGTCCACGTCCCCGGCGAACTCGGCCTCGGCCAGTTCGGCCCCGGTCTCCAGTGCGGTGTCGTGTGCGCTCTGCGCGGCCTGCTCAAGTTCCGCCAGCCGGGCGGTCAGTGCGCTCTCGTCCGGAAGCGAACGCAGCACGCGGTCCAGTGTGATCAAAAGCCGGCCGGTGAGCTGCTTGGCGCACGACTCCAGTTTCTCGGCGCGTGTCCGGCTCGATTCGATCAGTTCGGTCAGCTCGTCGAGGGTGGTGGGCAGGCCGAGGTCGCGGGCACGCGCGATCCAGTCGGCGTGCAGGCGAGTGTGCTCTGCCGCGGCGGCGTCTGCTTGGCCGCGAAGGATCCGTGCGGCGTCTTCGAGCCGGTGCGCTGCCTTCGCGGTTCGGGCGCGCTCGGCCTCCGCATCGACCAGGGCGTCCCGCGGGGGGAAGGACCGTGCTGCGCTGCGGACGGCGTCGCGGCTCCGGCGGCGGTCCGCGGCCCCAGTGCGCTCGCCGGCGGCCTGCTCCTGGAGTGTCGCCGCGGCCTCGTCGAGCTCATCGGCCATGGCCCGAGCCCGGGCCAGGCGGGCGCGGGCTCCGATGTGCGAGGCGGCAGGCGGGACGGCCCCCGCTGGGGTCAGGGCAGCTGCAGGATTGGCGGTCAGCGGGCCGGCTGCGAAGGTGCCGTCGCAGCCAATGACCAGAGCGGCATCGTGGCGGGGGCTGGTCGCGGTGTCGCTCAGCGCGATACGGGCCAGGACGGTGCGGGCGAGGTCGGCCCGGGGGTGGTCGGGGTCGACGTCCAGCACCGCGCTCAGGTTGTGCTCTGCCGGCGAGCCGACGGGGCTGATGTGCCAAGCGCTGGTGGTGGCGCCGCCGGTATGCAGATGGGCGCTCAGGACACCGGCACAGGCGAGCGCGAACTCCAGCAGCGCCCGCTGGTCCTGCGCCACGCCGGAACGCCATTCCAGCAGCGATCCGAGCGCAGCGTCGTCATCACCCGGCCCGGCCCACTGGGGGCGCGGCAGCGGCAGAAGCTGTCCCCCGCGCAGATCGCGGGCCTGGGCGCGGTGCCCGGCGGCTTCGTCGTCGAGTTGTGCCGCAGTGGCCTGGTGGTTGCGGGCGGCATTCTCGTGCTGAGCGGCGAGTGCTTCACCAGCGTGCAGGGCCTGGAGCGCCCACGAGTTGAGCCGGTCACGCACGGCGGCCGGTTCTGCACCGGCGAGGGCGTCGATGTCGGAGGCCTCCCAGACCGGGTACTCGTCCAGCGACAGGAGATCGGGGTCGTGCAGGCCCCGTAGATCAGGGTGGCCTGGTGCCCACCGGGCAGCAGCAGCAAGAGTGTCGCGGGCGACTCCGCGGGCGTTGCTGCCGGCGCGGGCCGCCGCCTGGGCGGCTTTGTCATGATCGCTCTCAGCCCGGGAGGCATGGCCTTCTGCCGTCCTGGCGGTCCGAGCGGCTTCGGCGACCGCGGTGTGGTCTTTCTGGACGAGGGCGGCTTTGTCGGCGGTCCCACGGTACGCCTGCGCCGAGGCGATCCAGGCTGCAGCGAGGTTGAGCAGGCCGGTCCGGTCGTGGGTGAGCGTCAGACCGGGCCCCGGATCAACGGTGCGGTCGGCGACGTGGCGTGTGCTGCGGGCCCGGGGACGGTGGGCGAGCAAAGTGTCGAGCGCGGCCGGCAGGCCGCCCATGGACACGGCAACCTGGGCAAGCTCGGCAGCGACGTCGACGACCTCGTCCAGCGCTTCTCCGGCCGAGACGGTAGTGTCCCGGGCCTGCTCTGCCGCGATCTCGAGCGTACTGAAGGCGCCAGCTGCGGTGGTCTGCTCGGCTGTCAGGCGTTTACGCAGATCAGTGACGCGGCCATGCGCCTTATAGGCATCAGAGGTCTCGATGGCATGGGCCTCGGCCATCGCAGCGCGGTAGTCGGCGCCCAGCTGCCTGACCTCAGCATCCGCATCCTGGACGCCGTTTCTGGCCTGGGACAGGTAGCTCTCGGCCTTCCTCACCTGCTGACGGCCGGTATCCACGTCGGCTGCGGCCTCGTTTGCAGCATGGTGTGCGGCGCGGGTGATGTCGACGACATGCCCGGTCCACACCCGGGAGAACTCGCCCAGCACGTCTGCGGCATGCCCGTCGCGTTCGAAAGCCTCCCGGGTGGTGTGGGACTCAGCCAAAGCGTCCGCGGTAGCGGTCAGGACGTCGCCGGCGACTCCCGGGAGGGACTGCCGCAGCGCCGCGGCGGCCGCGGCCGGTGACACGTCCCCCAGCAGAGAGGGATTGCGGACCTCCCGCAGTCGCGAGGCGAGTTCACGTACCTCCTCGGCGGTGGTGGACCAGATCCGGGCGGCCAGGTGTTCGACGTAGGTGTCGGGGTCTTCGAAGACCTGTCCGCCCGCTTCCTGGATGCGGGCGCAGAAGTCGTCGTGCTCCCACGCCCCGCCGCCAGGTGCGCGCAGCGCCACCTCGTACAGCGGGCGGCCGGGCACAGTGAAGGGGATCACCGTGACGGACGGCGAGGCACTGGGCGAGTACTGGAGCCGGACCCCGAAACTCACCACCGATCCATCCGGCGCCGTCCCCGCTATCGGCTCTGTGTCAGGCGCGGCAAAACTCAGCCACAGATAACCGTATCGGCGGCCTTTGGCGGGAGCGCCTTCGCTCATGAGGAGCTTCAACGTGGTGGGGCGCGCCTTCCCGGCGGCGAGTTTGGCTGCGTTCAGGTCCAGCAGGTAGGGCCAGAGCGCCTCCAGGGCGGTGGTCTTGCCGGTGCCGTTGGGCCCCCGCAGCAGCAGCCGGCCCGAGGTGGCGGGAAGGTCCAGGTCTCCATAACGCCATACGTTCGACAGTCCGGCGCCGATCAGGCGCCAGCGGCCTCCGAACCGGCTGGCCTTGCCGGACGGCGCAAGTGGAGTCTGGGTGCTGAAGTCCAGGTCGAGGATGTCGCTCACCGCAGTTCCTTGTCTTTGTGCTGATCGGTCGCGAAGGTGCCGAACAAGTCCGGGTTCTGGCGAGCGGGTGTGGCTGGCCCGCCCGTGCCCGGGAGGCGTTGGGCCGCCGGCACTGCCGGAGAGCGGGGGCGGGTGGTTTTGGGGGCAGCGCTGCCTTCCTCTGCCCAACGGCCGGTGGCGGGAGCGAACCACCACAGCGGGCCGGCCGCGTCGTCGACGGGATGGTCGGCATGGACGAGGTGGACCAGGTTGGTGCCGGTCAGCAGGTCTGCGACCCGCTCCGCCAGCAGGGCCGGGTCGGATACGTACTCCGCGCCCCAACCGCCCTTGCCTAAGGCTTTGTTATCGGCGAAGTGCATCAGTGCGGCAACCACGTCCTGATGCGTCATGCCGCGCCATCCCGGTCCGGGACCGTTACCGGCGGCGCCGTGGACGGCGGCGTGGTCGATCAGGAGGAGCGCGGCGTGCGCAATCGTGCCGGGGACGGGAAAAGGCATCGGGCCGAGCTCGCGGAAGTGGCGGAAGGACTCGTCCGGCACGACGAAGGCCGCGCCTTCGCTGCGGCGCTCCAGGCTCAGCCCGAAGGCGGTCGCCAAGGGGGCGCCGTCGTCGCCCCGGACCCGCTGGCTCAGCCACTGCGCTTCGGCATCGTCCAGCAGCGCGGTGTGCACGCAGGTGTCGTCCACCAGCGCACGGCGCATCCGACGGGCTGCGTCCGGCTCCCGCTGCACCTGCTCGAGCCACCCGTGGGGGTCAGTCGCGGGATCGACAGTGCCGGGGTTGGCGACCACATGGGCCAGCCGGGTGTGGTGGATAGCAAGCAGGACCGGGGCCTGCTCATCGTGGAGGTATCCATCCAGGTTTCCGTCCAGACGCTCCACCACTCCGCGTTCGTCGAGCATGCGCAGCGCGGCCACGATCGCACGCCGCTCGCCCAGGTCGCCCCGCTGCGGCAGGCCGGCCTCGGCTGCCGCTGAGCGGGCGGCGGTGACCAACTGTCCGAGCCCGGTCCGGGGCGGCATCGACTCGGCTGCCGCAACCAGCAGGAAGAACCAGGAGCAGGCCGCCGGGCTCGGGCCCTGGCGCGCCCACACCGTCGGGCGCGGCGGAGCGCTCTTGCGCAGCCGCACCAGGTTCCGTTCGATGACCAGGACCCACCCCAGCCGGGCGACAGCGGAGCGCAGCGCACTCTCGTTGCGGCGCACCGCGGCGATCAGTTCGTCGTCGCGGCCGCCGACCAGCCAGGGTGTGGCCGCCAGACGGCGCAGCAGCGATGCTGCTTCGGTATCGGCCTCGGGCCTCCAGGCCCTGCGGCGCCGCGACGTGTCCGGCGAGCCCGTCGCGGGGTCGGTGGCAGATTCGGCGGATTCCCGGTGGGTCTCCTGGTTCATGCTGCGCCTTCCTGCGCCAGGCTGGTAGCGGGTGCTTGATGACTCCGTGGGTGATTCGGATGGCTCGAGCCCAGGTGGGGGGTGATCCGCAGCGTGGCGTGCACTGTCAGGTCGTCGGTTGCGGTGGCACCGGCGACCGCTTCCATGGCGGTCCGGGAGGGGCGGCGGCCGGGCTGGTGGAACAGGGGAATGCGGTCGGGCACAAGGACCCGCCAGGTGGGGGCCTGTATCGTGCCGGCGGTGGTGCCGGTGTGGACCAGGGTGCAGGCCAGTCCCCCGCTGGTTCCCGTGCGTGACGGGCCCGTTGCGCCTGCGCGGGCGGCAGCCATGAGGGCGGCCAGTGCCACCCGGGCTGCGGCCTCGTCCAGCAGCTGGCCGGGTACCGCAGCCAGCACCGCGGCCACTGCTGCCGAGTGCTCTGCCTGGCGCTGCGCCCGGGCTGCGGCGACCCGGGCCCTGACCGCCGTGTCATCGCGCGGAGCTCCGCCCCGCCCGCGCGGGCCGGAGCGGCCGGTGGTGCGCAGCAGCGTCGGCACCGGCACCTGGGGGCCACCACGCCAGGACGGGTTGCGGCCGGCTTCGTCCTCGTCGGCCTGGCCGTAGAGCTTGCGCCAGGCATGGTCGCCCACCGCGGCCTGGAAGATCTGCACCCCCACCTCGGGAGTCAGCACCGCCCGGGCCAGAGACAAGGCGCGGGTACGGCTGGAGGCCGTACCCGCGGACGAGTGCAGCCGGCGCAGGTTGGCGTGCATGCTCGGCAACGTCCGCACCAGGCGCAGCGAGAACCGTGCCGCCCGACCGGTACGGACGTCGAACCACGCCCGCAGGCCCTCCCAGTCCTCGGTGCGGCCGCCGCGGGAGGCGGTGAGCGCTCCGGCGGCGATGAGGTCACGGGCCTGGGAGGCATCCACCGACGCCTGGGACAACGGACCGAACCACCGCACGAGAACCGTCAGGGCCGCTGCGGCGCGGGCGGAACCGGAGTCGAGTTCGGCCGCGACACGGGTGGCATAGTCGACCAACAAACCCTTGAGGTCCCCGGTGCGTTCCTCGTCCAGGTCGAACCGGTCGGCCAGCGCCATCAGCGCATCCTCAGCACCGACCAGGGCAGCATCCAGGTCGTCATGGCTGGTGAACACCGCACCCACCGCATCCACGCACGCACGGTCCAGGCCGCCGATGACAGGCTCCCTCTCCCCCAGTGAGGCGGCGAGGGATTCCAGGTGGGTGACGATCCGGTTCAGCGACGCGATCGGGATCTCCCGCACCGTCGCCGTCCCGGCCAGGACCTGCCGGTAGAAGCGCTGGACGTGTCGGCCTGCGGGGCTGGCGGTGTAGCGCCAGTTCCGCGCCAGGATCTCCACATACCGGCGCGCGTTGCTGTGATCCGAACGCGGCGAGACCGCGCCCAGAGCGTGGAGCGCGTTCAGGCGCGTCTCCACCACACGCGTATCCAGGCGAACTCCCGCAGCCGACAGCGCTGCCGTCACCTCAGCTGCCGTCAGGTCGGTCACCGATCCTTCAAGCACATCCATGATCGCGATGTACTCGTCGGACTCGGGACGCACCAGATATCCCACAACCCGCCGCGCATCAGACACCACCTCAGCTCCGGCGAAATCCTGCTCTTCTTGCGTCACCACTCCCCCTCCGTACTGCCACGGGCCACATTCCCGGCCCGTATGTGGAAAGTAGACGCCGCCACTGACAACCGCCCCGAAAACTTAGGAAATCCAGGCTCACCCCTCTTCGTGCGTGACCTGAATTCGTCGGCGGCAGCCACCAGCCAACGGCCGCCATCGGCCCGCACCCTGCTCATCGCGTATGTGGAACAAGTGTCCCCAGCAGGGGCCTTGACCTGCCCGAACTGGTACCCGAACAAGATCTGAGGCCGCCAGGAGCGTTACGCCTGCGCGGCAACGATCGGTGCCGTACCGCAGACCGCTCATCACGCGAGATCCAGCCAGACTTACACGACAAGCAGCCGGCAGCAGATACGGAAGAAGCGCGTGCAAGCTTCAACTCCAGCACATTCGATAAAAAGTTCGAATATAGCTTCGCGTGGGAGTCACTCTTGGATGTCGCGCAGAGCGGCTGCAATGAGCTGGTTGGCATGGTGTTGGTGGCCTCGCAACGGCTTGGCGTAGATGCGGTAGAGCACTGTGAGGCTGTGTCCGGCCCGTCGAGCCACTTCGGCCGGGGGAACCCCGGCGGTGATCCACAAAGAGATTCCTGCGTGGCGCAGGCCGTAAGGGACCTGGGCGAACGGGGTCCCCACGTCGTCGGGAGGGAGGGCGTGTTGGCGGGCGACACGCCAGGTGCGGCTGTACTCGTTGGAACTCACGCGACCGCCTCGTACCGCGCGGAAGAGCCGACCGTCCGGTGCAGTGCCGTAGCACTCGATGTGGGTGCGCAGCAGGCGGACGAGATGAGGCGGGATGGGGACGGTGCGGGTGGCGTTGCGGGCACGTCGTTTGAGTCCCCGAGTGTCGTGGGGGTGACCGTCGTCGGTCCAGCCGGAGCCTGCTTCGGGATGGCTGCGGGCCAGGACGAGTTCGCCCCAGGCATGCGGACCTTCGCGCGTACTGGGCAGCAGGCAGTCCCGGTGGGTGAGCGCAGCGGCTTCGGCCGGCCGCACGGCAGCGTAGTAGAGACAGCCGAAGAACGCCTCCAGGTGCGCGCCACGCACCCCTTGCGCCCCTACGGCACTGATCAGGCCCCGGGCCAGAAGCGGGCCGGGCACGTAGCGGAAGTCGACCTCAATGTCGACCAACGGCAGTTGCCAGTCTGCCTTCGGCAGCGGGTTGGCCTCGAGCCGGTCGCAAGCGACCGCGTAGACCAGCGCGTTGTTGAAAATCATCCTCCTGCGCCGGACGGTGTTCTCCGCGGCCTCGCTTCCGTCGAGCTTCCGCGCGAGCGCCTCCAGGGCTCGGTGCAGGTTCTCCTGCCTGGCAACGTCTGCCAGCGGCATCGAGTGGCTCGCGATCCAGTCCAGGCAGCACGCCACGTCCCCAGGGGGCTCCTCCGCATCCCTGCGCGGCACCCACACCCCGTCTCCGCCCCGAGTCATGCGGAACGCCCACCCGTACAGCGCCGCGCGCAGGCCCGCCGGGGCCTGACGCAGTGTGGATGACGCGATGAGGGGGATCGTCACGGTGGCAAGGGCCTCGGCGATGCCCGCCCGGTGCTTGGCCGAGGCGCGCGGCCACTTCCTCCGTACATGCTCTACAGCGTGTTCGAACCAGGTGATCCTGTTTCTCGCGCGCAGTTCTGTGACCGGCAGCCCCGTGGCTGTGTCGAATTGCTCGCCCAGCCGTAGCGCCGCCATGAGTTCGGCCCGTCGCCCGTCAGCTTGCGCCTCTGAGGTTCCCCCGAGATGCGGGGAAGGGTGACAGCAGGTCAGATGGGTCTCATGAGAGGAGCCCTGACGATGCCTGCCCCGAGGAAGTACCCGCTGGAGTTGCGTGAGCGTGCGGTGCGGATGTACCGGGCGGCCGAGCCGAAGCCGGTGATCCGCCGCATGGCCGAGGATCTCGGTGTCCACCACGAGGCCCTGCGCAACTGGATCCGCCAGGCCGAGGCCGACGCCGGCGAACGGGAGGACGTGTTGACCACTGCCGAGCGCGAGGAGTTGGCCGCCCTGCGCAGGGAGAATGCCCAGCTCAAGCGGGCGAACGAGGTCCTGCGGACAGCCTCGGCTTTTTTCGCGGCCCAGCTCGACCCGACCCGGCCCAGGTGACCGCGCTCCTCGATGAGCACGCGCACCTGGGGGTCGAGCCCGTACTCCGGGAACTGCACATCCCCTCGTCCACCTATTACCGCTGGCGCCAGGCAGAAAAGGAGCCGTGTGAACGGCGCCGTCAGGACACGGAGCTGACCGGCCGGATCCGGCAGGTCCATGAGGAATCCGGCGGGGTCTACGGCTCGCCCCGTGTCCATGCCGTCTTGAAGCGCGGTGGAGTGCACGTCGGCCGCAAACGGGTCGAGCGCCTCATGCGCGAGGCCGGTCTCGTCGGCATCAGCCCCCGCCGCGGCAAGGGGTTCACCCGCCGCGATCCGGACGCCGATCTCGCCCCTGACCTCGTGCAACGCGACTTCACCGCGCCCGCGCCGAACCGGTTGTGGGTCACCGACCTCACCATGATCTCCACCGGGGAGGGGCCTTTGTGGCTGTCGGCGATCCGCGACGTGTTCTCCCGCCGCGTCGTGGCATGGGAGACCTCCGCCCGCGCGGACGCGGACCTGGTCCTGTCCTCGTTGGAGTATGCCCTGGCCAGCCGTGAGGTCGCCCCGGGCGAACTGGTCCACCATGCCGATCACGGCTGTCAATATACGAGTATCAAGCTGACGACGCGGCTGGTCAGAGCGGGTATCCGGGCGTCCATGGGCTCCGTCGGGGACTCCTTCGACAACGCCCTGGCGGAGAACCTGTGGATGATCATTAAGACCGAGTGCATCCGCGGCCGCGTCTTCGCGACCAGGGCCGAAGCCAATCTGGCGCTCTTCGAGTACATCGACGGCTTCTACAACCCCCGACGCATCCAAAAACGCCTCGGCTACCTCAGCCCGATCGAGTTCGAGGAGAAGCGCTACGCCGACCAGGCAGCGGCCGAACCGGTGAACCTGAAACCACGTCAACCCGCCCTGACCAGCTAGTCAGCCACTCCCGCACAGCGGGGGAACCTCAGGCACCGGCAGGGTCCCGATCTGCATGTGTTCACTCGGAGTACGGCGCGAGTCGGGACACTCCAGCAACGACGAGTGCGTCAACTACCCGCTGCCAGTCGGTGGTCATGCCTGCGTCGGCGACAGCCTGGCGAAGTTCGATCAGCCATGACGTGAGCAGGAATGTCCGGTTCGCAACCTGGCTGGGGTGGGCGAGGACAAGGTCCGCCACCCACTGAAGGCCGACGCGTGCCTGGTCGTCCGCTGGCAGGGGCTTGAGGAAGCCGACGAGCTGGTCCACGCACGTGGCGTGACCCTGGGCGTGGGGCAGCCATTGGGCGACGGTGTCCTGCCAGGCGAGCGGCTCCCACCAGACGATGGGCTGGTCGTGGACTTCCCGGTACAGGTAGGCGATTTCGGCGGCGGGGTTGGGCAGGAGCGCGGCGAGGGCGGAGTTGTACTCGTTCCTGCCGATGAAGGGTGTGTGCCCGGAGGCTTCCAGGGCGATCACATGGGCGATCACGGTGGGCCACATACTCCGTGCGGTGGCTGCCCTGTCCGCAGACTCCTCGGCAGCTGAGGACAGTGCACTCAGGAAGCTGCCGAGGAGTGTCGGGTGGTCAGCGTAGGCGTCGATGTGCTGGAAGACGGGTGCGTCCTGGCCTGTGCCTGCCACGGTGAGCACCGCCCGCGCCGCGATCAGGGCATGGGTGCCGCGATGGTCCATGTCGCGCTCCGAGGCCAGCAGGGCGCGTCGGTGCGTTGCAAGAAGCACGGTGAGGAGTTCGCCAGCCTGGGCGGAGATGCAGATTGATGCCGCCGCGGCTGGGCCGAGGGCCCTGATCGCCCCATCGAGGCGGTCCACCAAGATGGAGTCAGCAGCGGCCTCAGCGAGTGCGTCGGAGACCGGATCGTCGAGGGTGACGATGGCGCGCCGGCCGGTCTGCGGGTCCCAGGTGCCGAGGACGCAGTCGCGCATGGTTTCGACCGCCAGTTGGAGGGCTGTTGCGTGATGGCAGGTGCTGTCGCCGGCTGTGCAGGTTGCCTGCCAGACAGGGTCGAGGCCGCGGGCCAGGTGCACGCGTACCTCGTTGGCTAGGCCCCGCGCCAGCTTGCTCGCTGCGGCGGCGGCCTGACGGTATGCGGTGGAGCCGTCGCTGCCGTCGACATGGGCTCGCAGCGTGGCGGCGGCAGGCAGAAGGAGCAGCGGGAGTGCTCGTGCGGCGGTGCGGTCGGCCCCCTGCTCGTAATAGGCCTCCTCAGAGTCGAAGGGGTGCGGTGAGACCGCTCCCTCCCCGATCCGAAGAAGTGTCTGGGCGGCGAAGCGCAGGTCGTCGGTGGGCAGGTCAACACCGTTCACGAGGTGTGCTGTGAGTGCCGCCGCGGCGACCGCGGCGGGCGCTTCCCACCGGTCGTCGGAGTCGGAGGACGAGCTGTCGATGAGTTCCCGGGCTGCTGCCAGATCGCCGGCCAGGTCGTCAGCACTGAGATCTTCGGCCTTGCCGGTTCTGGGATGGACGTAGTAGCGGACGCTGAGCCGCAAGGCTTCGTGGACGCGTGCCAGGTCCGTGTTCTTGGCCTGCAGGGCTTCGACGACGTCGTCAGGGGGGTTGACCTGGATCTGCAGGCCCCCTTCCACGTGCTGCGCCTGGTAAGTGTCGCGGTCCAGGGCACTGGCCCAGGCGCGTACAGGGTGAAGCAGTTCCTGGACCCTTTCCTCACTGGTCTCGCCGAGGTCCCCCATGGCCAGCCGCCGGGCCGTTGCGACAAGCTCCTGCCCAACCAGCCGCAGCTCCTGCGCGCGCTGGTCGTCAGCACGCAGCACCGTCGCCATGGCCGTTTCCCGCAGCGACCAGCTCCGGCGCTCAGGAGCGGTCAGATCGTCGGCGGCCGCCCTCAGCCCGCTCGATTCGTGGACCGTGCGTGTGAACTCCAGCTTCCACACCATCGGTTCGGCAAAATAGCGGTCCAGCAGACGGTCGTCGTGTTCGAGATGGCGGATGAGCAGGCCGACGACGAAGCCGACCATCGCAAGGTTCTCGCAGTCCTCGAGCAGGACGGCAACCATGGCGGCCACGGAAATGTCAGCCTCGACCATGCGGTCGCACACCCGCTCCAGCGCTTGGAGTGCGCTCATGCAGGGATAGGGGCCGACACCGGTTCCGCGGTACCAGAGCCACACGTGCGGGTCTCCGACGTAGGTACGGCGAGCCCCTGCGACGTCGAGTTGTGTCCGGTAGGCGCTGACGTCGTGATCCGTGGACGGGGCGCCGTACTGGCCGAGGCCTGCCAGGGTGCGGGCGCGCGCCAGCGCGGCGTGGTTGAGCAAGCGGTTCAGCACCGCGACGCCGGTGCGGAAGTCCGTCTGGAACAGCGCCATGAACGGGCCGCGGTACCAGGCCGCAAGAGGGGCCACTCCGACCCCGTGAGCGGTGTGATGGCGGATGCCGTCCTCGTGGAACCCTGACCCGTCTTCGTCGTCGTTGAGGTAGTAGGCCTCGGTCAGCTCGGCCAGGAAACCACGCCGGTAGGTTGCCAGTGCCCGGCCGGTCAGCACCTCTTCGACGGCGGGGCCGGCCCATGCCGGTGCGTCCCTCGCTACCCGGCGCAGGACCGCCTCGCCGTCCTCACCGAGATCCGGTCCGAGCAAGGCCAGCAGCTCAACCATGAGTTTGTCGGAGATCTCGCGGGGGATCTCGGCGCGCGCACGACGGCGGGCACGCCGGCGCCCGTTTCCTGTCAAGCGCAGCAGCGGCTGCCGCGCGAAGTCGTCTTCGCCTTGGGCTTTGCGCGGCGGCCGTGCCGCCTGCTCGTCCTTCAGCTGGCGATCGGCTGCGCCGCAGGCAGCGAGTAGACGGTCGTGCAGCCTGATCCGCAGCGGATAACCGGCGGGGATATTCGCGAGGATGACCGCGTGGAGCCAGTCGCGCAGGATGCCTTGAACGTGCTTACCTTCCCGCCAGGGCTCCTCCTCGTCGAGCAGCAGGGCGATGAGCGGTTCGACTGCCACGATCCGCACCAGCCCCGCTTCGTCGTGCAACCGCTGGTCCACCAGACGAATCAGTCGCCGCAGGCCGGCGTCCGGTTCAGCACGCAGCACAGGCCATGCCTCGCGCAGCACCGGGTCGGGCGCTCCGAGCGTCAGGAGCGCTTCACCGGGCACGTCTCCCCAGCGCTCCCCGTGACCTGCCGCGACCAGATCGTCAAAGGCCTGCTGCAAGCGGGCGAACCTGCCGCGCGCAGGCGCCCTCTGGCTGTCGGGGGCGGCAAGGCGTGCCTGGCACGCAAGCCGTGCGGCACCCAGCGCCCAGCGCGGCACGCCGGCGTCGACCAATACCGCCGTGGGGTGGGGAGCCGACAAGAAGAGCCGGGCGATCGCATACCGGCGCACCTCGTCGTGTGCGAACTGCGGGCCGATAGCGAACGGGGCGTCGGTCTCTGTGCGCAGCAGACCGTCCTGGCGCAGTCCGGCAAGAGCCGTGGGATCGATCGCTCCCACGACATCCAGGGCATCTCCCTTGCCGAGTTCCAGAGCGGCCAGACGCAGAAGCGCGACGTTCCGGGCGTCCGGGGTCCCGCGTTCAGGGCGTCCTGGGCGGAGTACCAGTCCCGACCACGCCTGCTGCATGGCGTCGGCGTCGCTGAGGGGCGTGGCCTTCACGCCCCCTCGTACCAGCAGGTCCACCACGACGGGCCGTCGCAGCAGCTCCCGTGACCGCGGGTCGGCCGCGAGGGCCGACAACTCTTCGAAGACCGCGACAGCTTCGGTCACCTGGGCATCGGTCAGCAACGGGACCTCGAAGCCGGCTACCTCCCCGGCACAGCGGTCACTGATGGTGTCGTGGACGATTTGCTGGGCGTCGTTCGCGGTGATGGCGACGATTTTGACCTCGGCCTGGATGGCGGCGTCGATGAGGTAGAGGAGGGTTTCCAGCCTGCCCTCAGCGAGCGCGTCCGCCCCGTCGATGACAAGGATCCGCCGAGGGGCGCTCAGCTCCTTGAGGAGCGCTGCCAGCGAGGTACCAAGTACAGACTCCGCTTCCACGGTGGTGACGGGGAGATGCCGCAGGTTGATACACGCCACCTGCAGGCGGTCGGGGTCTTGTGCAGCGTCGGTGAGCGTACGGACGACCAGGGCGCTCTTGCCCACGCCGGATTCGCCGTGCACGACGACCGCAGTCGCCTGGGACTCCACCAGCTGAAGCAGCTGGTGTGCCGCATCGCTACGGTCAAGGTGCACCGTGCGGCTGCGGTCCTCGGTGGTGATCTCGTCGCGCACCCACGTGAGCGCGCGTTCGTGGAGGTGGCCGAGCATCCGCCATCCTCGCCGGTGACGGCGCACGGCCGAGTCGAGGACCTGGTGGGCGTCGCGCCGCAGAAGACTCAGGTCGACGGTGGCGGCCTTGGGCGAGTAGTCGTCGGCCAGAGCGACGAGCCGCTCCCGCAGTCGCGTGGCCCCGTAGAGGTCGGTGCCGCGGGCAACGCGGATGAGTGAGTTCGTTACGGGGGCCCAGTCCAGTTCGTCCGGGGTCTCGAGTCTGGGCATGAGCACGGTCAGCCGTGACAGCAGCTGCCAGGTGCGCTGCTCAACAAGCTGCGGGCTGGGATCGGTGGCCCCGAGTGCAGCCAGAGCGAGTTCGACGAGCTTTTCGATGTGGGTAAGGCGTGCCCGGACGTCAACGTGGAATTTCCGGTGCGTGCGCAGGAGGCCGAAGAAGTTGGGCGCGTCCTTTTGCACGGTGGCCTCGGCTGCAAGTACTGCCAGTTGCTCCGCGTGCTCCTGCCGGCCTGCGACGACCAGTGCCGCTCGGTGTTCAGGCCCGTCGCTGGGCGCGTCGACGACTTCCTGAACAAAGGTGCGGATGAGCTTTCTGCTCAACTCGTTGCTCTGCACGAGGTCGGGTGCGCGGCGCACAGCGACGGCGAGCACCAGGGACGGCTCCGGCTCATCGGCGCGGGCGGCATGGAGGACAAGGTCGTCGACCGCGTGCTCTGGTGCTTTCTGGAAGGCCACACTGACAACTGACCGGCTGTCGCCCAACTCATCGGCGCCGTCGCCAAGAAGCAGATGGGCAAGGTACTGCACAGCGACCTTGCGCTCGAAAGTGACGCCACCGCCGCCGGTCGCGTACGGGCTCATACCGGTAGGCGTCGCAGTGTCGGCGGCGCTCGCCCGGGTCTGCTCCAGCCATGTGCGCAGCGTGTCGCTGTCGGTGTTGAGATGCCACTGCTGGGAACGCCCGACCTGACTCGAGGCGGCGAGCCCGGCCTCTCGGAGCTTGTCCAGCGCCGCCGTTGCCGTGGTCGGGGACACCCCCAGGGCCGTTGCCACCTTCCGGCCTGACAGGGGCACGGTCGTGGCGGCCAGCGTTTCCAGGGCGCGGTATGCGTTCTCGCCCAGCATGCCCCGCAGCAACTCGACAGTTGAGGTCACGCCACCACGCTATCAGTGTCCTGATAATCTGGACACGTACATCACTTGCGCGGTCGTGAAGCCCTCGCACGTGAGCCAGACGGCGACACGGACCCAGTACTGGCAGCGACCATGCAGTCAGAAGGACTGGGCTCCAGAGGGGCCCGGGCCAGCGCCCGGCCCACCGCAGGGCAGTCGGCAGGCTCAACAGTCGGGATCGCGGCGCTTCTTGTGGGTGTCAGGTCAGCGTCGCGGTGAGCGAGACTCTTTCGAAGGGGTCATCGAAGAGCGCGGAGGAGATGAGCCGGGAATCGAGCGGGTTCTTCGACCACGCTTGGGCATCGGCGCCATGGGGGGTGTGGCCGAAGTCGGGTTCCTGGAAGACTGAGGTTCCCCCGCTGTGCGGGAGTGGCTGACTAGCTGGTCAGGGCGGGTTGACGTGGTTTCAGGTTCACCGGTTCGGCCGCTGCCTGGTCGGCGTAGCGCTTCTCCTCGAACTCGATCGGGCTGAGGTAGCCGAGGCGTTTTTGGATGCGTCGGGGGTTGTAGAAGCCGTCGATGTACTCGAAGAGCGCCAGATTGGCTTCGGCCCTGGTCGCGAAGACGCGGCCGCGGATGCACTCGGTCTTAATGATCATCCACAGGTTCTCCGCCAGGGCGTTGTCGAAGGAGTCCCCGACGGAGCCCATGGACGCCCGGATACCCGCTCTGACCAGCCGCGTCGTCAGCTTGATACTCGTATATTGACAGCCGTGATCGGCATGGTGGACCAGTTCGCCCGGGGCGACCTCACGGCTGGCCAGGGCATACTCCAACGAGGACAGGACCAGGTCCGCGTCCGCGCGGGCGGAGGTCTCCCATGCCACGACGCGGCGGGAGAACACGTCGCGGATCGCCGACAGCCACAAAGGCCCCTCCCCGGTGGAGATCATGGTGAGGTCGGTGACCCACAACCGGTTCGGCGCGGGCGCGGTGAAGTCGCGTTGCACGAGGTCAGGGGCGAGATCGGCGTCCGGATCGCGGCGGGTGAACCCCTTGCCGCGGCGGGGGCTGATGCCGACGAGACCGGCCTCGCGCATGAGGCGCTCGACCCGTTTGCGGCCGACGTGCACTCCACCGCGCTTCAAGACGGCATGGACACGGGGCGAGCCGTAGACCCCGCCGGATTCCTCATGGACCTGCCGGATCCGGCCGGTCAGCTCCGTGTCCTGACGGCGCCGTTCACACGGCTCCTTTTCTGCCTGGCGCCAGCGGTAATAGGTGGACGAGGGGATGTGCAGTTCCCGGAGTACGGGCTCGACCCCCAGGTGCGCGTGCTCATCGAGGAGCGCGGTCACCTGGGCCGGGTCGGGTCGAGCTGGGCCGCGAAAAAAGCCGAGGCTGTCCGCAGGACCTCGTTCGCCCGCTTGAGCTGGGCATTCTCCCTGCGCAGGGCGGCCAACTCCTCGCGCTCGGCAGTGGTCAACACGTCCTCCCGTTCGCCGGCGTCGGCCTCGGCCTGGCGGATCCAGTTGCGCAGGGCCTCGTGGTGGACACCGAGATCCTCGGCCATGCGGCGGATCACCGGCTTCGGCTCGGCCGCCCGGTACATCCGCACCGCACGCTCACGCAACTCCAGCGGGTACTTCCTCGGGGCAGGCATCGTCAGGGCTCCTCTCATGAGACCCATCTGACCTGCTGTCACCCTTCCCCGCATCTCGGGGGAACCTCAGGGCAACGTCAACCGCTGGGCAACCAGCGACCCTGTAACCGACGAGCAACTACGGATCTGGTACGTAGCCCTCACCCGCGCACGCCGCCTCGCTGCCCTGGCCGTACCCGAAGACGAGGCAGAGCCCCTCGTCCAGCTCCTCACCGCCCACCACGTGCCCGCCACGATCATCTGAGACCAAGCGCACTCGACCATCACCTCAGTGCAGCCACTACCCCCAGCCGAGAGTCGGGCGAAGCCGGCACGCCCTACGGGCAAGCCGCGAACCGCCGCCGGCCGGTGCGGGCCGTGCAGTTTGTCGGCTTGTGGCTACACACGCAGGCCAGGGCACTCCACCGATCAAGATCATTTACCCGAGACTCAGCGCCGATCTAAGCGCCACCTCAACGAGATTGAGTCCAAGGTCTCACAATTAGACTCCTCGCAGGTCAGACGTCATACCTACCCCAAGACAGCCCGCATCGCCGGAGGTCGGCACTCAATCTCAATATTTGAGTCCTCGCAGGTCAGAGACTCATACATGGCATGATCCGCACCATCCCAACTGAGACGACATAACCGAAGACGGTGGAGAAAGCCGTCGAAGGTACGCCGGACGCGCAGTGGCCAGCGGCGTGCCGCGCGGGCACGATCTGCGCGGGCCTGCTCGGCGGCCAGGTGCTGCCCGGTGACGGGGATGGGCGTTTCATCGCCGAGCGCCTGCAGTGAGCAGCCGTCGTAGATGCAGCTTGGAGCGCAGCCCTCCAAGCGGCGGTCAAGGGTGCCGGTGGTCAGTGATACAAATGCGCGCCGGTGTCAGCGATTCCTCCCGGCGCGGTCGTCATGGCCACGAACTGGGTCAGCTGCGCGGCTGCGGCGTTCGCAAGGAGAACACGAAGACGTTCTCCTTGCGACGCAGAGGGTGGTCATTGGGCAGGCCGGTGATGTACGCGGCCGCCCCGTGGCCGATCGCCGTACCCGCAGAATGCCCCGCGTGCGGACACACTGGTTTCGCAAGCGGCCGGGACAAGACGGGGGAATACGGGGAGGTCTGGTTCCTCCCCCGGCACTTCGGGTGCCGCCTGTGCGGTCTCACACTCACGATGTGGGAACTCGACCTCGCGGGAATCAAGGGCCAGATACCCAACGACGACGAAGAGCCCGACCCGGACTGGGAACCCGACTTCGAGATGTACTGAGGGCTCAGGCGGACGTCCTTCCGCCGCCCGTGCCCCATCGACCGAGGAACTCGGACAACGCGCGGCGCTGCTGTTCCTCGCGGGCGATCTGCTGCGCGGGGACGTCGCGGTCGATGTACGGGTCGACGGCGGCGAGGACCAGGCGCTGGAGTTCGTCCGCCTCCAGCGCCTCCACCTCCCGTGCACCGGGCACTCAATGTCGAAGCCGTAGGCGGGCGAAGGGCGGCCACCTCGGGCCGCCGCGCTTGCCCTCGGTCGCCAGGAGCCCGTACGCGCGCATCTGCTCATAGGTGAGCAGCACCCGGGTCACCGAGCTCCAGCAGCCGGTGCGCTCCACCCGGTCCCGCTCGATGTCCTCGCCCGAGCAGTCGAAGTCGCCGACCGCCAGGAGCACGGCGTCGCGGGGGTCGGCGGTGACTCGGTCGCGGACGACGTCGGCGTAGGATTGGGAGCCGAAACCCACAACACACCAGGCCAGCCGGCACCCCACACACCAACAAGCCCCCTCGAGCGTCACCCGCGGTCTGTCGGCTCCCGCCCGTACTACCTCCCGAGTCGCCGTGTGTCCCGAGCCGCCCGAACCCTAGGGTGGCGGCCCCCGCGGCATGGCAGGCTGCTGAGCCGCGGGCTCAAGGGGAGGGAGATCGGGCATGGCGGCGCGGCGGTTGATCGGGTACGGGGACGCGGTGGTGCTGCTGGGAGGCGACCCCGCGGGGCTGGCCGCGCTGGACGAGGCGCTCGGCAGTGCGCTGGGGCTGGCCACGGGCGGGGCGAGCGAGACCGTACTGAACCTGGCGGGGGCGCGGGGCCGGATCCTGCGGCTCGGCCGGGATATGGTTGGAAGCCTGCGCGAGCGGCTGGGAACGGCCGACCGGACGAGCCGCAGCGAACGTCTCGCGGCCGCCCACGCGGTGCTGGTGGTGACCGCGTACTTCGAGGAACTCGCGGTGACCGAGCTGCCCTTCGACTGGGCGGAGGTGCGGCTGACCCGCCGCGAACAGCTCGCCTTGGCGGGCGCGGCCGAGTCGACCGCGCGCGACTTCGTCCATGCCCTCACGGCCGCCGCCCCGCCGATGCCGGCGCCCCACATCCCGTACGAGCGGGTCCTCGATACCCTCGCGAGCTGGTATGGGGACCTGGGCGCGCGGCTGGAAAACTTCCTGTGCGGCCTCGCCCTGTGGGACCGCCTGAACGAGAACGGGCGGCGCGCGACCCGTGAACAGATCAGGGGAGCCGCGGGCGGAGCCCTGCGCCGCTACGAGGAGCTGTACACCCGCCTGGCTGGCGAGATCCCCGAATTCGCCTTCTGGACACACCAGATGGAGCACCAGACCACCCGCGCGACCGTACGCGAAGCCCTGGCCGGCGTGGCGTCGCTCCTCGCCGGGCTGTCGGCGGGTGCGCCCCCGGTGGACGTGGCCGCGGCCCTGTCCACCGCCGCCCGGGCCGCGCTCAGCCGCCCGATCCTCGCCGATGGCGACGTGCCGACCGGCGTGGGCCTGCCAACGGTCGCCGCCGGCTACCTCGACCCGCGCTTCCGGGTGCGGGCGGTGGGCGGCGACGGCGGCGGCCCGGCCGACGAGGCGTGGTGGACCCGCGCCGACGAGCGCGAGGACCTGAGCGAGTACCTGGCGGGCGCGTTAACCAGCCCAGGCGCCACGGCCGCGCCCTTGGTCGTCCTCGGCCAGCCCGGTGCCGGCAAGTCACTGCTGACGAAGGTCCTCGCTGCCCGCCTGCCCGCCGCGGGCTTCCTGCCGGTCCGTGTCGTACTGCGCGAGGTGCCCGCCGAGGCAGACGTCCAAGACCAGATCGAGTACGCGATCCGGTCAGGGACAGGCGAGCGCGCGACCTGGCCGGATCTCGTACGGGCGGCCCCCGGCCTGGTCCCGGTCATCCTCTTCGACGGCTTCGACGAACTCCTCCAGGCCACCGGCGTCAGCCAGTCCGACTTCTTGGAGCGGGCCGCCGCCTTCCAGCAGCGCGAGGCCGATCAGGGCCGGCCGGTCATCGCGCTGGTCACCACCAGGACCGCCGTCGCCGACCGGGCCCGCTTCCCCGAGGGCTCGGTCGCCTTACGCCTGGAACCCTTCAGCGACGAGCAGATCCGCACCTGGGTCGCGCTGTGGAACCGCACCAACGAGCGCTACTTCGCCGCGAACGGCCTCAGCCCCCTGCCCGCCTCCCTCGTCGAACAGCACCGCGACCTCGCCGGCCAGCCCCTGCTGCTGCTGATGCTCGCCCTCTATGACGCGACTGACAACGCCCTCCGGCGCAACGACGGCGTCCCGCTGGACGAAGCCGACCTGTACGAGGACCTGCTCACCGCCTTCGCCGCCCGCGAGGTCGGCAAGTCCGCCGTGGCCCCCCGGCCTGGCGAGGTGGCCGACCGGGTCCAGCAGGAGCTGGAACGCCTCTCCCTCGTCGCCTTCGCCATGCTCAACCGCCGCCGCCAGTGGGTCACCGCGGACGAACTCACGGCCGATCTCACCGCCCTCCTCGACCCCGGCCACCGCCCCGAATCCGGCTTCCGCGCCCCGCTCGACCAGGCCGAGATCGCCCTCGGCCGATTCTTCTTCGTCCAGCGCGCCCAAGCCGTCCGCGACGCGCGCCGCCTGGCCACGTACGAGTTCCTGCACGCCACCTTCGGCGAATACCTCGCAGTGCGCCTCGCCGTGAACCTCCTGTACGGCCTGCTCGACAGCCGCCCTGCCCTGCTCGTCTCCGGCCCCGCCCCGGTCGCCGACGACCTCCTCTACGCCCTGCTCTCGTACGTCCCCCTGTCCTCGCGTCAGATGCTCCGCTTCGTCCGCGCCCGTGTCGCCCACCTACCCGAGGCGGACCGCGAGGCGCTGGCGGACCTCGTCGTCCGGGTCATCGCCGCCAACGCGGTCCGCACCCGGCACGACCACGCCGACTACCGTCCCGCTCCGCAGAGCCCGACCTCCTCCCGGCACGGGCGGTACGAGGCAAATCTCATGCTGCTGATGCTCGCGCTGACCGGAGGTTTCACGGCGCGCCGCGTCTTTCCCGAGTCCGTCGACCCGCCGGGCACCTGGCACCGCCGCGCCCTGCTGTGGCGGTCGTCTCTCGACGAGGACGAATGGGCGGCCTTCGCGTTCTCGCTACACCTCAAGCACACCTGGGCGGGGACGCAACGGGAACTGGAGGTAGTGCCCGCGAGGGATCCGGCGGACGACCCGGAGCCTGTCGACCCGAACTGGCTGTACGGGAACCGGCCGGAGCGCGACGCGCCTGAACGGATGAGCTGGCGCAGGACCTACTGGAACGAACTGCCTCGGAAGATGGACGTCTCGGGCGGCACCAACGACTCCGTGGTCAGGCACGCCCTGGAGCCCGTGGTCGACCGCCTCGGGCCGGAGCTGATGACCTTCACCGCCCGCGCTGACGGCCGGGCGTCCTCGATCGCCCACGACGTGCTGCGGGTGCTGCTCGCCGGGCGGACGCGGTCGTCGGCGCGGCGGCTCGCTGACGCCTACCGGCTGTGTGCCGTCTGGCTGACGGACCCGTGGGCCGCCGGGGTGCGTCCGATGGTGCTCGGCCTGCTGGCCGACGACGCGGGCCGACTCCCCGCAGACCTGGTGGTGTCGCTGCTGCGGCCTTTGGACTCGGAAATCCTGCTCGAAGCCGCGGACACGGCGGAACTCGTACTGGTGGCAGCGGTGGCCGCCCTCGTCTCAGAGCCGCACCCCGCGGCCCGGGTCTCCCTGCTGGGCATCGCTCGCGACATCGTCTCGCTCCGTCAGACACATGACGTACGCGGGTGGCAAGCCTGGGTGACGGTCCACGATCACGGCTTGTCGGGCGCAGTCTTCGGTGGCCAAGCCTCCCAGTGGCTGCGCGGCCATGCGCTGGACGACCTGCCGCCCGCCCTTCGCCACCGGATCCACCGGATCGCCGCCGTCGACTACCCCGACGTCAGCTTCCCGTCTCCCTCGTAGCCCTGTCCCTTTGTCCTAAAAAAGCCATAGCAAACCGCACGAACAGTGACCACGGAAACGCTGAATGTGATGTGCTGGCCTGCGGCTGGGTGTATTGCCCGGTGAGGTTGGGGACGCGGGTGGCGGGTGGTTGGCCGCCCAGGGCGGTGTGTCCGCGGTGGTGGTTGTAGGTGTGGAGCCATCGTGGGAACGCCGCTCGGCGTTCGTCCTGTGAGCGGTAGGGCTGGGCGTAGGCCCGTTCGTC
Source organism: Streptomyces sp. NBC_01476 (assembly GCF_036227265.1). Classification (NCBI taxonomy): domain Bacteria; kingdom Bacillati; phylum Actinomycetota; class Actinomycetes; order Kitasatosporales; family Streptomycetaceae; genus Streptomyces; species Streptomyces sp. NBC_01476. Next base: position 8,361,662 of record NZ_CP109446.1, on the reverse strand, counting down.
GAGGAGGGTGCGGTTGAGGCGTTCGACTTTGCCGTTGGTCTGGGGCCGGTAGGGCCGGGTTCGTTTGTGGGTGATCCCGGCCGCGGTGAGGGTGTCGCGCCAGAGCCGGGATTTGTAGCAGGATCCGTTGTCGGTCAGGACGCGTTCGACGGTGATGCCGACCGAGGCGAAGTAGGCCTGGGCGCGGGTCCAGAAGGCGGTGGCGGTCTCCTGCTTCTCGTCGGGGTGGATCTCGCTGTAGGCCAGGCGGGAGTGGTCGTCGACGGCGGTGTGGATGAAGCTGTAGCCGGCGCCGGAGCGGTTCTTGCGGCCGGCCTGGCGGCCGAGGACCTTGTGGCCGCCGCCGTCGGGGATGTTGCCGAGTTTCTTGATGCCGACGTGCACGAGTTCGCCGGGCCGGTCGCGTTCGTAGCGGCGTATGACGCGGCCGGTGGCGCGGTCCAGGCGGGCCAGGCGGGCCAGGCCGTAGCGGGTCAGGACCCGGTGGACGGTGGACGGGTTCAGCCCGAGCAGGTGCGCGATGCGGGCCGGGCCCCATCGGCGCGGGATGCGGACCTTGATGATGCGGCGTTCGGTGCGGGCCGGTGTCCGCCGCGGGCTGCGGTGCGGGCGGCTGGAGCGGTCGGTCATGCCGGCCTCGCCCGTGGTCCGGTAGCGGCTCGCCCACCGCTGGGCCGTGGTCGGTGAGACCTGGAAGCGCTCCGCGGCCCGTCGCAGCGGCCAGCCGTCGTCCACGACGCAGCGCGCCAGACGCAGACGACCGGTCTCGGTCAGGGGTGCATTACGGTGGGGCATGAGGGCCTTTCGCTCCGGTGGGACGTCGCAATCCACACCGAACCCGCAAGGCCCTCACCCGTTCAAGATCACCCGGCAGTGATCATCACCACTGTCCACAACCTCCCCGGACAGAACAGCTGAGGCGTCGACGGCCCCGGCACCGGGCACGTCAGCCCGCAGGGCTTCCAGGGTGGTGGGGCGGTGAGGTGACGTGGAGGGTCACCGCGGTTGGCGGAAGGGTGTACGGGGTGTCCGTGCCGAAGGTGAGGCGGGCCTCGTAGTTACCCGGGGCGGGCATCCGGGGGGTGTGCGCGTCCAGGGTCACCGTCAGCGTGGTGCTCGCCCCCGGCCGCAGGGTGAGCCGCTGGGTGCTCTCCCCCAGCCACGGCACGTCGGAAGCCGGGTCGACCGCGAAGCCCGGCAGATTCTCCACCGCCGAGGTCACGGCCAGCCCGCCGGTCCCGCCGCCGACCTTGTAGAACCCGAGCGCACCGCCACCGCGGTACGTGGCCGTGGCTGCGTTGGGCAGCGCGCTCCACGTATCCCTGTCCGGGTCGAAGGCAAAGCTCTGGTTGCTCAGGACGTCGCCGTCGACACCGCCGGCGACCACCAGCAGGCCGTTGGCCGCCGCGTACGCCGAGCCCCACAACGGCACCGGCATGTCCGCGAGCCGCGACCACGTCCCCAGCGCCGGGTCGTAGGCGTAAGTGTGGGCAATGTTCCCCGCGTTGGTGGCGCCGCCGGCGCAGTAGAGCTTCCCGGCGCTGGACGCGCAGGACGCCCAGGAAACCGGCTCCGGGTAGTCGGCGGCCCGGCTCCAGGTGTCGGTCACCGGGTCGTAGACATTGACGTCGGCCACGCCGCAGTCCACGTCGCAGCCCCCGACCAGGTACAGCTCGCCGCCGAGTACGGCCGAACCGGAACCCGCGTGCGGGCGCGGGTCGGGGGCACCCGTGGACCACGTACCGGAAACGGTGTCATACACCTCCAGCTTCGGGTCCGGGTTCTCCTCCGGGCCGCCCCAGCCGCCCGCGACATACAGCTTGTCCCCGATGAAGCCGTGCCCCGGCGCCTCACGGGCGTCGGCCGCGCCCGCGAGCTGCTTCCAGGTACCCAAATCCGGATCGAGGACGTAGAGGTCGTTGCTGTCACCTTCGCCGTTGACGGAGAACCCGGGGTCACCGAAGCCGGAGTAGACCTTCCCCTGGTGGCTGTCGGCAATGTTGTCCATCACAGCCGACGGCAGGCCGGGGGCACCCTGCCAGGCATTGACCGGGACCGGTGCCGTATGCCCGGCCGGCGAGGCACCGGCGGAGGCGGCGGGGACCCGGCCGAGGGGGTAGGTGCCCTTGACGCGCTGCAGGGGGGCTCCCTGCGCCGCGCCGGGGAGCATCGCGCCGGGCTGCTCCCCGAGCGTCAGCGTCGCGGTCGCCGTACCGGTGTTGGAAACCCTCAGCCGCCGCGTGACCTTGCTGCCGCGAGGCACGGTGGCGTCGATGCTGCCGGGTGTCACGGCGAGCCGGCCGGCTTTCAGGGAGTACGAGACCGCGGTGGTGCGGTCGGCCCGAACCGTCAACACCTCCGGGCGGTCGGTGTAGTTGCTCTTGACCGCGGTGAGAGTGTGCCTGCCGGGGCCGGGGACGAACAGCGAAAAGTACCCGTCATCGAGGGACAGGTCCTCGGGGGTGGCCATCGTCTGGGTGTGCACGGCCGCATCGCTGCCGTCACTGACCATCACACCCGCGGCCGCCAGACCGGTGTTGGCGTCCTTCGCGGTGCCCACGACCAGACCGCCGGGGGTGGGGGTGAAATCACGCTGCCCGACGAAGACGTCGTCAACGCCCCAGTACCACACGCCCGTTGCCGCGTAATGGAACCGCAGGCGCACGGCCTTGGCATTCGCGTAAGCGGTGAGCGGCACGACGACCGGTGTGGGTCCGGCGTAGTACACGTTGTCGTCAGGAGACCAGACCGCCGTCCAGGTGGCCCCTCCGTCGTCGGACGCCTCAACGCCGAAGTTCATCCGCGACGGGTTGTAGGTGTACATCGTGTCAAAGGCCAGTTCGGGGGTGTCCTGCCCGGTGAAGTCGTAGACAGGGCTGACCAGTTCGGAGTCCTGACGGGCATCCCAGCCGTAGTAGGTGCTGTCCACGATGGCGAAGGATCCCTGCCCGCCGGTGCTGTTGCCCTCGCCGGCCGGGTCGTCGAACTCCCAACCGCCCACGGCCCCAGCGGCGTTGGTGACCGTCCAGTCGTGCGGCGGGGCGGTGGACGAGTCGAACGTCTCGGTCCTGCCGGTCAGGTGGACGGCATAACCCGGAGCGGTGGCAACCCACGGGTCGGCGGTCGGCGAGAAGTCGGCGGTGAGTGGCTTCATACCGACGTGGATCCGCCGGGTGAGGGCCTGGTAACCGGGCGCGACCGCGGCCACGTCGAGCGTGAAGTCGGCGTTGCGCGGCAGGGTCACCTTGTAGACGCCGGTGACGGGGTCTGTCCAGATGGCCTCGGGATCACCGGCGACACCGATCCTGGCGCAGAGCGGCCAGCCGTGGCCCGAACCGTCGGTGACCTTGCCCGTGACCGTCGCACTGGGCACCGGGGTGACCGTGATGTTCCGGGTGACGGAGGCGCCGTCGGCGACCGGGACGTCCTTCAGGGTCCGGGTGGCGTACCCGAAAGCAGCCGCCGTGACCTCATGGCTGCCGGCCGGCAGCACCAGGGCGTAGTGCCCCGTGGCGTCGGTGTGGGCGGCATCCGTCCCGGAGGAGACCACGGCGCCGACGACGGGCTTGCCCGTAGTGCTGTCGAGAAGCGTTCCGGACAGCCGGCCGTGCGGCCCGGTGCGGAAGGACTGCAGGCCGTTCGGAGTGCCCAGGCCGGTGGGACCGTCGTAGCCCGCGGCGGCGCGGCACAAGTAGGCCGGGTCGCAGCCGCCGTTGCTCCCCGTGGTGACGTCGTTGAGCCCTTCACGGTCGGCATACGGGTAGGCGTTGGGGTACGTGCCCGGGACCGGGGTGGCCGCGTCCGCGTACACCGACGCGATGATCGGCGACGACACGCTGGTGCCACCGAAAACCGCCCAGCCGGTGCCGCCGTAGGTCTGGTAGACCGCGACACCCGTAGCCGGGTCGGCGACCGCGGAGACGTCCGCCACCGCGCGGTTGGCACATCCGGTGTCCTGCTGGAAGGCAGGCTTCGGCTCGTACAGGGAGCACCCGGAACCCGCCCGCCCCCAGGCCGCTTCGGACCAGCCCCGGGCGCTGTTCCCGTCACGGGCCAGCGAGGTGCCACCCACGGAAGTGACGAACTGTGAAGCCGCCGGATAGGCGACGCCGTAGGCGTAATCACCGGAGGAGGCCACGACGGCAACGCCCGGATGGTTGTAGTGGGCGTCGAGCGCGGTGGTCTCCGACGGGTCCTCGCCGCTGCCCGGGCCCGCCCGGTAGTCCGTACCGTAGGAATTGGACACGTACTTGGCGCCGAGCGCCACCGCGGTGTCAACGGCCGCGCCGAGGCTGTCGCCGCTCGGATCGTCCCCCTCCACCAGCAGGATGCGCGCGTTGGGCGCTATCGCCGAGACCATGTCGAGGTCGAGGGATATCTCCCCCGCCCAACCCGGATCCGGCTGCGGGTAGGAACTGCCCCCGCGCTGGTCGACCTTGGTGAAGCAGCCGCCGGCCGCAGTGCACGCCGGCAGCCCGAACTGCTCACGGTAGGCGGCGAGATCCGCTTCCGCCGCCGGGTCGTCGTACGCGTCGACGATCGCGACGGTCTGGCCGGCGCCGCCGTCAGACGGAAGGTTGTAGGCGCTGAGCAGGTCACCGGGGCCGTACCCGGCGGGCGCGGCGGCCCCAGGGGCCGCGGCAGGTCCGCGCAGGTTACGCGCCGCGGACACGTCCGTGCGGCGCAGCGCGAAGCAGGCGAACCGGCCTGGCTCCGGCGTGCCACACACCGGCTTGTAGGACCCCGCGGCGCCGCCGCCACCCGCCGGCGCCGGACGCGCGGACGCCGCCGGCGCCTGCAACCCCCAAACAGCCACCGCGACCGCGCCGAGCAGTGCGAGTACGCCCGGCACCCTCCGTCCCCTCAAGGGGGCCGGCCTTCCTTCTCTACGCACCAACCACTCCCACGGGGATTCGTCACAGAACGCCCCTCGCGCAACACGGGATCACAAGGAGCACTGAGGGCACACAGTGGAACCAGTGGACTAGACATGTCAATGGGGCCTGAGGGGGTGCCCGATCACGACGGTGCGGGAGCGTTGCCCGGGGCCGGGGGCGGGCAACTCGGCATCGTTCGCGGTACGTTCGGCTCGGCTGGGGTGCTGGGGGACGCGAAGGAAGCGGGGCATGGCGTGCGACGGGGGGCTGGGACGTGTCGCTGACCGCCGGGCCTGCTGTGGGAGATCTACGACGAGTCGTGGGCGCGCATCGAGCCGTTGCTGCCGGTCGTTCCGCGCAAGCCGCAGCGTTTCCGGGTCGCGAGCGTCCGGATCACCGCAAGGTGCTGGGTCGGGTCCTGTTCGTGTTGCACACCGGGATTCGCGGGGAGTTGCTGCCCCAGGAGCTGGGCTTCGGCTCGGGGGATGACCTGCGGGCGTCGGCTGCGCGCCGCACTTTGGCGGGAGTCGGAAGCGAGGGCAGGCGATGCACCTCAGGAGCCGGCCCGCTCGACGTGCCGGAACGCACTGAGCAGCGGCGGGCCTGCACGGGCTCACATCCGGGATCTCAGCACGCCGACCTCACAGCCCGCCGCGAACGGGTCGAAGCCGTGCTCGACCAGCCAGCGAACCCCCAGCAGGCTTCGCAACGACCACCACGCGCGAATCACGTCGAGGTCGACGTCAGTGCCATAGCCGGCGATAACGTCACCGAGGTGCTCCTCCTGTCCGAGCGTCAGGGTGGCGAGGTCGAACAGGGCATCGCCCGGGCCCGCCTCGGACCAGTCGATGATGCCGGTGATCTCGTCGCCGTCGATGAAGACGTGATCGATCTGAAGGTCGCCGTGCGTGAACATCGGAGTCCACGGCCGGAGCGCGGCCTCGGCGACCTGGCGGTTGCGGGTGACCAGGTCGGCGGGCAGGACGCCGTTCGCCACAAGCAATTCACACTCGCCGTCGAGTTCTGCCGCAAACTCGTCGCGACCTTGGCGACGCCGGCCGGGCCAGGGTGGCAACGGCGCGTCGTGCAACTTCCGGACGGCGGCACCCGCCGCGGCCCACGCCGCCGGGGACGCGGTCGACGGCTCGCCGAGGCGCCCGAGCGCAGTCCCCGGGACCGCGGGCGATCACGAGCACGGGCGGCTTACGCCACAGAACCTCCGGGGTCGGGATCGGAGCCAGGGCCATCGCCTCGACCTCGACCTCGACCTCGACCTCGAGGCGCTCCTGATCGGCGTCCACCTTCAGGAACACAGCGCCAACGCGAAGGGTCGCGCGCTCGGAATGGGCGACGACGACTTTGACCCCATCCATGGGCGCCCAGTATCCCGGGCATGACCGTCTCCGTCGTCGGGTTTGTCGCGTGCGAGGGCGCGCCTGACCCCGTGCGGCCCGGCTACCGGTGGCCTCGTGCACGGCACCGATCGATGACCAGGTCAGGCCCAGCACTTTTGTTGGGGGTCCTTACCGATCGTTTCAAAATGAGATCGGTGTGTCGGCTCGCGTTTGGTGATCCTCGTCGGCAGGCTCTGTGGGGTGTCTGCTGATCTTGTGCCGGATGAACTCTGTCGAGCTCATAGCGCCGTTGCTGCCGCCGGGCCCGGCGCGCAGGCATCGCCACCCCGGGCGGCTGCGGGTGTCCGACCGGGCGGCCCTGGCCGGCATCGTCTACGTGCTCCGCAAGGGTGTGGCCCGGCGTGACGTTCCTGCCCAGGTGGTGGGCCGTTCCGGGGTGACCAGCTGGCGCCGACTGCGCGACTGGACCGAAGCGGGCGTCTGGCCGGCTCTGCACCGGACGCTGCTCGCCGAGTTGCGTGGCGCGGGCCTGCTGGAGATGGACGACTGCGCGATCGACGGCTCCCACGTCCGGGCCCTCAAAGCGGGGACCACGTCGGGCCCTCACCCGTCGACCGCGGCCGCCCCGGCTCCAAGCACCATGTGATCGTCGACCGGCACGGCACCCCGATCGCCATCTCGGTGACCGGCGGCAACCGGCACGACGTCACCCAGCTCATACCTCTCCTGGACGCCGCCCCGCCGATACGAGAAATGCGGGGACGACCCCAGGTGGTTGCCTTGTCGGGGCAGGAGATCCACCTCGTCGGCCCGGACGGCGGTGGTGAGGTCGTGCTCGCCGGGCACCTGTTCGCCGGCCCGGGCTTCAGTGTCATCGGGGCCGAGGCGCCCCAGGCCGCACCGCAGTGGGGGCTGTTCGAGACCGCCCCCGCCGCGGCACGCGAGAAGGCGCTGGCGTGGCAGCGGCACGTGCGGGAAGTCGAATGCGGCCTGCCTGGCGGGCCCGGCAGCGAAGGAACGGTGCGACCGCAGTACACCCCGAAGCGGCACACGCTGGCCGAGCGGGAGCAGGCGAAGGCTGAGGAGCTGCCGCGCTCGGGTTCGGGAAGGTGTCGCGCACCACGGTGCCGCGCATGCGCCTGGCCTACCGCAAGCAGGGCCTGTGGGGGCTGCTGGACCATCGCACCACCCGCGTCGCCAACCCGACCGGGCGGGCCGACGAACGGGTCGTCGCCGCCGTGCGCGAGGCACTGCGCCGCCGCCGCGGCCGCTCCAAGGGCACCGTCAACGGCCTGTTCCCGCTGATCCACCAGATCCTTCAGGACCGGCACGGCCCCGGCACCGTGCCCGCCCCGTCGCAGGCCACGCTGTACCGTCTGGTCACCGCCCTCGCCCGGCCCGGCGAACTGCCCTCCGGGCCCGTGAGGCAGGTGCCCGCGAGTTTCGAGGGCCGGGCCTTCACCTCCGCCAGGGCGCTGCGGCCCGGCGAGCAGGTCCAGGTCGACACCACCCGCCTGGACGTCCTCGCCCTCTTCGACGACGGACGCCTGGCCCGGCCCGAACTCACCATCGCCGTCGATGTCGCCACCCGCGCCGTCCTCGCCGCCGTGCTGTGCCCGAGCGCGACCAAAGCCGTCGACGCCGCCCTGCTGCTGGCGGAGATGGCCGTCCCCCCACCCCGCCCGCCCGACCTGGCCGGACATCCTGCGCATGGACCACGCTCCCGCACTCCCCCACCGGCAGCTGGCCGCGCTGGACGAACGCCTGGCCGGCGCGGCCGCCAGGCCGGTCGCCAGGCCCGAGACGATCGTCGTCGACCGCGGCAAAGTCTTCGTCTCCGCGGCCCCCACCACGGCCCCGCTCCCGATGGCGTACGGCGAGCAACACGTCACCAGCGGCCGCTTCACCGGCGGCCTGGTGCCACTCATCGGACCGCCGCACACACAGCAGTGCACTTACCCCTCCACATCACCAGCGCGCTGACCCGCCCTAACCCTCCCCCGCCGCACGGGCGTTCCGCTGCCGTGTACTTCAGTGCACATCGACCCGGCGCGGGCCGCCGGTGTACCGCGGCCGGTTCCCGGGCGGACAAGGGGCCCGATGTGCCGGGTTTCTCCCCTTGTCCAGTGGCTTCGTGCCGAAACGGGCAGCCGACGCGTTCCACGATTCCATGGCGCCCTGTTTGTGTGATTCCCAGCCATTCCCAGATATTCCAAGACGATCCGAGTCGCGGCGACACCGAGAACGAGCGGGGAGAGGCACTAGCCACCGCGCCAGTCCCTGCTTTACTAGTCGTCCATCCTACCGGTGAAAAGCGCCCACAAGAGATACGTGGAGACAAGTGCGAAGCCAGCAGGCCAGACGTACCACAGGGCTCCTCCGGAATGCCGCAGGAATCCAAATATGCTCACGGCGGTACTGACTGCAAGCCCGGTCCAAAATGCGCCACGCTTATCCGGGTCGATCCGATTGTTCAATTTCATGGCCAACACCCCCCCTTCAGCAGGTTTCGGGTGCCGCGACGGCCTTGCCGTCGCGGCACCCATTATTCTACTTCAGTTTCGTGAACTGCATGCGGAAATAGGCCCAGGGGATCCATCTACAGGGCTTATAGACCCCGATTCTGACCTTGATTCCATTTTTCCCGACGTGGGCGAGAATAGCCGCTCCCAGACCTGCGGCACTGACCCCCAGGAAGTACAGAGCGTGCACCGCCCACCCTGGCAGCACAACGCCAGCAATATCCTGCAGTACCGCCGCTACGCTGCCACCCTTAATCAGTCGCTTGACAACCGCAATCACCGTCTTTTTGTTGAGTTTGAAAGTCTTCCTGAGAACCCAACTCCCCTTGCCGGTGAGGTCAAGGCAATTGATGCGGTCGGCGGTGCAGTAGTCGTAGGCGTTGGCGTTGCCACCGGGGATGGGGTCCGTGCCGAGGAAGCGGCCGGTGGCGGCGCCGTAGAGACGGACTCCCATGAGGACGGCACCGGTGACGGTTTCGATGAGCGCTGTTTGCCGCCGAGCCATCCGTAGCGGGTGGCGGAGGTGGGGGTTTCAGGGCTGCCGTATTCATCGCAGGCGAGGACGGCGGGTGACTGGCCGATATCGAGGGGCAGTGAGGTTTTCTCAGCGAAATGATCTTCGCGAAACGTTGTGAACCGCTCGCCCCTGGACGTATCGGGCGGACTCATCCTGGTTGTAGGCAGACGTAAAGCCCCTGGTAGGACAGGTCTCACCACAAGATCTCGTCCGAACCACCAGAGGCTTCACGTTGGTCACCCATGTTGCCACGCTCGATGTCCCACGCCACGTCGTGGACCACCTTTCACGACTGCTGGCCGCCCACCGCCGACGATTGCGCACTCCGCGGGGCTCACGGGCCCTGGGCCCGTTCCGCCAGGCCGTGCTGGTCCTGCGCTGGTTCCGCGAGCAGGCGTGCGTGCACTGCCTGGCCCGCGACGCCGGCATCTCCCAGGCCACCGGCTACCGCTACCTCCACGAAGGCATCGACGTCCCCGCCGACCGGGCCCCCGAGTTGCACGACGTCCTCAACCGCTGCCGACGGGAAGGAATGACACACGTCATCCTCGACGGCACCCTCATCGGATCCGACCGCCTGGCCGGCGTCCGCGAGAACGGCAACGACCTCTGGTTCAGCCAGAAGCACAAGGCGTTCGGCGGCAACGTGCAGTTCCTGTCCTCCCCGGACGGCACCCCGCTGTGGGTCTCCGACGTCGAGCCCGGCTCCACCCCGGACATCACCGCCGCCCGCATCCACGCCCTGCCTGCCCTCTACAAGGCCGCCGCCAACGGCCTACCGACACTCGCGGACAAGGGCTACATCGGCGCCGGCATCGGCATCCACGTCCCGGTCCGCCGCCCCGAGGGCAAGTCCGAAAAAGCCTTCCACGCCGACACCCGCACCACGAACACCCTGATCAGAGACCTGCGCGCTCTCGGCGAACGCGCTGCCGCCGAACTCAAGGAACGCTGGCGCACGCTCAAGCACGTCTCCCTCAGCCCCAGCCGGATCGGCGATATCGCCCGCGCCGCACTCGTCCTCAACGGAATCTGGAAATGATCTTCGCTGAGAAAACCTCAGTTGGACGCTGACCTCGCCGTGGAGGCCGGTCACCCGGAGGATGGTGCCGCCGGTTGCGGTGCTGGTTGCGTCAAGGTCCCCATCCAGTCCTTGAACGTTACGGGTGACGGTGCCGGCGGTCTGCTGGCGGACGAGATCCTTGGTGCAATAGCCGGTGGTGGCGCCGGAGGCCTGGGTGGTGGTGCGGCCGACGGCATCGTAGACGGTACCGGTGATCGTGAGGCGGCCGGCGCTGCCGTAGGTGTAGGTGGTGGTGGCCGGGGTCCGGCGGTGCCGCCCGGGTTGCCTGGTGGTAGTGGTCAGACCGGTGCGGTCGGTGTTGTCGTCGAAGCTGTACGCGCGGTGGCTGGTGGCGTCGGCTTGGGTGTGTCCACGCCAGTAAGACGGCCCGCCGCGTCGCAGGCGTACGCCTGCTCGGCCGTGCCAGAAATGCGGGCGGCCTGCTGGCCGTCAACGGTATCGGCGGCAGCGTCCTCGGCGACGGTCATGCCGTCGCGGGTGCAGGTGCGGGAGGTGTCCGCGCCGGTCTCATCGGTAGTGGTGGTCATGGTGCAGCCGCCCGGCAGGGCCTCGGTGGCCAGGTTGCTGTCCGCGTCGTAGGTGGCGCTGAAGGTGCCGGCCACCGAGTCGCTGCGGGAAGTCTCCAGGCCGCGGGGGTCAAGGCTGGTGTCGTAGGTGTAGGTGGTGGTGGAGGGTGCGGAGTCGGTGGTCTTGGCGGGCCGGTCCAGGGCGTCGTAGGCGGTGGTGACGGTGTTGCCAGCGCCGTCGTTGTAGGAGATCCGCCGGCCGAGAGTGTCGTAGACCTGGGTGATGGTGTGTCCGCCAGCGGTGGTGGTGGCCACCTGGCCGGTGGCCGGGCCGTAGGTGGTGCTGGTGTCCGGGACCGCGGCATCCCCTCCGCCGGCCACCGACACGGTGACAGCGCGCGCAGCCCCGCCGTCAGTGGCCGTGACGGTCAGCGTGGAACCGTCCCGCGCCCCTGATGACATGGACGGTGTCGCCGAACACGCCGTAGCCGGCCGTGGTGATGGGCATTCGACTGGAGTCGGTGCCGCCGCCGGGGGCGGAAGCCGACGGGAACGATGCGTCCGGCGACTCGTGCGCGCCGCGGACAGCAGGGGCCGTCCCAACAGGTAACAGCGCCGACGGCCGGCGCGGACGAAGAGGCACACGGGAGCCACGTGCTGCCGGCCGGTTCCCCCCACGGCCCGCAGCAGGAGCCGCCGCCCGTCCGCGAGCCCGGCCAGCGCCTCCGCCGCCGGCACGGCGGCGGAGGCGAGCCCCTTGAAGTAACGCTGCCAGGCGGACCAGCCGCACACGGTCTGCACGGCGGAGCACCGTCAGGCCCAGACCCGTACAGTCCTTCAGCGTCCACAGCCACCGGACGAGACGAAACGCCGTACTTCCGCGGGAAGCTGCCGCCGGCAGCCGGCTCCACCGTGTCACGCACCTTCCCTCCCACCCACGACATATCACCGGCACGGCCGCGCGGCCCGCCACCGCTGCACAGCACTGCCGGAAACCCGGGACATCACCGGATGAGCGGACGGACACAGCCACACCCCACCGGCCCTCACAGCACCCCCACAAGCACAGCCGGACCACCGACCCGGACACGGCAGTTCCCACCGCCCACCACCCGCACACGAGGCACGAACCGAAACCCCCGCCAAACCGTACCGACGCAACCAGCGGACCACCCGCGGCGGTGACACCCCCGTCGACCCGCGCCCCCAGCAACAGCACCGGATCGGAAACACGCCCCCGACCACACCGGCCAGCCTGATCCTCCAAGCCACCCCCGCGGAAGGGGCGGCAGCAGAAGGCAGCGAGCGACAGGCGGCGGAACGGCACCGGCCCCTGCGTGCGGCGGGGCAGCGCCGCCGCAGGAAGGGGTTGGGACCCCGGGCCGTCTGTCCGGACGGCCCGGGGAACGGGGCTACCGGGGTGCCACGTTGTCGATCTCGAAACCGTCGAAGGTCGCGTAGGAACCCGACAGTTTGGTCACCGTGACCGTGTGGACGCCCGCCGGGAGGGCCGTGCTGGTGTAGACCGGAACGTCCGCGTGGCGTGCGCCGTCGGCGGGCACCGTGTTCACCACGGTGGCCGGGGCGCCGTCGACGGAGACGCCGATGTCGCCCTGGTCGGTGTACTCCTCGCCGAACACGGTGATCCCGGTGCCGATGAAAGCGGCCGTGAAGGAACTGCCGTCGTCCGTCGCGTAGTGGACGTCGTCGTCGAGATCGCCGTAACCCCGGCTGTCCAGGTAGTCCCAGGTGCCGTACACGATCGACGGATCAGTGTCGTTGACACGGGCCGCGGCCGGCGGCGTGCCGACGTAGACCAGGACGGCCGCCGACGCCTTCGAAATGGTCCCGTTCCGGCCGGCCTGCGTCGCGGACAGGCTGTGCTGCCCGGCCGGGGAGCCGGTCAGGGTGCAGGACCAGGTGCCGTCGGCAGCCGCGGTCGCGGTGCAGCCCGCCTGACCCGTACCGTCGGTGACGGTGACCGTGTTGCCCGCCACCGCGGTGCCGGTGACCGGGAACGCCGCCGCAAGGCCCGTGGTCCCGCCGGCCGGAGCGGTGATCACCGGACGCGGCACATACGGACCCACCGTGACATCCGTGCCGTCAGCGCCGGCCGGCACCGTGGCGATCAGGAAACCGCCGGAAACCCACCGCACCGCACGCGCCCGGTGCCCGCCGAAATACACCGGCGTCCCCGCCGAGAAACCCGCACCCGCGATGAGCACCCGCTCCGCCCCCGACCCCCCAGACACCCGGACCGGCGCCGAGACATAAGCGGTCTCCAGCGGCACACCCGCGGCCAGCGACCGGAACCCGCCGGTGACACCCGCACCCGCCAGCACACTGACCGGGATGTCGTCCGGCCCGGGAGAAGCGGGGATGACGGTGTTGCCGCTGACGTTGGAGTCGACCGGCGCCGTACAGATGTAGCTGCCCGCGGGGTCAGAGAAGTAATTGCCGGTGACCCAGAAATGCCCCGTCGCCGAGCAGCCACCCTGCGCCCCCAGCGACGTCAGCGGATGGAACTCCACGTTGCCGCTGAAGCCGATCCACTCCGAACCGGCGTCGTCATAGAAGGCGTTGAAGCGCGAACCGTCGTTGTAGACGACGTTGCCGGTGACATGCAGGCCATGGGCGAGAGTGGACGCGGCGTCGATCGCGCCGTCCGGCCCGTAGACGTACCGCGCCTGGTGGCCCTCCATGTAGATCGCGCCGCCGTCGTCGAGTACCTGCATGACGTTGAAGATCAGGTTGTCGCTGATCGTGTTGTCGGCGTTGATGTTGGTGGAGTTCTGCGGATGTCCGGCCTCGTCCACATGGCCCTGGATGACGCCCGCGGTGATCCCGGTGTACGGCAGGTCGTACACCTCGTTGTGGCTGATCGTGGTGTGCCGGCTGAACAGCAGCGTGATTCCGCACGCCGAGCGGTAATCCGTACCCACCGCGTGGATCACATTGTCCGACACCGTGGTGTGGTCCAGGATCTCGTTCGCCCCGACCCGGTCACCGCGTACCACCGCCGGATCCGGCGTGCAGTGCGCCTCGATCACCGACGCCGGCGTGACGGACGGGGTCGGGTCGTACGTGCAGCCCAGCGACAGCGCCGTCGACGCGATCGCGGTGAACTCGTTGCCCTCGACGACGTTGTGCGTTCCCCCGTACATGAAACTCAGGCCCGCACCCCCGAGATCGACAAACCGGTCACCTGTGATCGTCACCCGGCTCGCACCGCTGAACGCGACATTCGCCAGCGGCTGCGTGAGAGCACCCCACGGGCAGCTCCCGGCAGGGTCGGAGAACGTGCACAACCCCTGATTCGTGGCACCGGTACGGTGCAGATTACTCTGCACATCAGCGAAACCCGCCGGACCGGACGGCGCATTCCACGTGGCGTAGGAGAACTGCAGACCCGCGAAAGTAACATCGTGCAAGGGAGCGGCCAGGCTTCCCGCACCCTGCACCAGCGCCTCCAGCCGCGGCAGTTCAACATCCAGACCGGACACCGGCCCGCCACCGGCAGGCGCGAAGAAGAGCGTGTCGGTGGACGTGTCCAACGACCACTGACCGCCGGTCAGGAGACTGCGGGCACCCTGGATCGTGGCGGGCAACTGCGACACCGGCATCGACGGGAGCCCGCCGGTGCCCTGACTGAACGGGGCGATGTCGGTGACATCGGACCAGCAGGGCTGATCCATCACCAGCACGCTCCCGGACATCCGGGCGACACCGCACTTCGAGTCCGTCCAGGCGCCGTTGCCCGCGGGGTAATCGAACTCGACCTGCGCCAACTCCGCGGGCGTCAGGCGGGCGAACCACGCCCTGGCCGCTGGGTCACCCGACAGGTCGTAACCGGTCGCCGAACCCGCCCAGTTGCCCGAGAAATGCAGCGCGGCCGGGGTCGCCTGGGCGATCGGGGCCTGCTTCCCGTCGACGTAAAGCTGCCGCGAGGCACTCCCGTGCGGCACCCGCGCCGCCCACACACCGCTGCTGCCGACCTGGTGCCAGCCGGTGACCCGAGTGGCACCGGAGATCACCGGGCGGGCGCCCGGCGCGGCCTCCCACACCACCGGGTGACCCGGCTTGCCCGAATCCTCCGCGCCGAACTTCCATGTCCTGCTCAACCGGTACGTGCCACCCAGGAGTTCCACCCGCACACCCGCCGGCGCCCGGCCGTGCTCCACCACGCGCACCTCGGCCTGCGCCGTGGTCAGCGAACAGGGATTCCGCGCGGTGCACGCGCCGCCGTGCCCGTCAGGTGCCGCCCACAGCACCGACGCGCCCGCCGCCTGCGCGGGAGCCGCCACCACCCCCAGCGCTCCCCCGCCGACCAACCCGAACGCCACCGCACCACCGAGAAACTTCCACGCCGACGCCACCCAGCCCATGACCCCTCCGGGAAACCACCGCCCTACGGGCACGCCCGCAGGAACCCCAAGACATCCGATGAATGCGCAGCCTGGCATCCACCTCATCGCAACGTCAACACGCAGTACGCAACAGACTTCCCCTCAGGCGCGGCCAGTTGGCGCGGAGGGATCGGATGTACAGGTGACGTGAGACGAAAGGGCGGGTGGCGCTGGCACGAACGGCGGAGGCCGGCGCCTGCGGCACTCCGATACACGGGAGGCAAGCCGGCGACCACTCCCGCCAGGCCGCTTCCGGCTTCTCACGATCCCGCCCGCCTCACGGGAACAGGACGATCCAAGGGCCACCTCACCACCGACGACCGCCCACCGCCCGATGACAGGCGCCGGCCCAACGCAGCAGCCCTGCCGGGCCACCACTTCAGCACCGACGAGCGCAGCCGCGGGGCGGTGCCGGGATCCGCGGGGGTGGAGTCATTGGACGGGAGGGGGAGGTTCTGTTCTCGACGGGCGGGAGGCGTCGGTGAGGTCGGCGCCGGTTGCGGCGTCGCGTTCGGAGTGGCCGACGCCGTGCCAGTCCAGGCACATGACGGTCGCGTCGTCCTCCAGGTGGCCGTGGCTGGCCTCGACGATCGCTCCGATGAGGGTGCGGGCGGCCTCGCGGGGGTGCAGGGCGCGGGTGCTGACGATCAGGTCCGACAGGTCGAGGCTCTTGGCGTTGCGCTCCAGCATGCCGTCGGTCAGCATCACCAGCCGGTCACCGGGCCGCAGGTCCAGTGACTGCACCCGGTAGGTGTGCGGGGCCTGGACGCCGAAGGGCAGGTCGATCTCCGGAACGAGCTCCCGTACCTCGCCGTCCCGCATCCGCAGCGGCCAGGGATGCCCGGCGTTGACGAACTCGGTCCCGCCGTCGAGCAGGCTGATACGCAGCAGCTGGCCGGTGACGTAGCCCCGGCGGCCGTGTTCCCGCAGGGCCAGGTCGGCCTGGCGGGCCTGTTCGTCGAGTCCGGCACCCGCCCGCCGAGCCCGCCGCAGGGCACCCACCAGGAGGGTGGCCAGCAGCGCGGCGTCGACGTCGTGGCCCATGGCGTCGGTCACGGAGAGCTGGACGGTGTCCCGGTCGATCACGTAGTCGAAGGTGTCGCCACCGACATGGTCCGCGGGCTCCAGCGCCCCGGCGACCGCGAACTGCGCCGCCTCGCAGGCCAGCGACGCCGGGAGCAGCCGGTGCTGGATCTCCGCGGCCAGGCTCAGCGGGATGGTGCGGCGGCTCCACTGGTACACATCGGTGAAGGAGCGGTTCGCGATGACGATGTACGCCAGCGCGTGCGCGGTCTCGCCGATCTCCCGCATCACCTCCGCGCCCGGCGTCGCGGGCAGGAACAGTTCGAGGAGCCCGATGGCGTCCCCGCGGTTGGTCACCGGGGCGACGACCCGCACCAGCGCATCCCCGCCCTTGTCCTCCACCCTCGGCCGCTGGCTGCGGATCACGTCGTCGTACACAGTGCCCCGCAGCGAGATGCGCTGGGCCGGCTCACCGGTCTCGACACTGCCCGCGGCCCCCAGCCGTACGACCGAACTGCCGGTGAAGTCCGTGATCAGGAACGACACCGACGCGGCACCGAGGTGCTCCCTGAGCATCCGCGCGACCACGTCGAGCGACTCGACAGGCGCCGCTGCCTCCGCCGCCTCCAGCGCCCCCGCCAGTGTCATTGCCCTGCCCCGGCGGCTTTCGCCCCCGGGAGGACGAGAGGCCCGTCCGCCGTCTCCGTCCGGCCTCCCTGCGGTCACCGCGACTCCTCATGCTCGATTCATGACTCCGTCCCGGATACGCGCGGGACCCGTACCGGGCCCGCCACAGGACAGGTCACATTGCACCACGGGTCCCCCGCGGGTGACGACGGCACGGGGGCGCGGCGCAGGAAGGGGACCCCTTCCGGGCCGACGGGTCCCGTGGCGTGCAGGTCCGGCGTGCGGGTCCAGTGTCCGGTGTCCGGTCAGAGGAGGGTCTGCCAGTAGAACCAGAAGCGGACGCCGATCAGCATCAGGATGCCCAGGTACCAGGTCACGGGCACGGCCCAGTGGAATTCCAGCACCCCGCTCACCAGCAGCCGTGGCGCGCGGATGATGCCGTGCTTGAGGTTGTGCACGGTGATGTACCAGAACATGAGGATGGTGACGGCCCAGGCCAGCGAGCACCACAGGCAGAGCGCTCCGATGGAGTACAGCGCCTGCGTCATGAGCCACATGCAAAAGCCCGCGCCGAAGAGCATGCCGAGGTTCAGGCCGATCCAGTACCAGCGGCGGTAGCGGGCACCGGCCAGCAGGCCGAAGCCGGTCGCGACGACCACCGCGTACGCGGCCAGCCCGATCAGGGGGTTGGGGAACCCGAACACCGACGCCTGGTCGCTGAGCATCACGTTGGTGCAGGACAGGACCGGGTTGATGCTGCACGAGGGGCGGAAGTCCGGGTTCTTCAGGAGTTCGAACTTGTCGACCGTGATGACGAAAGAGGACAGCAGGCCGAGCGAGCCGGTGACGATCAGCAGCCAGGGCAGGGCGCGCCCGGCGCCGGTCCGGCTGTCTCCCGTACCGCCGCGGTCGCTGTCCTCGTCCGTGCCGGCCTGGCCAAGTACCGTGCTGGTCATCGTGGTTGTCTCGTCTCGCGTCGTTCCGTCGGGGCCTTGACCCCCGCCGTGGTGTCACCTGATAAGTGCTCGTCCGGCCGACTGCCGGCGGGGCCGCGGGCCGCGCCGGCCGGCCACAGGACCTCGACCGGGATGCCACGGGCGCGGGCGAAGGCCACCAGATGTGCGGTGGCGTCGCGGCCGTTGGACGGTGAACCGTCCCAGACGGCCAGTACCTGCCGGCAGCACGCGATGAGCCGCTCGTCCGCGCTCACGCAGGCGTCGCGGTCGGCCGGGTCGAAGGGCAGCAGGCGTACGTGTTCGGCCAGCATCAGCAGTTCCCCCGCCACCGCCTGGTCGGGCGCGGGCAGGGCGGCGGGCACGGTCTCCTGGGACGGCAGGAGAACGACCAGTTTCCGGCCGGCCTCGCGTACCGCGTGACCGAACACCACCGGCAGCCCGGCCCCGGCGCGCACCAGGCCCGCGGCGCCCTCCGCCAGGTGGTCCAGTCGCGCGCGCAGCTCCGCCTCCAGCAATTCCAGCGTGCCCGCGGTCAGGTCCGCGTGCCCGACGGCCGTGATCACCGTGCCGCTCCGTTCGTCGCCATCCGTGCCTTCTCCGTCGTCGTTCTCACCGGCCAGTACGGGGTCCGCCGCAGACGGGGGTGCTGCGGCGGACCCGCAAGATCAGTGAACCCGGAGGTGATCGCCCGGCGAAAGAGGCCGAACGGCCCTAGCAGACGGTGGCCGATCAGCCGTGTACTGACGCGAGCGGGCCTGCTGAGGGCACGGGTTGCCGTCCTTGTGTTCCACCAGCAGGCCCGCCCAGCCCGAGAGGACACGAAGCGCAGTGAACGACGAAGCCACCCGGCGGATCATCAAGAACCTGCAGGCCCGGCCGGCCCCGCCCGGACCACGCCTGACGGTCGGACTGGAGCGCGCCGAGGCGCTGCGGCTGCTGGGCAGCGTCTCGATCGGCAGGATCGTCTTCACGCAGCACGCGCTGCCGGCGATCCGGCCGGTGAACCACGTCATGGACGACGGTGACATCGTCATCCGTACGCACGAGGGCGCCGCCCTGGCCACCCAGACCGGGCAGGCCGGCGACCCGGGCGTGGTCGTGGCTTACGAGGCCGACGCCATCGACCCCGTCACCCACCTGGGCTGGAGTGTCGTGGCCACCGGTTACGCCCACCTGATCACCGCTCCGGGCGACCTCGCCCGCTACGAGACGATGCTGCGCACCTGGGTGGACCAGAGGATGGACTACGCGGTCCGTATCCACCCGGAGGAGGTCACCGGTGTCCGGCTGATCCCCACGCCTGGCGCTGGGGAGCCTGCGGCGGAGGCAGGGCCGGGCCGCCGGTCCTGACCGTGAACCGGGCCGCCGGTGTCCGGCCTGCTCAGCCGGCCTGACCGACCCCCTCGGCCGCCCGCCACGGCATCGGCTCGGCTTCGCTCTGTCGGGGCTCCGCGAGCCCCTGGCGCCGCGGTCGATCGCGTACGCCCGTGTGGGCCAACCGGTCACTCGTAACCGACTCCACCATCCGAGTGGTATCAGTGCTACCGTCGCCACCATGAGTGCATCGGACAGCAAGCCCGGGGCGATGAGCCTGCGCTTCCCCGACCCCGGGCAGCGCTCGGCGATCGCGGCGGCGGCCAAAGCGGCGGGCGTGAGCATGCAGGAGTACATCCTGTCAGCGGCTTACGAACGTGCCACCGCGGTCGAGGCCAGGTTCCTGGAGGCCTTCGACGCCTCCCTGGCCCGCACCCGTGAAGCGTTCGCCGAAAGCGGGGGAATTCTCGACCCCAGCCCGGACCAGCGAGCCGCCGAGGCCGCGGCGCGCCAGGGCGGCACGGACACCGGGCAGGGTCACGCCGCGTGAGCCAGCCCGAACAGCCCACGCTGGACGTCTCGTTCCTGCTGCACGCCGCCGAACGCCTGCCCGGCGACCCCCAAGTCGATGACCTCGGCCCCCTGTTCGCGGCGGCCGCCCGCGTACAGGCACACGCCATGGAACGCGACGTCTACGGCTCGGTCCACCTCAAGGCTGCCGCCCTGCTCCACACCCTGGTCGCGCTCCCCCCGCTGGAGCACTCCAACGAACCGTTCGCGTGGGCCAGTTGCGAGGCGTACCTCGCACTGCACGGCATCGCGCTCGACTACGAGCCCAAGGAAGCGGTCGCTCTCGTACGCGACACCGGCACCCGCGTGGCCGGAATCGCCCAGATCGCCCGACAGCTCCGGACCTGGACGCGGGGGTGAGTGCCGGCTGGGGGCGGCGCGCGGGTGTCCCGGCGGGGCAGACCCCGACTGACCGGCCGGGCGTGGCTGGACTGACGTAGCAGCCGAGCTGCGTCGAGAGTGGTCGGCCGGTGGGGTGTGGCCGCCGGTGCCGGGCGGAACGCGGTGCTTAGGGCGGCATGGGGGTGGCGGCGCCGATTCCGTTGCCGGCTCCTGGGCGTGGGAGTACGCCGAGCTTCCGCCTCTACTCCGCCGAATTCGTTTGAGCCTTGATCAATATCGTGCGGGTGGGAGGATGTTGTCCTGCTTGACGTCGACGAGAGAGGCGTGTGCGTGCGATCTGAGAAGCCGGCCACTGGCTCTGACGTGGTCGAGACGTCGATGCCCGAGGTACTTGAGGCTCTGGCGAACAGGCTTGAAGGGGAGACCGCCGCTTCTCTGGAGGCATTGAGTCAGCAAGCGGTGCGGCTGCGGGAGGAGACGGCTGCGACGGTCGCCTCGCTGCGGGAGCAGGCGGCCCGGCTGCGTGATGAACGGGACTTCTCCCGCTGAGACACGCTGCGTGGGCCCGCTCGGGCGGTGCTGGTGTTGGTTCGGGCGGGGCGACTCTCAGGTTTTGAGGGCCGGGCCCGCCGTTATGCGCTGAGGTGTTCGTGGAGCATCTGCCAGGTTCCGGCGGTGTTGACGAGGACGTTGGTGCCGCGCCCGCTTCCTGATTGCGGCCGTCCGCCGACGGTTCCGGTCCAGCTGAACCGGTAGCGGCAAACGGCGTGGTGATCGCTGTGGGTGATCCACTCCAGCTCGTCGATCCGGTAGACCTCATCGCGGATCGTGGCGAACGTCTCGGCGATCGCAGCGAGAACGGCTTCACGGCCGCGATGCGATCCGTCGGAGAACCAGTAGACAGCCGCGGGAGCGATCAGTGGCACAAGCTGGGTGATGTCGTGGCTGTTGGTGGCCTGCTCGTAGGCGCGGACGAACTCGGTGAGCGCGGCGGTGGGTTTCGGCATCGGCTGATCGCTCCCTCTGTCGTGCGCTGAGCCGGCGATGCCTCCTCCGCCGGCGAGGGCCTCGGCGGGGAAAGTGGCGCCGTCGCTCACCGAGCCGTAGTGCATCGTTCCGTCGGGGAGCGGTTCGTACAGGTGCAGGTCGATTCGCCGCCGGGCGCCGTCGTGCAGGACGAAGTTCCACGGCCGGTCGTCCGGCCAGGGGAGGACGCGGTCGACGCCGTGTCCGGACAAGGCGACGAAGAGAGGTTCCAGGCGATCGGTCGGCAGCCACAGGTCGAGGTCGGCGTGCTCCCGGGTCTGCTCCCCCAGCAGCGCGTCCACGCCCCAACCTCCGCCGACGCAGGCGTCCACGCCGTGTTCTTGAAGACTGCCGAGCAGTGCGACTGCCTCCGTCGCGGTCATGACGTACCGGCTCATCTGACGTCCCCTCCCGGCTCGGCCGTGTCTGCGATCCGGATGCGGCTCCGGACACTGATCGCCTTCGCCTCACCGTGCGAGACGCACCCAGGCCGATATGGTCCGCCGGTCAGCCGGCCCCGGCGGGCACGTACGCACGTCCCGCGCCCGGCAGGGTTGTGGTGGCGGTCAGGCGGGCACCCGCTTCGTGCCCGCGAGCAGGGCGCGCAAGGGGGCGGTGTCCGGGGTGTCGGCTGTGGCCGCGTCGAGGGCATCGTCCATCGCCTTCTCCCATTCCTCGGGGAGGGCGAGGCCGGGTTGTCCTGACCAGGCGATGTCGGAGGTGGCCTGTCCGGCCGCGGCGAGGCGCAGGTGGATCATGCCCGCGAGTCCGTCGAAGATCCTGGGCCGGATGAAGTTGCGGGCGGACGGACCGACCAGCCGCGCCGCCTGCGGGGGCTTGGGCATGCGGTCGGCGACCGCCATCCACAGCAGGTCGCGGTCGAACGCGTCGAGCACCTCCTCCAGGCCGGGCAGTTCGGCATCCGCCACCTCCTCGGCAGCAGCACGCGGGCGCCGCCCCGACTCGTCCACGCCTTGCGCCGCGGAGCGCAGCGCCCTGGCGACGGCGAGCCGCAGCGGCCGGGACCACTGCTCGGCGTCGGCGAGCGCACGGGCCATGACGAGGTCGTCCCAGCCCATGCGCCGCAGCCGCGCCGCCTCGGGCCTCAGCGTGCGCGCCTCCAGTGCGGCGAAGACCTGGTCCTGGTCGTGCAGCAGGGTGAGCGCGGCCGGTTCGCCGACGCGGTCGTCGGCCGGCGCGTCCTTCCCGTCGCGGGACAGGTCACCGGCGGGGAGCTTCTCGATCAGGGCGATCCGTTCGGCCAACGGCGGGTGCGAGTCGTACCGGTGCGGACGCGGCGGGCGTTTCCCGGCGGAGAGCGCGGCGAGGCGTTCGCCCGGCCGGGCGGCGAGCATCCGCGGGAAGCCGCCGTGCACCTCGCCCACCGGCGGCAGCGACCCCAGCGGGCCGCCCATCCCGGCGTACGTCTCCAGGTAGTACGTGTAGGCGGCATCGAGGACCGGAAGGGCGCGCAACGCGGCGGCGGTCGCGTCACGGCCGGCGTGCCGGGCGGCCACCGCGTCGGCGGCGAGTTCCTGGTGCCGGGCCACGGACTGCGAGGTCCGCAGGAACATCCGGGCGTAGCCGACGTACAGGCCGCCGATGGTCTGGTGCAGCCGGGTGCTTCCCCCGCTGAAGACCTCGACCGTGTGCAGGACCGCCTCGCGGCCGCGCATGGTGATGCCGCCGAGCCGGGTGTCGAGGTTGCCGTAGTGCCCGAATTCGTGGGCGAGGACGGCGCGCAACTGCGGGACCGTCAGCCCGGCGAGCAGCGGCAGGCCGAGGAGCATACGGCGGCGGCCGGGCAGCAGCCCCAGCAGGCGGCTCTGTTCGGCGACGCCCGCGTTGACCTCGGCGACCAGGTACAGCTCGTCCGGCGGGCGTTCCCCCGTCACCTCGGCGGCGGCGCGTACCTGCTCCCACAGATCGGGCTGCTCCTGCGGTGTGACCGCCACCGCGTTCGGCACCGGGGCGAAGCGCCCGGCCCGCAGGAAAGCGAACATGCCCCGCAGGATCGCCGCCGCCAGCAGAACCGTGACGGTCAGCACCGTGCCTTCGAGCCAGGCCGCACTCGCGGTGAACAGCTTCGTCACCAGCAGCCAGTCGAGCGCCGCCATGGCCGCCAGCAGCACGGCACCCATCAGGTAGAAACCGGCCAGCAGCACGAGCGCGCGGACAGCGCGCAGCCGGAACGTCATCGGAAGGTCCCCCCACAGGACTCGGCCGGCCCGGGCGGACCAGCGCGGTTCGCGGATCTTACCCCCGACTGGTGGCAGCCGCCGCCCGAATAATGCCGGGCCGGTCCGGGGGTACCTGCCGCCGGTGTGCTCTTCACCGAGGGGGACCTGCGTTCTGCCGGGCGCGTCCCGGCGGACGGCTCCTGCTCGGGCGGGGCCCGCTCCAGGACCCGGCCGCTGGACGCGATCCATCGCGCCGGCCCGGTCGCCGGCATCGGTGACGCGGGAGCGGTCCTCGGCGCCGGCGCCCGGAGCCCGGCGCCCGGAGCCCCGGGGAGGCCGCCGCGCCGGACGCGCTGACCGTGGCGTCCGGCGCGGACCGTCAGCTCGCGGACCGTCACCTCGCGGACCGCAGCAGCGATCCGACGTCGGCGAGCGGTCCGAGGTGGGCCAGCTTGTCGGGGTTGACGATCGAGTTGATGGCGGTGATCCGGCCGTCGGCGGCGTCGAGTGCCCAGACGCCGAGCAGGAGTTCCTGCCCGTCGAGAAAGAGCGCTCCCGGGCCGCCGTTGACCTCGGCGGGCCGCAGGGACACCCCTGGCAGGCGGGTGCTCCCGCGCACCCACTTGATCAGCGTGCGCGCGACGCGGTCGCGCCCGCGCAGCGTCCGTGCCAGCGCGGGCACCTTGCCGCCGCCGTCGCCGGTCAGTTCCACGTCGTGGGCGAGGAGAGCCTCGAGCCCGGCGAGATCGCCCTGTTCGGCGGCGGCGAAGAAACGCCGGGCCAGTTCGTCGTGCTGCTCGCGCGTCGTACGGAAGCGGGGCCGGCGTTCCTCGACGTGGCGCCTGGCCCGGGAGGCGAGCTGACGGACGTTGTCCTCGCTCTTGCCGACGATCGTGGCGATCTCCGGATACCCGTAGGAGAACACGTCGTGCAGCAGCAGGACGGCCCGCTGCTCGGGCGAGAGGCTCTCCAGGAGCACCAGCAGGGCCAGCGAGAGCGAATCGGCGGTCTCGGCGTACCGGGCCGGGTCGTCGCGGCCACCGGTGATGATCGGTTCGGGCAGCCATTCGCCGACGTACCGCTCCCGGCGTACGCGCGCGGAGCGCAGTTCGTTGATCGCCAGCCGGGTGGTCACGGTGGCGACGAACGCGCGCGGCGACGCGATCCGCTCGCCGGCGTCGAGCGCCTGATGAACCCGTAGCAGCGCTTCCTGCACCACGTCCTCGGCCTCGGAGACGCTGCCGAGCATCCGGTAGGCGATGGCGAAGGAGGCGGGCCGCAGCTCGTCGAGCAACTGCTCGTGGGGGGTCATGCCGCGAACCCTTCGCGCCAGCTCGGATGTGCCGGGCGCCAGGGGAGTTCGCGTTTCGCCTTCGCGTTGGAGGCGCCACGCAGCTCGGTCATCATCACGGCGCCTGCTTCACCGGCGAACAGCCGCCCCACGAGACGGGGCACACGTACCGGCTTCTTGGCGTCGAGGGTCCGCGCGAGCGCCGGCAACCACGCGGCGACGGGGGCCGGATCGTCGTCCACAATGTTGTAGACGCCGTACTTGCCGTCCTCGACCGCTGCCACCGTCGCCTCCGCGGCGTCGGCGATGTGGATGAACGACCACACTCCGCCGCCGTCACCGACCAGCGGGAACTTGCGCTTGCGGACCAGTTCGGTCTGCTCCCCGCCCGGCGCCATCGAGGTGCCCGGGCCGTAGAACGCGCCGTAGCGGAGCACGATGCCCTCGGTCCACCGTGCGCCGAGAACCGCCTGTTCAAGGTGGCGGATCGCGGCCACCGTTCCGCGCATCTCCTTGGCGGGCGCCGGGTCGAACGGGTCTTCCTCGCTCTTCACCGCCGAGCCGGTGCGCGCGTAGCAGGCGAAGTAGCTCTGCGCGACGAACCGGCGCACCCCCACGGCCTGCCCGGCCGAGAGCAGGTGGTCGGTGCCCTCCGTCCGCAGCCGGTTGGTCGGCGCGAAGGCCCGGT
This sequence comes from Streptomyces sp. NBC_01476, assembly GCF_036227265.1. Taxonomy (NCBI): domain Bacteria; kingdom Bacillati; phylum Actinomycetota; class Actinomycetes; order Kitasatosporales; family Streptomycetaceae; genus Streptomyces; species Streptomyces sp. NBC_01476. The sequence continues at coordinate 8,336,378 of NZ_CP109446.1, read as the reverse complement.
CGAAGTGCCGCGTGTCCAGTGCTCCGATGGCGGTCAGCTGATGGACGATCACGTCCGGCTTGGCCCGGCCCACGGCTTCCGCGGCCTGATCGGGGTCGAGCGCGTCCGCGATCGCCGGCACCGCTCCGAGTGCGTGGAGCATCTCCCGTTTCGACTCGCTCCGTGTCATCCCGTGGACCTCATGACCCGCCTCGACCAGTCGTGGCACCAGTTGCCGTCCCATCGCCCCCGTCGCCCCTGCGACAAACACTCTCATCGTCAACCCTTTCAGCGAGGACCGCCTCCACTCAACAAGACAGGACGACGGCCCCGGCTGTGACACCTCCCGGCACGCCGGCGCGGGCGGGCGGTCACGCGGTGGCGGCGCCGGCCGTCCGGAACCGCGGCGCCCCAGGCGGCGCCGGCCGACCGGAGCCGCGGCACGCAGCTACGTGGCGAGACGGAGGAGGAGAACGAGTACCGCCAGAGCCACCAGGGCCGCGCCGGCGATCTGCACGGTGCGCTGGCGTGAAGGCAGGGCCCGGACCTGGGGTGTGTCGTGGCCCGGGAAGACGTAGTAGACCCAGTGGGGCTGCTGGAGCACGGTCACCCGGGCCACTGTCAGATGGCGCAGGGTGGCCTGCCGGGAGATCTCGTTCGTGTGCTCCTTGAGGCGGGGGGACAGGTCAGGGAACAGGGCGGTGAGCTCGGACGGCGGGGACTCGTGGTGGGTCAGGGAGGTCTCGTGCCAGTCGCCGGTCCTGCGGGCGAGCCGTCGGGCGATGAGGGGTACCCCGGTGGCGTAGAGCCGGACCCTGTTCGCCCGGGGTTTGCGGGTGACTGTCCCTTCGGTCCAGGTCACGGTGCCGCCGGTGCCTTCGCACTGTTCGTGGGTGACGGTGCCGGAGCTCTCGCACGGGGGGCACGCGCGTGTGCCCGTACCGTCGCAGATGGTGCAGGGCACCCGTCCCTTGCCGCGGCATCCGGGGCAGGCGGTGTCGGCGGTGCCGCACGACCGGCACCTGACGCGGTCATCGGCTTTGTTGGTACCCGCTGCCGACGCCTTTCCCCGGCGGCGGCCGGTGCCCTGGCACCACAGGCACGCGTCGATGCCGTGACAGGACGGGCAGGCGGTGGATGCCTCGCAGTTCAGCCGGCCCCCGCCGGTGCAGCGTGGGCAGGTGACTCTCCCGTTGCCGCAGAGGCACAGGCGCTCTTCCACCGAGTCCTGCTGGACGAGCGTCGTGGTGGTCGCGCTGAACGGGTACGGGGGTGGGCCGAGCCGATGGGTCTTGAGGGTGTGGTACGTGGGCCGGCCGGTCAGGTCGGTGGGGCCGTGCCGCTGTTGCTGGGTTTCGGTGCGGGTTTCGATGAGGCGCTCGATGGTCCCTTCGAGCAAGGGGTGCCAGGTGATGTCCGCGATGGCGGGCGGGGGCGCTGTGTGCTCTGCGGTGTCGTTCGCGGTGTTCTTCGCGGCGTGGGTGCCGCGGGTGCTGAGGTGTCGCTGGACGGCTTCGCGTACGTGATTCTCTTCGAGCGGCACGGTCCGGCCCCCTGCCAGCGTCACCGGGGCTGCCGCGGCGGACGGCCGGGGCCCCGGGTCAATGCCAGCACGCTAGCGGGACGGGCGGGCTGACGGCTGCGGTTCACGAAATCCCCATGGATTCCGGTGCTTTGGGCCACCCGGCGTCCCCCAGACTCCCGGCCGGATGCAGGTGCCGACGGAGTCAGCCAGGGCATCGGTGAGGGCCTTCCGGGAAGGTCCCCGCCGGCGTCGCAAGCCAGGCCCTCAGTGGGCCGGGGCTTGTTGCTGCCGGGGGGGAAGGGGGTTCAGAAGTCGAGTTCCAGGTAGTCGATGTCGGTGAATTCGACTTCGAGGCCGTCGGCACGGCGGCCGCGGTCCTTGAAGTAGATCTCCTGGAGGCCCTCGGCTGCGATGCGCTGCAGTTGCTGTTCGGTCGCCCCCGCGGCCTGCGCGTCGAAGAGGCGGGCGGCGTACGCCGGGGGCAGGTGCTGGGTGATGCGTCGCATCCGGCCGTCGTCGGTCGAGCCAGGCGCCGCGGTGAAGCCGAAGCGTGCGCGGGTCTCGATGACGATGCCGCCCGAGGACGCCGCGCGCTTCTTCGCGCGGCCCCGGACCCGCGGCTGCCAGTCCTTGCGGACCTCCCGTTCCAGCCGGGCCGCGAGTTCGGCGCGTGGCCGCCGCAGCTGGCCCTTCAGGTAGCGCTCCACCGTGCGCTGGGTGACGCCGAGCCGCCCGGCCACCGCGCGGGTGGAGCCCTTCTCCGATTTGACCAGGAACCGCATCTGCGCCGGTGCGGACTTCGGGATGGGGCGGGTCGCGGTGTTCGCCGCCGCCTTGTCGAGGCTGTCCCCGATGATGCCCATCGGCTGCTACTCCCCGTCGTCCTCGGTCTGGTCGCCCTTGATGTGCCGGGCCGGGTTGTGCCCCTGCTCCAGCAGTTCCACCGCCCAGAAGAGCGGCTGTGTGCCTTCGTGCTTGACCATGCCGGGCGACACCCCGAGCCGGAACGCGCCCGCCGCCGCCTTCCCGTCCGGACCGTACGGCAGGACGTCCAGCGGGGACGGTCCCGCGGACGGGAACACCGCGCAGTCCGAGAGCACCGCGACCGGCAGCAGCGCGTCCTCGCCGAACACCAGGCTGCCTGAGGGCGCCGGCGCGGTCTGCGTCGCGAGTGCGGTCCTGATCAGCTTACGGTGCATGTTGACCCGGGCGGCGGAGATGACGGCGGCGCGGAAGTCCGGTCGCCAGGTGGGGCGTTCGAGCGCCGGCCAGCGTTCGCCGAACCGGTAGGCGGTGCCCTGCGGGCGTTCGCGGAGCTTGCCGATGCCGCCCTTGACCGTCGACTTGATCGCGGAGAGCACCGCCGCCATGCCGGGGTCGCTCTCCTTGTGGCCGGCCATCGCGGCCAGCAACTCCTGCGGCGAGAGCCCCGCGGTGACACCCAGGTCCGCCATCGTCGCCTTGTACGCCTCCGCCAGGTGCTTGTACCAGGGGTCCAGATACGGTCCTGCCCCGGTCCGCACGTACGCCTCGATGGGCGCGATCGTCACCGGCAGCCGGTAGGTGGTGACGAGCTCAGCCGCGTACGCGACGGTCGGGGTCGCGTACCAGGCGGGTCCCTCCGGCCGCCCGCCGTGCGGTGTGAACGGCGACGGCAGCCTCGGGTCCAGTTCGATCCCGGAGAGGTCCACCAGCCACGAGCCGGGCACCTGCTTGTCGAACGCCGGCGCCTTGACGTACTGCGGTGCCGACAGCCCGACCAGCAGGCGGTTGGCGGCGGCCAGGAAGGCGGTGTTGACGTCGATGCCGACCGCGTACGGCCAGGCGCACTCGCTGTCAGTGAGCTGGTCCGGGTCGCGGATCCAGTCGTACGCCTCCTCGTCGAGGATCTCGGCAGGGGTCCGCTGGTGGGTCCGGGAGAAGAGCGCCGCGGCCACCGGGTGCTCGTCCGGCACCTCCATGTAGGCCGCGTCGACCGGCTGGGTGAGCGACCCGGGCACCGGCCCGGACACCCACGTGCCGGCCGCCTCGTCCCGCACCGCCCGGGTGGGCGGCCGCAGCGCCGACATCAGTTCCAGGCCCGCCACCGCCGTCGATCCGCGGGGGGTGAGTACGCGGGCCGCGTACGCGGTCAGCACCCGGGCGAGTTCCGCGGGCGGCAACTGCCCGGCTTCCCCCCAGGAGCGGGTGTCCAGCGCGTCCCACGGCAGGACCGCGAGCTGTACGCAACTGCGCTGCCCGCCCTGCGCGGGCCGGTACACCCGCGCCCACGGGCCGAAGCCCCGCTTCGTCAGCTGCCACTTCGCCCGGGTGATCTGCTTGATCACCGGGTGGTCGTCCGGCAGCCGCATCGCCCGCCGGTCCGCCAGGCGCTCCGGCAGCCCCAGACGTACCGCGGCGGTCGCCGTCAGCACGATCAGCGGATCGGAGTCCTTCCCGGAGCGGTGCAGCCGGGGCGCGCCGAGCTTGGCCTCCGCCAGCGTCCACGCCACCAGTTCGGGCACCGTGGCCGCCGGGCAGTCCAGCACCAGGCCGCCGCCGCAGTACAGCGAGCCGTCGCCGTCCAGGACGCCCAACGGGCCGTGCGCGAACCGGGGGTCGGTGGCCGGCGCGGTCGCGGGCACGGGCTTTCCCGGGGGCTTCCTGGCGGCCGGCCGGGGCGGCGCCGGCGCGGGTACGCCGCTGGGGGCCGTACGGGCCGGGCCGGGCGGAGGCGCCGGGGTGGATGCGCTCACCGCGGTGGGGGCAGGCGGTGCGCCGGGAGCCGGATCGGCGGCGGGGGCGGCCGGCCGCGCCGCCGCTGGTGGGAGCGGGGCGGCGGGGGGCGCCGGGGGCGGCGGCTGGGCCTCGGAGGACTGCTGCGCCGGTGCGGGGTAGAGCTCCGCGAGCCGCGACAGCAGCCGTGCGTACGCCTCCCGCTGCGGGGGGCGGGGCTCGGTCTTCCCGTTCTCCCACGACACCACGGTCGCCCGCCGTACATCCAGCGCCTCGGCGACCACCTGCTGGCTCATCCCCGCCGCTTTCCGCAGCCGGACGCGCTCGGCGGGAACCGGAAGGGGCGCGTGGCCCGCGATCAGCGCGTCCACCGCCTCGAACAACCCGGACACGGAGGACCTCCAGCACGCCGACCACGGAACAGTTCCAGCGACCAGAACCTAGCCGAAACGAACTTCCGGCGCACATACCCCGCACATGTCGCGGCGGCCCCCTCTGCTCACCGCGCCGAGCCGCGCAGCGCCGCGCGGCGTGAGCGGCCGGCGCCGGGCGGGGCGGCCGGGAGGACCCGGGGCATCAGCGCGGGCCGCCGCCGGAGAGGGGCGGAACAGCCTCTCCGGGCAGGCCGAAGGCCGGTGGTCCGTGGCCACCGGCCTCCTTACAGGTCACATGGCCTCCGCGCCTCCGGCCCTGAAGGGCGCGAACTCACGCGTGCTGCGGAACGTCGTCCTTCAGCGATGCCCTGACCTGCTCACGCAGTTCCGGGGAGTCGGCGTGACCGTGTACGGACGCCGCGTGCTCGCTCGCCGCCCGGACCACTTCTTCCTCTTCGCCGGAGATGGCAAGCGTGCAGTTCATCTCGCTCGGGAAATCCCGGCAATCGGCTACTTTGCGCATCGCGATCGCCTCCTCACTTCCACTGTAGAGCCGCGGCCCCCGCGACCGGGACTCTCTCGTCCGGGGTACGGCTCCGGAGGTCACCGACCTCATCGCCGCGTCCGTGACCAGGGGATTGCTGCCCGAGATACCGCTGGACGCAGAAGACCCCGACTGGACGGGGGGGACCAGTCGGGGCGTTTGGGGGGTGTGGTCGCGAAGGGCGGTCGCCTCTCGGCGGGAGGCTCCACGAGGCTTCAGCCGAACGATCGTCCTCGTGGGCAATAGGTGGGGCCCGGGGACACTGTCCCCTCCGCAGCCACGCCTTGTTCAACAGGCGGCCGTCCCCGGATGTTCCCGGGCGCACGGGTCGCGCGGACGCGCTGCGATGGGGGCGCTCCCCGGGCGGGCGCGGGTAGCGTGGCGCGGATGATGGTGGGAACCGCGGAGACCCGGCTCGTCGTCCTGCGCGGGAACTCCGCCTCGGGGAAATCGACGGTCGCGGCCGAGATCAGGAACCGGTTCGGCCGTGGTCTGGCCTTGGTCGGCCAGGACAACCTCCGCCGGACCGTACTGCGCGAGCGCGACGTGGCGGGCGGGGCGAACACCGGCCTCATCGACACCGGTCTTGATCGCCTCCCCGCGGTGGACGCCTGACCGGCCGGCCCGGCTCTGCGGGGGGCTGATGCGGACGGCGATGGTGGCCGCCGATCTTCTGTCGGGGTTGTGGCTGTGCCGCGGGCGGTTGCCCGGTGCGGGGCGAGCCGGTGGGATGGGGGTGTGGAACCGCTGCTGCGCCGGCTTCCGGCTCGATTCTGGAACGTCCCGTACGCCGGTGGCCGCTTTCCGGGTTCGGCGGCGGTGGCGCGGGTGCCGGGGCTCACAGCGGGGGCCAATTGTCAGCTGTTCGCGTACGAAGTGCTCCGGCACTTCGGGCTGAGGCCGCCGGGCCTGCGCTCCCGCGAGTTGTGGGAGGACGGGGAAGCCACCGTCCGGGTCGCGGTGGCCCGGCCCCTCGACCTGGTGCTGTTCAACGCCACCGATGATGCCTACGGTGCCCACGTCGGCGTCTGGGCCGGCGGCGGCGAGGTGCTTCACCTCTGTGCGGAAGCCGGCCGCCCGGCTGTCTGGAGCCTGGCCGACTTCGCGGCACGGGAGCGCTACCGGGTCCTGGTCGGCGCCAAACGGGTGACCGGCCCGGCTCCCGGCGGGTGGGAGTCCGCCGGGCCGTGAAGGTGGGCTCCGGCCGGGGGCTGGGTCACAGGCCCGCGACCGCGCTCGATGCCGTGATCTCGTAGACGAGGGTGATCTCGCGCCTCTCCCCCGCCCCGAGACGCTGGACGTAGCGGACGATGCCGTCGGCGTCGATCGCGTCCGGGGGCGGCGCGCAGACGTCGGTGCGGGGGCGGATCTCGACCGCTGCGACCTCGGAGACCGGGATCCGCTCGCGGATCACCACCTCCTGCTCGGTGCCGTCGTCAGGGGTGTCGAGACGGGAGACGAAGAGGCGGACCTCACGGGTGATCACCGTGCGCTGGTTGATGCCGGCCAGGCCGGCGGTGTCACGGTTCTCCTCGACGTGGCGGACCACCCGGAAGGTGTCCTCGCTGCCGAAGGAGAGCCGGACCTCCTCACCCGCGCCGGCGAACGCCAGGGTGGCGCGGCCGGTGTAGCCGCTGCCGCGTACCAGGTCCACGGGACCGGCCAGGAGGACATGACCGGCGGCGTTGGGGAACCGGGCGGTGGTGACCACCAGGGGCGAGAGTTCCGGCGAGCAGGCGGCCTCGGTGCGGCAGGCGGAGGTGAAGGAGGAGAGGTGGACGCGGTGGGGCCGGCGGTCCGAGGGGACGGAGACGGGGTGGGGTGCGGTCAGCACGCGGACCGAGCCGCCGTCGTTCAGGCCGGGCAGCGGCCCGCCCCCGCCGCCGGCGTCGGCCGGTGAGTCGCCGCCGACGGTGGTGACGTCCTCCTCGCGGAGGTTCACCTCGACGGTGCGCCGTTCCTCGGTGGTGCGGTCCCGCAGCGTGAGGACGTCCTCGGTGAGTTCCGGCGGGACCGCGGCGAGGGTGGAGCGCGCGGTGGACAAGGAGAGCCGGACGCCGTTCCAGTCCTCGCCGGTGTCCTGCCAGACGAAGGCGTCCGTCTCCAGGGCCACCGTGGCACGGTCCGCGGCGAGGGTCGCACGGTAGGCGGGGCGCCACAGGGCGCAGGGCACGAGGTTCACCACACTCACCTGTGCGGGGCCCGCCTGCGCCGACTCCACGACGAGTTCCACGTACGCGGTGAGCTGCTGCGGCTCGCTCTCGGTCTCCTCCAGCGCCGCGCGGGCGGAGCGCAGTTCTTCGTCCACGTCGTGCTGGCGGCGCCGCAGCCGGTGCAGGGCCCCGATGCGCGTCTCGGCCTCCTGGTCGACGCGCTCCAGCCGGTCGGCCCAGCGCTCCGGATCGGCGGCGCCGGAGCCGGCGCCCTGCACGATGTCGCGGTGCAGATCGGCCTTGGCCTGACGGATGACCGCCAGGGCGCTCTCGCCGCGCTGCCGCAGGTGCCGGACCTCGCGGGCTTCCCGTTCGAGTGCGTCCACTTCGCGGCGCAGTTCCGGCGCGTCCGGGCCGGGCCGGCCGGGCGGCGCCGGCGTGTAGGCACGTACGACGCGGGCGTCCACCACGCGGGCCCCCGCGGAGCCGTCCGCGCGGGAGATCTCCGCACGCAGCGAACGGTCCACCGTCAGCGGAGTGACCGGGCCGATCCGTATCCGCTGTACGCCGTCGGTGAGTTCCACGGTGCCGGTGCGTTCCACCTGGGCGCGGTCCTCCAGACAGGTCACCGCGGTGACCGGCAGGAGGAGGGCGTCCCGCGCCGCGGGCGCTCCGGTGGCGGGCAGGGTGTCCTGGGGTGCCATGGTTCAGTTCCTCCGGTTCCCGCCGACGACCGATTTCCCTGCCGGGAGGCGGATTTCGAACCCTCCGCTGAGCGTCGTCGCCTGTCCGGGTGTCAGCTCCACCCGCCAGACGCGGACTCCGCGTACGTAGGCGCCGTCCTCCCCCGTGGGCGGCTCTTCGGGTTCCGCCCACGCGGGCTGGGCCTTGTGCACCTCGATCCGGACGTCCTTGTCGGTCGACACCGGTACGCGTTCGCGTACTTCGAGGACGACCGGATAGGGCAGGCGGTTGGCGGCCTCCACCTCCACCGTGTGTTCCAGGACCGTGGTGCCGCCCCGGAGACCGGCCGACGACTCGCGCATGTGGGTGCGCCGTGCCACCTGGACGCTTTCGGCCACCCCGACGCCGACCGCCTCCCGCTGCCCGGGCGCCAGGGTGGGCAGCGCCGCGGTGAGGACGAAGTCGCCGTCCACCATGACGTCGGCGGGGCCGGCCAGCAGCGCGTGCCCGGAGGTGTTCTCGACCAGGACGGTCGCGAAGACGGCGGTGTCCACCGACGGGACGCACACGTACACGGATTCGGTCCTGACCGGTACCTCGCTGACGGGGACGATGTGCCAGCGTCCGTCGGAGGCGACGTCGGCGGGGGCGGCGGTGTCGAAGCGGTAGTCGAACGAGCCCGCCGAGGTCCGTACGTCGACCGCGTGCGCGGGGCGTGGCAGGCGTCCCACGGCCTCGGCCCGGCGGCGGTACGCCGCGACGACCGGGTCGGCCGCGGCGCGGTCCTGGCGCAGCGTTCCGCGCCCGGCCGCCGCGTCGGGTCCGGTCATCGTCAAGCCGGCGTAGTCGAGCATGTCCGCGGTGGGGGCGGCCGACGATGTGGCCGGCGTGGTCACGGACCGCCCGGGGGGCTTGGACCGCGCGTCCGGCGCGGCGGCCGCCGGGTGCTGCGGGGCGCGGATCGCGCGGCGGGCGAGGTCCGGCGCGGGTGACGCCGGTGCCGCGGCCGCGGGCGGGCGAAGCGGCAGGACGGCGGGGTACGGGACGGGACCGCCGCCGGGCGCGGGCATCGCCGGGGACACGGCGTCCTCGGCGGCCCCGCCGTACCCTGCGGCCTCGGGCGGGGCCCCGCCGATGGGGTCCGCTGGGAAGGCGCTGCCGGCCGGTTCCGCTGCGACGGACCGCGGGCGCTGCGGCGGCGCGGCGGGACGGGCGGCGGTGGCGGTGTCGTAGCCGGTGAAGAGTTCGGCGAGCCCGGCAGGCGGCTCACGCCAGCTCTGCGCCCGCGCCTCTTCCTGGGCCCGGCCGATCCGTATCGAGCGCAGTTCGGGCAGGTCGGCGCGGCGCAGCAGGTCCGCGGTGGACAGGCCGAGGTGAACTCCCGTCCAGTCCTCACCGGTTCGCTGCGCGACGGAGGCGCGCAGGACGAGCGTCCCGGCGCCGCTGCTTCCGTCCAGGCGGAGTTGGTAGGTGGGGATCCAGGTGGCTCCGGGGACGTGGTACTCCACCTCGATCTCGACGGGGTCGCTGCCGGTGGTGGCTTCCGGGAGGCCGGGGTCGCCTGGCGGTGCGTCAACTCCCCGCGCGCCGGCGGCGTCAGACGTCTTTGTGGGTTCGGCCGTCTCAGCGGCGTCGGCCGTCTCAGCGGGTTCGGCCGCCTCCGTGATTTCAGGGGCCAGCGTCACCACCGCGTGCAGGGACAGCTGGGCCCGTTCGGTGTTCACGGCGGACGACGCCTCGTGGAGTCTGGCCCTGAGGACGTCCACCTCGTGGTCGGCCCGGTCCAGTTGGTCCTCGGTGATCCGCACCTGCTCGTGCAGTGTGCCGAGCCGGGTGTCGACGAAGCCGGCCAGGGCGAGAAAGGACTCCACCGGTGCCCAGCGGGGCGGGTCCCCCCGCCGTGGCTGCGGTGGTTCGGCCCGCAGCCCCGCGACCTCCTCGATCTCGCCCTCCAGGCGCTCACGGCGCTCCCGCAGCCTGGCCTGCTGGTCCTCGGCGTCCTCCAAGTCCAGCCGCAGCCCGGGCAGTTCGTCGCCCCGGCGCAGGGTCGCTCCCAGGTCGAGCCGAATGCCCGTCACCCGCAGCCCGCGCGGTCCGGTTACCACGTGGGCACGCAACGACTGTTCGTGGAGGGTGAGCGGCAGGCCACCGATCCGTACCGTGGCTTCCCCGTTGCCTGCCGGTACGGTCACGTGTGCGCGGCGCGTGCACACCGCTCCGGCCGCGTGCACCACGACCGACGTCAAGGCCGACTGCGCGCTCTGCGCCTTCGCCGTACCGCTGTTGGCTGTTTCGCCCACCATGTCTCCCCCAACCAGGCGCGATCCCCGACCCGGACGCGTTCCGTACCCTAGCCGAGTCCGCCTGGGCGGGGGCCCGTTGGGCGGTGGGCGGCGGCCCGGGGGGTGCGGAGCCACTTCTTGGCCGCCCGCGGAGTGGTGAGGCGGACGACCTCAAGGGGTGCGAATCGGGGGTCGGCGCAGCGGCCGGCGATGTCGGTCCTGCGGTGTGCGTGCTGGGACCAGGCCCACCGTGCGGGGTGGTCCGGGCTGAGCCAGCCGGCCGCCGTTTCGACGTTGCCGCCGAAGACCCGGCGCCGCAGCAGGGTGCGTACCGCTGAACGCCGCAGCACGCGCCGCATGACCACCGGGCGTGCGTAGTCGAGCCAGACGACGGTGTCGGCCTGCTCCCAGAGCAGGTCGCGGACCGCCGGGTAGCCGAAGGAGTCGAACACCCAGGAGGGACCGGAACTGATCCGTGCCACGTCCTCCAGCAGGCGCGGGTTTTCCTGCCAGCCCGGCCCTGTGAAGGCGAGGGCGTCCATCTCGTGGAAGGGGAGCGCGAACCGGCCGGCGAGCGCCCGGGCCAGGGTGGTCTTGCCGGCGCCGGTGATCCCGACGACCAGAACTCTTCTCATGCTCCGTCCTCCCCGCAGCCCGTCACCGGCCCCGGGAGGGGCCGGCCGGCTCGCGGAGCGGCGGGCTCCCGGGGATCATGACGGAATGCCGTTCACGTTCAGCCATCCCGCCGCCATCCTCCCTCTGCTCCGCGACGGGCGTGCCCGCGGGCCGCTGGTCGCCTCGGCGATGGTCGCCGGATCGCTGGCTCCCGACGTGCCGTTCTTCACCGACTCGCTGGTCCGCGGCACCTTCGGCTACGGCACGTTCACCCACAGCCTCTGGGGTCTGCCCACGGCGGACGTGGCCATCGCAGCCGTCCTCGTGGCCGGCTGGCACGGCCTGCTGCGTGAACCGCTCGTCGCTCTGCTGCCCGCCCGGTGGGCGGATGCCGCCGACACGCTGACCGCGCCCCGCGGTCGCGCCCCCGACGCCGCCGCGGTCGGCTGGTTCGTCCTGTCCGCGGCCGTCGGCGCGGCGACCCATGTGGGCTGGGACGCCTTCACGCACGGCGGCCGGGCGGGGGTGCGGCTGCTGCCGGTGCTGAACCGTTCGTACCGCGGGGAGCCGCTGTACGAGCTCCTGCAGTACGCGAGTTCGGCGGTCGGGCTCGGGGTGATCGCCTGGTATCTGGCGCGGGCACTGCGGGAGCTGCCTGCGGCGGACTCCCCTGCGGCGGGGCCCGCGGCGGACTCTGGGGCGTACTCCGGAGGTCCCGGCCGCCGGCTGCGGCTGTCGCCGCGTACCAGGAGCGCTGTGGTGGCGCTGGTCGGCTGCGCGGCGACGGCGGGGGCGGCGGAGCGGCTGTCCCGCTGGGGCCGGGGTCCGCTGCGTGACGCGCGCCTCCTCGACCTCGTGCCGACGGTGGCCTTCGGCGGCGGCACCGGGGCGGTGGTGGGTCTGGCGTTGTACGCGGCACTGACCCGGCTCCCGGTGGCGCGGCGGGCGGTACGGCGGGAGGGGTGAGCCCGGCAGAGCGCGCTGGGGCCGGCGCACTCTGGCCGCCGCCCTGGCCGCCGGGTCCGTGGGCTCAGCGGGAGGCCGGCGCCCAGGGGCCGACGCCGCCGATGCGTTCGACGGAGTAACGCACGATGTAGCCGGGGCCCTTCGGCGCCGGGAACTCGGTGTCAGGGGACATGTAGACCTTCGTCAGCCGGTTGAGCAGGTCCCAGGCGTCGTCGCTGGGCTGGACCTCGGCCCGCGCCCGCAGCACGGCGTACTCGTTCAGGAAGACCCCGGGCACACGCGGTGTGTCGAAGGACAGCACGACTCTCGGGTCCCGTTCGATGTTGCGCAGTTTCGTGTACCGGGACATGTGCCCGCTGACGAGGTCGTCGCCGTCGAGCCCGATCCAGACGACGGTGACCTGTGGGCTTCCGTCGGCGTTGATGGTGCTCAGATGTGCCATCGGGCCGGAGGCGATCAGGTCCCGCAGTTCCTGCGGCAGAGCGGTCATGGGGTGATCGTATCAACGGGCCGTAAAGACGTGATCACGTATCCGGCGTGCCCCGACGCGCCTTGCCTGCCAGGTGAGTTGGTGCCCGTGCGGGCGCGGAACCGCGAAGGGGCGGACAGCCGCGTGGCGAACCGTCCGGCCGGCGTCCGGGCCCGCGGAGGAGCGGGGGCGGGAAGATCACGGCTGCCGGTCCCGGGTGGGATGCGCGCGGCGCCGGCCCGGGAGCGGGCCGGCCGGGGGTGTCGGCCGCGTACACGCGGGTACCCGAGGGACGGTGTCCACTCGCCGCGGGAGGCGATCATGCCCGGAAACAGGCCGAGGACCGATGGAAGCGTCGCCCACCGGCTCATCGCGGAACATCTCGTCGAAGGCCGTATGGAGCCCGGCGAGGAGATCGGTCTGCGGGTCGACCAGACACTCACCCAGGACGCCACCGGCACCCTGGTGATGCAGGAACTGGAGGCCATCGGTCTCGACCGGGTACGCACCGAGGTCAGCGTGCAGTACGTGGATCACAACATCCTGCAGACCGATGAGCGCAACGCCGAGGACCACACCTTCCTGCGCTCGGCGGCCCGGCGCTTCGGCCTGTGGTATTCGAAGCCGGGCAACGGCGTGTCGCACCCGGTTCACATGCAGCACTTCGGCGTGCCCGGCAAAACCCTGGCCGGTTCGGACTCGCACACCTGTGCCGCGGGCTCGCTGGGGATCTTCGCGGTGGGCACCGGCGGTCTGGAGGTGGCGCTGGCCATGGCCGGCCGGCCGCTGCGGATCACCATGCCCGAGATCTGGGGCATCCGGCTGACCGGCGCACTGCCCGACTGGGTCAGCGCCAAGGACGTCATCCTGGAGCTGCTGCGCCGGCACGGCGTGAAGGGCGGCGTCAACCGGGTGCTGGAGTACCACGGTCCCGGCCTGGCCGCGCTGACCGCCATGGACCGGCACGTGATCGCGAACATGGGCGCCGAGCTGGGCGCGACCACCAGTGTCTTCCCCGCCGACGAAGCGGTACGGGACTTCCTGCGCAGTGAGGGCCGCGAGGGCGCGTTCCGGGCGGTCACCGCGGACGAGGACGTGCGGTACGACCTGGTGGAGGAGATCGACCTGTCCGGTCTGGAGCCGCTGATCGCCCGCCCGACGTCGCCGGGAAACGTCGTACCGGTCCGCGCCGCGGCCGGCGAACCCTGCGACCAGGCGGTCATCGGCTCGTCGGCCAATCCGGGCCTGCGGGACTTCGGCGTGGCGGCGGCCATGGCCAAGGGGCGGCAGACGGCGGCAGGCGTCAGTTTCGACATCAATCCGACCTCGCGGGAGACGCTCCAGGACCTCACGCGCTCCGGTGCCATGTTCGACCTGATCGCGGCGGGCGCCCGTATCCACCAGGCCGGCTGCCTGGGCTGCATCGGCATGGGCCAGGCACCCGCCGCCCACCGCAACTCGCTGCGGACCTTCCCGCGGAACTTCCCCGGCCGCTCGGGCACCGAGGACGACGCCGTCTGGCTGTGCTCGCCGGAGACCGCCACCGCCTCCGCGCTGACGGGTGTGATCACCGATCCCCGCGAGTGGGCAGGCCGCAACGGCTTCGACCACCCCGCGGTGGCTTCACTGCGCCGGGAGCCGGTGAACCGGGCGATGCTGGAGCCGCCGCTGCCGCCCGAGGACGCCGCGCGGGTCGCACTGGAGCGGGGCCCCGGTATCTCCGCGCTTCCGCGTCTCGATCCCCTCCCGGACACGCTGGACGCGCCGGTGCTGCTGAAGGCCGGGGACGACGTCTCCACCGACGAGATCTCGCCCGCGGGCGCCAGGGCGCTGCCCTACCGGTCGAACATCCCCGGGCTCGCCGCGTTCACCTTCACCCGGATCGACCCCGACTACCCCCGGCGGGCGGCGGAACAGCGGGACGCCGGACACGGTCAGGGACATGTCGTCGTCGGCGGGGAGAACTACGGCCAGGGCTCGTCCCGCGAACACGCCGCGCTCACCCCCCGGTTCCTGGGACTGCGCGCGGTGATCGCCAAGTCCTACGCCCGCATCCACTGGCAGAACCTCGCCAACTTCGGTGTGCTGGCGCTGGAGTTCGACGACCCCGCCGACTACGACCGCGTCCGGCAGGGCGACACGTTGCACTTCGAGGGGCTTCACGCGGCCCTCAGCGCCGAGGCGGAACCCGGGCTCAGTGTCCGCAACTCCACACGGGGCGAGAGGTACGCGGTCCACCACCACCTCCCCGCCAACCGCCGCGCCACCGTCCGCGCCGGCGGCGTCATCCCTGCCCTGGCCGCCACGGAATCCGGCACCCCGGCGCACACCTGAGGGTGGTCCGGGGCCGGTCAGGGAGGGGTGGCCCCGTTCACCGGCGGGGGCCGTGATCACGGCACCGGAGGGCTGCGGCCTTCTCGGCGGCGCTACGAGCGGCACGAGCAGGTCCTGAGCTGCGACGGAGCAGTTTCCCGCGACGGGTGTTAACGACGATACGATCCAGGTGTTATCGTGGCTAGCGAACGGAAACGTCGCTGCCAGTCGGAGGTTTTGTCATGAGCACCAGTCGTGTCGCGATCGTCACCGGAGGCTCCCGCGGAATCGGCGCGGAGGTCGCGCGCCGGCTGGGAGCCGACGGCTACAGCGTGGTCGTGGGCTATGCCGGGCGCCGGGAAGGGGCCCAGGAGGTGGTCGAGGCCATCGAGAAGAGCGGCGGCCGGGCGCTGGCCGCACAGGCCGATGTCGCCGACGAGAACACGGTCTCGGCCATGTTCGACCTGGCCGAGAGCGAGTTCGGCGGGGTCGATGTCGTCGTGCACGCGGCGGGCCGGATGGACCTGGCCCCGATCGCGGAGCTGGACCTGGACGTGCTGGACGCACAGCACCGCACGAACATCCGCGGCACCTTCGTCGTCGTCCAGCAGGCCGCCCGGCGGCTGCGCAGCGGCGGCTCGCTGATCACCTTCTCCACCTCGGTGGTCGGCCTGGCATTCCCGGGATATGCCGCCTACGCCGCGAGCAAGGGCGCCGTGGAGGCGATCACCCTGATCGTCGCCCGCGAACTGCGCGGCCGGAACATCAACGTCAACACCATCGCCCCGGGGCCGACCGCCACCGAGCTGTTCCTCGACGGCAAGGACGAGGAGACCATCGCCCGTCTCGCCTCCCAGCCGCCGCTCGAACGGCTCGGCACCCCCGCCGACATCGCCGGGGCCGCGGCCTTCCTCGCCTCCCCCGCGGGCCACTGGACAAACGGCCAGGTCATCCGGGTCAACGGCGGCATCATCTGACACCCCGACCACGACAGGAGAGTTGACCGTCATGGCCGACACCCACCCCCGGACCATCGTCGTCACCGGCGCCTCCAGCGGATTCGGGGCCCTGACCGTCCGCGCCCTGGCCCGGGCCGGACACACCGTCTACGCGGGCATGCGCCACACCGGCACGCGCAATGCCCAGGCCGCCGCCGACCTCGCGGCGTACGCCGATGAGCACCAGGTCGCCCTGCGCGCGGTCGAACTCGACGTCTCCTCGCAGGAGTCCGTCGACGCCGGCATCGCGCGGATCCTCACGGAGCAGGAACACTTGGACGTGGTCGTGCACAACGCCGGCCACATGGTCCTCGGCCCCGCCGAGGCCTTCACCCCGGAGCAGCTCGCCGCTGTCTACGACACCAACGTTCTCGGATCCCAGCGGGTGAACCGGGCCGTCCTGCCCGCCTTGCGGGAGCAGGGCCACGGCCTGGTCGTATGGGTCGGCTCCTCCAGCAGCCGCGGCGGCTGCCCGCCTTTCCTCGGCCCCTACTTCGCCGCCAAGGCCGCCATGGACGCCCTGGCCGTGAGCTACGCGGGCGAACTCATCAAGTTCGGCATCGACACCAGCATCGTCGTCCCCGGCGCCTTCACCTCGGGCACGAACCACTTCGCCCATGCCGGCACGCCCGCCGACACCGCGCGGGCCGCGGCCTATGACGTCCACTACAAGCAGTTGATGGAGGACGTCAATGGGCGGCTGGCGGCGCTGATCCCGCCGGACGCCGACGTGGCCGAGGTCGCCGCCGAGATCGTCCGCGTCGTCGGCCTGCCCAGCGGCCGGCGCCCCTTCCGTACCCATGTCGACCCGAGCCACGACGGCAGCGAGGTCGTCTCCGCCGTCGCCGACCGGATCCGGGTCGAGTTCTACCGCCGGGTCGGCCTGGAGGACCTGCTCACGCCGTACGCGGCCCTCTGACCCCGCCGGTCAGGTCCCGGTAGTTCCACCGTCACGAAGGAGCACAGCCATGCCGTTCGCCAACTTCAAGGTCCCCGCCGGGACCCTCACGCCCGAGCAGAAGAAGACCATCATCACCCGCACCACCGACCTGTACGCCGAGATCTACGGCGAGCGGGCCCGGCCCAACACCCTCGTCGTGGTCGAAGAAGTCACCGACGGCGGCTGGGGCATCGGCGGCGGCGTCCTCACCCTCGACGTCCTTCAGGGGACGGCGCCGGACGGCTCAGGACACTGACCGGACATACGGCGCCGGAGGAGCGGGCCGCCGCGGCCGGTCCTCCGGCGCCGCGCCGTACGCGGAGCCGGCGGGAACCCGGCCCGCGGACGTCCTCGCTCCCGGGAGAAGCGACCGCAGGTGTTATCGTCGCTAACATGGATACGAGGACGAGGATACTGGAGGCTGCCGCGGGCCTGCTGTCGCGTTCGGCGGACGCCGATGTGTCCACCCGTGCGGTCTGCGAGGCGGCGGGCGTCACCGCCCCGATCCTCTACCGGCAGTTCGGCGACAAAGAGGGCCTGCTCTCGGCGGTGGTCGACTACGGCTTCGAGCAGTACCTGGCCTCCAAGCGGGCGGCCGTCCCCTCGGACGATCCGGTACGGGACCTGCGCAGCGGCTGGGACAACCATGTGCGGTTCGCCGTGGAGAACCCGAACTACTACCGGCTGATGTACTCGCCGGGCCTGTCGGTGCCGCCGCAGGCCGCGGCCGAGGCGCACCGGCTGCTCGCCGAGACCGTCGAGCGGGTGGCCGGCGCCGGGCGGCTGCGGGTCGCTCCGCTGACGGCCACCCAGATGATCATGTCGGCCAACGCCGGGGTGGCGCTGTCACTGATCTCCCGCCCGGCTCTGTACCCGGACGCGGCCTTCTCGGACCGCGTCAGGGACGCGGTGGTGGACGCGGTGACGGTCGAGGCCGCCGTCCACATCCCCGAGCCGGCGGAGTTTTCCGCCACCGCCGCGCTGCTGGGGGCCCGGCTGCGGGAGAACCGGCCCAAGGTGCTGACGGACCCGGAGAACGCCCTGCTCCAGCAGTGGCTGGCGACGCTGGCCGATCAGTAGCGCGAGCACCGGATCAGCGCGCCGCCACTCCCCCGGCGGCGCATTCCGGACCGGTCAGCGGTTCAGGCGTCGCCGGGTGCGCCCCACACGTCGGGGCCGCCGCCGTGCCAGGAGAAGAGCTCGGGGTCGTCCAGGCGCACGCTGTCCGGGTCGAGACCCGCCCGGCGCAGGAACTCCAGCAGGTCGGCCGGACCGTGGGCAAGCCCGAGGATCTCGCTGTCCACCCGCACGCGACGGCCGCCCGACGAGGTCGGCGGCTCCACGGTCACCCGGCGGCTCGTATCCATGGGACCAGCCTGCGCAGGAGTTGATACCCGCGCATGTCGGCGGGATGTCGTCCTCGGGCCGCCGGCCGGGCGGGGCAGTCCCGCCGGGCCGCCGCCGTACTGTCCGGTGACGGTACCGCCGGCCGCCGGGCCCGGTGGTACCGGTCACCCGGGACGCCGCACCGCGCTCATCGGGCTGCGAGGTCGGCCGCCGTCAGCAGGGAGATGAGCCCGATGCCTTCGGCCGCGAGAGCTTCGGCGCCGCCCTGCTCACGGTCGATGACGCACACGGCGGTGTCGATCCGCGCGCCGAGGCCGCGCAGGTCCGCTGTCGACAGGACGATCTGGCCGCCGCTGGTGACGACGTCCTCGACCACCGCGACACGACGGCCTGTCACCTCGGCGCCCTCCGCGAGGCGGCAGGTCCCGTACGGCTTCGCCTGCTTGCGGACGAAGGCGCACGGCAGGCCGGTGTGGCGGCCCAGCGCGGTGACCACCGGGATACCGCCCATCTCAAGGCCCGCCAGCACCTCGGTGCCGGACGGCACCAGCGGAGCCATCGCGCCGGCGATCTCGTCGAGGAGCACCGGGTCGGCCTCGAAGCGGTACTTGTCGAAGTACTCGGTGGCCGTGATTCCGGAACGCAGGGTGAACCGGCCGGTGAGGTGGGAGACGGCGTGGATGCGGCGGGCGAGATCGGAAGAGGTCACGGGCGGTCAGTCTTCCAGACCGGTCAGGGCCGGTCCGGATGCCGCCGGTGGTGCGGTCAGCGCAGGCTGTGGCGGTGGTCGGCGCGGCGCTTGACCAGGATGAGGAGCAGGACCAGGACCGCGGCCCCGCCTGCCGCGAAGGCGCCCGTGGTGCCGGCCGTGCGTACCAGCCGCTCCGCCTCGGGCCCGAAGAAGTAGCCGACCAGGACGCTCCCGACGCCCCAGATGAGGGAGGCGGCGGC
This sequence comes from Streptomyces sp. NBC_01476, assembly GCF_036227265.1. Classification (NCBI taxonomy): domain Bacteria; kingdom Bacillati; phylum Actinomycetota; class Actinomycetes; order Kitasatosporales; family Streptomycetaceae; genus Streptomyces; species Streptomyces sp. NBC_01476. Next base: position 8,317,523 of record NZ_CP109446.1, on the reverse strand, counting down.
GCTGTAGGCGAGGAAACGGCGGTACGGCAGGCCCGATACGCCGGCTGCCAGCGGCATGAAGGAGCGCACGACCCCGATGAAGCGTCCGGTGAACACCGCCTCACCGCCGCGCCGCCGCAGCAGTTCCCGGGCCCGCCCGCCCCGGTCTCCTGGCTGGAGCCGGCCGAGCAGGCGCTGGGCGCTCGGCCTGCCACGGGTCCACCGGCCGACGGCGAAGCCGACGCTGTCGCCGATGATGCCGCCGGCCACCACCGCGGCGCTCAGTGCCACGGTGTCCAGCCGCCCCCGCCCGGCGAGCGCGCCGGCGAATATCACCAGCGTCTCGCCGGGCAGCAGCAGACCGACCAGCGCGCCGGTCTCCCCGGCGGTCAGCAGGAAGACCAGCAGGTAAGCCCATGTGCCGAGGGAGCCGACCGCGTGTTCCAGCACGGCGTCAGCCGACCCTGCGCGGCCGGGCGCCGTGCGGGCCCGCGCCCCGCGCACCGGGCCGGGCGTGACCCGTGCGGACGGTCCGCACGGTGGGCCGGCGCCGGGGTCGCCACGCCGGCGCGGCGGGACCGGCGCCGGGCCGGGCAGCGCGGACTGCCGCGGGCACTTCGCCCGCGTCGTCGCTCCGGGGTATCCGCACAGCGGACGCTTCCTTCCAGGCCGCGGAGGAGAACGGGACCACTCCCGGACTCGGGGTGCCGGGCACTGTCCACACCGATGGGTTGATCACGCCAGCCTCCTGAGCGACCGGGGGCATCTCCGGCTCTGGAGACGCTCGCCGTCTGGTCGCTCAGATCAAGTGGACACGCTACTCCACTTATTTCCGAAGGTGACCGGGATCACACCCGCCCGAACTGGGCATATGCGACCAATGGCCAGGTGAAACCGGAAATTAACCGGGGCCGCAGCTCCGATTCGGTACGGAGCCGGCTCCGGTTCAGCCGTCCGGGATCGGGCGGGCGGTGGGCGCGGACGGTGCGAGGTCCGGGCAGCCCACCCCCTTGGCCGTGACATTGCCCTTGAGCACCCTGTCCATCTGGGCCGGGGTCGGCGGCGCTGGCATCGGGCCCTGGGAGGCGGCCGGCCGGAACCCGTCGAGCAGGAAGGCCAGCAGCCGCCGCCAGGCGTGCGGCGCCGCGTCCCGGGTGGCGTGCACGACGCCCGCATTGGCCAGCAGCATCAACGGCAGGTCCTCGACCACCACATCATCACGGAGCACACCGGCCTGCTGCGCCCGGCCGATGATCCGGGCGACCGCGCGGTAGGCGCGTTCGCGCAGCTCAGCGGTACGGTCGGGCGAGGAGAGCGACATGGTGACCAGGTCGGTGAAGCCCCGGTCGCCGGCCTGCATGGCGCAGATCCGCTCGACGAAACCGGCGAACGACGCCCAGGGATCCGGCACCGCCAGGGCTTCCTCGGCGGCGACCGCGTAGGCGAGGAGTTTGGCCTCGAAGGCCGCCCCGACCAGTTCCTCCCGGGTGGGGAACCGCCGGTAGAGCGTCGCGATGCCCACGCCGGCGCGGGCGGCGATGTCGTCGAGGGGAACGCTCAGACCGCGCTCGGCGAAGACGCACTGGGCAGCCCTCAGCAGCCGCTCGCGGTTGCGCTCCGCGTCCACCCGCAGCGCACGCCCGGCCTTGCCGTTTCGCACCTCTGCCGCCGCCACGCCCTCCAGCATAGTGACCGGAGAAGCTCCTCCGGATATGCGCCGGCCACCGCCGCGGCGGGGCGGTGGCGGCTCCTGGGAATGTGCGTCGCCGCCGCGGCCCGGAAGGGGCCACGGCGGCGGAGCGGGTCAGCGGGCGCTGAGGAGAGCGATCTCCTCCGGCGTCAGGGTGAGCTCGGGTGCGGCCGCGGAGTCCTGGATGGTCTCCGGGCGGGTGGAGCCGGGGATCGGGATCACGACCGGCGACAGCGCGAGCATCCACGCGAGGCAGACCCGGTGCGGGCTCACGCCGTGCGCCTGCGCGACCTGGGCGAACGGGGCGAAGCTTGAGCCGAGGTCGCCGGCCCGGGTGATGCCGCCGAACGGGCTCCACGGCAGGAAGGCGATGCCGAGTTCGTCGCAGAGCGCCAGTTCGGGCTCGCTGGAGCGGAAGGCGGGCGAGAACTGGTTCTGCACGGACACCAGACGGCCGCCGAGGATCTCGTTGGCCAGCCGGATCTGCTCCGGGTCGGCGTTGGAGATGCCCGCCATCCGGATCTTGCCCTCGTCCAGCAGTTCGGCGATCGCGCCGACCGAGTCCGCGTAGGGGACCGTGGGGTCCGGGCGGTGGAACTGGTAGAGGCCGATCGCCTCGACACCCAGGCGCTTGAGGGAGGCCTCGCAGGCCTGCTTGAGGTAGTCGGGGTGGCCGTTCAGCGTCCAGGAGCCGTCGCCGGGGCGCAGGTGGCCGCCCTTCGTGGCGACCAGGGCCTCGGCGCCGAGCGGGTGCGAGGCAAGGGCCTTGGCGATGAGCGATTCGTTGTGGCCGACCTCGTCGGCGTGCAGATGGTAGGCGTCTGCCGTGTCGAAGAAGGTCACGCCGGCGTCGAGTGCCGCGTGGATCGTGGCGATGGAACGGGCCTCGTCCGGGCGCCCCTCGATCGACATGGGCATGCCGCCGAGGCCGATGGCACTGACCTGGGCGGAACCGATACGGCGGGTCTGCATGAAGCTGGTGCCTCTCTCGAATGCGGAGTACGGCGGGGGCTCGGACCGGCGGGTCGCGCCGGACCGTGCCGCACGGCTCTCAGCATCGCTCCGGGAGGCTTATGCCGTCCAACAAGAGAAAGCGAACACATTCAGAAGGTAGGCTGCTGAATCATGGAGTTGAGGCATCTGGAACACTTTGTCGCCGTCGCGCAGGACCGTCACTTCACAAGGGCGGCCCAGCGGCTGATGGTCTCGCAGTCCGGCCTGTCCGCGTCGGTGCGGGCGCTGGAACGCGAGCTGGGCGCCCAGCTGTTCGTCCGCAGCACCCGCAGCGTCGAGCTGACCGCCCCGGGGAGGGCCCTGCTGGTCGAGGCGACCCGGGCGCTGGCGAGCGTCCGCGCCGCTCAGGAGGCGGTGGCCGCGGTGCAGGGACTGCTCACCGGCACCCTGTCGGTCGGCACCGAGCAGTGCGTCACCGGGGTGAACGTCCCCGCCCTGCTGGCGCGGTTCCGTGCCGAACACCCGCAGGTGCAGGTCCGCCTCCGGCAGGCCAACTCGGCCGCGCTGACCGCCGAGGTCGGTGCCGGCCGCCTCGACCTGGCCTTCGTCGCCCTGCACGGCCCGGCGCCCGAAGGAGTACGGCTGCTGCCGCTCACCTGCGAACCGATGGTCCTGCTCTGCCACGCGGGGCACCGGCTGGCCGGCGCCGCCGAGGTCCGGTGGCCGGAACTGGACGGTGAGACCTTCGTCGACTTCCACCCCGACTGGGGCTCCCGGAGCCTGACCGACACCGCCTTCGCCGCCACCGGCACCCACCGGCAGGTCGCCCTGGAGGTCAACGACGTGCACAGCCTGATCGACCTGGTCGGCCACGGCCTCGGCATCGCCGTGGTCCCCCGCCCCGTCGCCCTCAAGGACCAGGCCGCGGCCCTCGCGTGCGTACCCCTGACCGGCGGCGCGGCGCCCGACCCGCTGTGGAAGGTCTCGGCGGCCGTGGCAGAAACCGACCGCGTAGGGCCCGCGGCCCGAGAGCTCCTCACCTACCTCGAACCGTCCGTGAAGCCCCTGACGGCGTCCGTCGCGTAGCGCGCCCGCGGGTCAGCGCGCCTGCGGGAACCAGCGGGGGCGCCAGGGGTCGGCCGCGGCAGCGGGCGTCCGGCCGGGGGTCAGGCCGGCCCGTGCGGCTTCGTTGTGGGCCACGGCGTCGGTGGCGTCGGGCGGTACGGGGAGATTGACGAGGAAACGCAGAGCGGTGGCCTCGGCGGCGCTGTCGCCGATGGTGGCGAACAGGGCAGCGGCGCGGGTGAACGTCTCCGCGGCGTCCAGGAGGCGGTGCACGCTTCGGTAGGCGCGGCCGAGGTTGGTGAGTTCGACGCCCTGGGCGTGGGCGTCACCGGTCTCGGCGAAGAGGGCGGCGGCTTCGAGGTGGAAGGCGATCGCTTCCGCGGGCCGGCCTGCTTCTTGGAGCGCGCCGGCCCGGTTGCCGACCGCCATGCCCTCGGAGTGCCGGTCGCCGAGGCCGTGGAAGAGCGCTGCGGCCTGTGCGTGGTCGCCGACGGCCTCCTCGGGACGGTCCAGGCGGCGCAGGCACAGGGCGAGATTGTCCAGCGACTCCGCTTCGGAGTACCGGTCGTCCACGTCGGCGAAGATGACCCGCGCCTGCTGGTGGGCGTCGGCCGCCTCCTCGATCCGGCCGAGGTGGCGCAGGCACAGTCCGAGGTTGCTCAGTGTCTGGGCCTCGCCGTAGCGGTCACCGGTCTCCCGGCAGATCATCAGGTCCCGGCCGAGCACGTCGTACGCCTCCGCGTCCTGGCCCAGCCGCATCAGCGCGGTTCCCAGATTGGCCAGCGCCCGCCCCTCGTCGCGCAGGTCCCCGGCCTCGCGGTGGATCGCGGCGGCCCGGGTGAGCGGCGCGACGGCGTCGTCGAAGCGGCGCACGCCCAGGAGCACGAGAGCGACGTTGTTCAGCGCCATGGCCTCCCGGTGGCTGTCGCCGGACTCCCGGGCCAGACGGAGTGCCTCGGCATGCGCCTCCATGGCCTCGGGGAATCTGCGGGCGTCGCCCAGCGCGAGGCCGAGACCGTTCAGCGCGTCGGCCTCCAGTCCTCGGAACTGATCAGCGAGGACGTCCTGGGCGACCGTCTCGGCGGCCCGCGCGCGCAGCGCGACGACGCCGCTCAGCTTGGCCCGGGTGACGCTGATCATGTCCTCGGTCCAGCGGTACCGCGTCAGGAAGACCCTGAGCGCGTCGCCGAGTTCCACGACGGTCAGCAGGTGGATGTGCACCTGCTCCACGACGCCCGCGACGAGGTTCTGGCGCTCCGCTGTCAGCCAGGCCAGGGCGTGCTGCCGGTCGGGGAAACGGGCATCGCCGCGGTCCCCCTCAAGGTGGGAAGCGGCGGCACGGGTCTGTTCCAGGTAGTGGCCGAGAAGGCCGCCCACCGCCTCCGTACGCCGGTCCGCGGCCGCACATTCCCCGCCGAGTTCGGCGGCGTAGAGCCGTAACAGGTCGTGCATCGACCATCGTTCGGCCGCCCGGTGCTCCAGCAGGTGGGCGCGGGCCAGATCGCGCAGCAGGCGGCGGGTGCCGGTCCCTTCGCCGAGCAGCACGGTGGCGGCAGGGGTGGCGATGTCCGGGCCCGGTGCCGCGGACAGCAGCCGGAAGGCTCGCGCCCGGGACGGGGACAGGTGGCGGTAGGAAAGGTGGAAGACGGTCCGCACCTCCAGCAGCCTGCCCTGGTCGTCGGTGTCGTCCAGGGCGAGGACGTCCAGCCGGGCCGCCGCCAGTTCCTCCGCCTGGTCGTGCAGCGGCCGGTCCCGGTCCTCGGCCAGCAGCGCGCCGATGATCCGCAACGCCAGCGGCAGCCGTCCGCACAGCTCCGCGATCCGGGCCGCGTCCCGCGCCTGCTCGGTGACCCGGTCGTCCTCCGCAGCGTCCGTGCGCAGGATCTCGTCGAGCAGCGCGACCGCCTCCGCCGGTTCCAGCGGGGCGAGTTCGAGCCGCCGCGCGCCGAGAGTGGCGAGGATCTGCCGCGAGGTGACCAGTACCCGGTGCGGTCCCGCGGGCGGTAACAACGGGGCGACCTGGCCCACGGTGCGCACGTTGTCCAGTACCGCCAGCAAGGGGCGGCCCTGCTCGGCGAGCCGCGCGAGCGCCAGCCGCCAGGCGTCGATCTTCTCCGCAGGGGTGCTGGGCAGGTCCTTCCCCGTGACCCCGAGCGCGCGCAGCAGCTGATCGGCGACGGTGGCCGCCTCCACCGGGGCGTCCTGGCTGTACCCGCGCAGGTCCGCGAACAGGACTCCGCCGGGAAACCATCCGTTGCGAGCCGCGCGGTGGGCGGCGTGCAGCGCGAGCGCCGTCTTGCCGACCCCTCCCATTCCGGCCATCGCGGTGACGACGACGGCGGTGTGCTGCCATACGGCGGGGCGGGCGTCCGGGTGGAGACCCATGTCCGTGGCGTCGCCGGTCTGCCTGCCGGTGCCGGCCGTTCCCGCACCGTTTCCGGCGTCTCCGGCGTCACGGGCATCCCCGGCGTCCCCGGCGTCCCCGGCGTCCCCGGCGGCGGTACGGCCGGGGGTGCGGTCCGGGTCCAGCCACTCCAGGAGTTCCGCCGTCGCTTCCTGCCGGCCGCTGAACACCGCGGGCTCCGCCGGCAGGGTGACCGGACCCCGTTCCTGCTCGCGGTCGGTGCGGCGTGGGCGCCCGCCGCGTCGGGAGTCCCGGTCGGCGCGGGCCAGGCCGAGGAGCCGGGTCCAGCGTCCGTCGGAAGGACCGGTGCCCGCACGGGCACGCAGGAAGGCGACCAGCACCATGAAGTAGGCCGTGGAGCCTGCGCCGGGGACCGCCTCACCGTTCAGCCACGCGCTGAGCGTCGTGTCGGAGATGGGCAGCCGCGGCGTCTGCTCGCGGCCGAGCGCGACCAGCCGGCTCAGCGGTGGGGCGCCCGCGGCCTCGTACAGCGTCCGCAACTGGCGATGGAACCGGTCCGTGTCCTCGCCCATCCCCGCCTCCGCCTTCCGGACTGACCTCCACCCGGAAAAGTGCGCGCCCCCTGTCCGGCCAGCGTATCCACGACCCGTTGGCCCGGCGGGACTTCGCCGGAAACCACCCGGAAGCCGGGCTATGGCCGCACCGCCGACCGCACTCCGCCGCTCGGCCCGCCCGGAGGAGACCGCCATGCCCGCCACGCCCGCAACGCCCGGCACGCCCAGGAAGTCCGTCCTCACCACCGCGCGCGCCTGGCGCGGGCAGCTCATCGGCCGGATCGCGGCCGGCGCCGCCTCCGGTGCGGCCCGGGCCCTGGTGGACTGGCTGCTCAACCGCTGACGTCCGTGTGAACGTCCGTGGCCGGGACATCCGCTGAACGTCCGGGACCAGGACATCCGCGCGCACCCGCCGCAGGCCGGTGGCCGCCCTCTTCGGGGGCGGCCACCGGCCTCGGTTTTCGGGCAGGCCCTACTGCGGAACCACCGACAGCCCGGCGAGGGCCGCGTGCCTCGTGGTCCAGCCGGGGACGGTGAGGGCCACATAGCGGGCGGTCGTACGGATGTCGCGGGTGGCGGTGCGGCCACGGGTGTGCAGGGAGCCGGCGGCGGTGTAGGTGAGCCCGTCGGTGCTGAACTCGACCACCGCGGCGGGGACACGGCCACCGGTCCACTGGGCGCGCACCTGGCGCAGCGGCGTCGGGGAGCCGAGGTCCACCACCATCCGGCCGTGGGACGGGCCGGGGCGCCACGAGGTCGCCGGGTCGCCGTCGACAGCGGCGGCGGGGTCCGACATGCCGGTGGGGAGCGGCCCGTTGGGGAAGGTCTCGCAGCCCAGCGCCGCGTCGGCCAGCGGGAAGGGGGTGGTGCCGGGGACGGTCACCTGGGCGGTACGTCCCCTGCGGAGCTCGACCGGCACGCTGCGGCCGCCCGGGGTGGTGACCACCAGACGGCAGTCCGGTCCCCTGAGCTCTACGGTCGCCGCGTCGGCGGCATACGCCTCGATGCCCGCCGGGACCCGGCCGCCGGTGCGCGAGCGCAGGGTGAAGCGCGTCGCGGCGACCGCCGCGCAGGCCCCGTCCAGCTCCGCCTTGTAGTCGGTGCCGGTCGCGGTCACCGTCTGGTGGCCGGCGAAGAGCCGTACCCGGGTGGGCTCCCCCGGGACCGACACGACCGTGGTGACGGGGCCGGCGGAGAGGTTGAAGAGGCTGAGGTGGCCACCCGCCGTGCCGGCCCGGACCGCGGGGTGCTGCGCGGTCGGACCTGCCTGTGCGGCGGCGGCTCTGGCCTCGGCCGGGCCGCACGCGGGCAGCCCCTCGACGACCAGGGGCTCGGCGGGGCCGTCGGACAGGACCACCAGGTCGCCGTAGACCGAGAGCGGGTTGGCCGCGCCGCGCACCACGAGTCCGGCCCGGCCGTCGACACAGAGCCAGCCGCCACGGCTGGTGAGGTCGGCCACCGGGAAGCGTGCCAGGTCGGTCCAGGACTGACCGTCCTGGGAGCCCTGGACGCGGTAGGCGCGGCCGGAGGCGGTCTCCCAGCTGAGGGTGACGCGGTCGAACGCGGTGGCCCGGCCCAGATCGACGGTGAGCCAGCTGTCGCCGCGGGTGCGTTCGGCGACGGCGACGGCCCAGCGGGTGGCCGGGTCGCCGTCCACCGCCAGCGCGGCGCCCTTGCCGGTGTCGGCGGACGAGGCGGTGGCGGTGGTTCCCCTGGCCAGGTCGGGGCCGTCGGCGCCGTCGCGGACCTCGAAGGAGAAGAGCGAGTAGCCGTACTGCGGGTTCCCGGAGACGCCTTGCATCCGTACGTAGCGGTAGGAGGCGCGGGACAGCGGCACCTCGTCGACCCGGGCGCCGGTGCCGGGCCCGGTGTTCCCGCTGTCCTGCGAGGCCACCTCGGCGGTGCCTTCGGCGGCGGTGTAGGTCCGGCTGCCGTCCAGCCCGGCGACGCCGGGCATGGTCAGGTTCTGGATCTGCAGATGGCCCTCGCCGGCCGCGGTGCCGCTGGTGGCGTAGACCACGGCGCCCGACGGCAGGGTGGTGAAGCCGGCGAACCCCGAGTCGAGGCTGAGCACGGTGGCCGTCGCGTCCAGCCCGTCGCGCACCTTCCGGTAGGTGGTCACCGCGCGCTTGACGACCTTCGCGCCGGTGGACGGCAGGAACATCGGGGTACCGCCGCTCAGTGCGAACAGCCAGTCGTCGTGGGCGGGTTGCCAGGCGAACTTCACGAACCCCGGCTTGCTGACCGAGGCGGCCCAGGCGGCCGGCGTCTGGTGCGCGACCAGGCCCGGGCCGGTGCCGAAGTCCTTCACCCCGCTCGCACGGGCGAACATCTCGTCGTCCGGGAGCGGTCGCACGACCCCGCCGTTCCGGGACCGCCACTCGTGCAGCAGGTAGCTGATCGCGACTTCGGCCCTGGCCTCCGGTTCGTACTTCGCCTCGCCGGAGAACTTCGCCAGCCGGTAGACCGGCTGGTACGCCTGGTAGGGGGCCAGCCGGGCGGCCATCGCGGCCTCCGCCCAGGCGGCGGCCCGGTCTCCGGTGACCTGGGCGAGGAAGGCCAGCGGGATGACGTCGCGGCCGTACAGGTGCTCGCGGTCCGCGACCATGGGCATCAGGGGTTCGCCGGCGTCGCTCATCACCATCAGCAGGGTGCGCCACAGCGGCCCGGCGTTCGGCTGCGCGGTGAGGACCTGCGGCAACGGGCGTCCCGCGGTGATGAAGTGGACCGCGTTACGGCCGGAGGTCCGCCACAGCTCCTCCTGGTAGTGGGGGCCGAAGGAGTTGTGGTTCTCGACGATGAAGGTGTCGTACAGGTTCTGCGCGGTGTTGGCGTTCACCGGGACGCCGTCGACCAGTGCCGGGTTGGCCCGGTCGGCGGCCGGCAGGCCGGTCTCGTTGCGGCTCCACCGTCCGAAGGCCGCGTTCCAGTCGGCGCTGCGGGGATCGTCGGACGCCCAGGCGAGTCCGGGGGCGAGGGACTGGGCGTAGACGCCCATCTCCTCCAGTTTGGTGTCACCGACGAAGCCGCCGGTGAGTCCGTTGGTCGTCCAGCCGGCCGAGGCGGGGTCGGCGGCGGTGCCGAGCGACGTGGTGAACTGGGCCTGTTCGCGCACGATGGTGTCGATGTTCTGCCGGGTGACGGCGTCCAGTCGGTCCCACAGCAGCCGCGCGGCGAGCACGAAGTAGAGCTGGAAGGTCGTGTCGAAGAAGAGGGTCCGGCCCCATTCCGTACCGCCCGTGAGGCGGTTGGACGCGGCGAAGTGCTCGATCGTGGCGAGGGTGCGGGAGAGCAGCGTCGCCCGGTCGGTGCCGGCGCGGTCCGCGTCGTACGGACCCCGGGTCAGCAGGACGGCGTTGCCGAGGACGACGGCGAATCCGTAGTCGGTGGCGGTGTAGTGGCCGGCCGTCGTGTTCCACTGGGTCTCGGCCCACCGGGTGTGGGTGAGCAGGGCCTGGTAGTAGGCGTCGGCGACGGGGTCCTGGCCGGGCGCGAGTGCCTGGGCCGCCGTGGAACCGGGCCCTGTCAGGGGGGCTGCGACGGCCCGCCCTTCGCCGAGCGACAGCGGCGCCGCGGCCAGCAGGGTTGTCAGTCCGGCGAGTTGGGCGAAACGGCGCCTGCCGAGTCCGGCGGGATCGTGGGGCACGGGAGGTCCCTCCTCGAAGCGTTCCGACAACGTTGTCAGAATCGGCTCGATTCTTGGCGACCCGGGCGGAGTCCGTCAAGGTCCGTGCAAGGGGAAGGCGTTCGCGGGCGTACGTCCGCCGTGCGGTACGGCCGGGGGGCGCCCCCGGCCGACGGCGGTGGCGGGATCAGCGGGTGACCACGACCTTGCCGGTGCTGCGGCCGGACTCGACCAGGCGGTGGGCCTCGCGCAGGCCGGCGGCGGAGAAGTCGTCGATGGTCCGGGTCAGGGTGGTCCGGATCCGCTTGTCGTCGACCAGCCCGGCGACGGTCTCCAGCAGCTTCTTCTGCTCGAACATGTCCGGCGTCCGGAAGATGGACCGGGTGAACATCAACTCCCAGTGCCAGGCGATGCTCTTGGCCTTCAGCGGCAGCAGATCCAGCCCCTCGGGCTCGTCGATCGCGGTGATGTGGCCGAAGGGCCGCACGATCTCGGCGAACGCCTCGATGTTGCCGCGCGAGTGCGGGCTGAAGAGATAGTCGACGCCGTCGGGGGCCACCGCCCGCGTGGAGGCGACGAGGTCGTGGTGGTCGACGATCCCGTCGGCGCCCAGCTGCTTCACCCACTCCTGGGACTCGGGCCTGGTGGCGGAGGCGAGCACCCGCACCCCGGTGAGCTCCTTGACGAGCTGGATCATGATCGAGCCGACACCGCCGGCCGCGCCCAGCGCCAGCAGGGTGCCGGTGGAGTCCTTGGTCAGCGCGAACCGTTCGAAGAGCGTCTCCCAGGCCGTGATCGTGGTGAGCGGCATCGCGGCGGCTTCGGCGAAGCTGAGGGAGGCGGGCTTGCGGGCGACGATCCGTTCGTCCACGGCGTGCAGGTCGGCGTTGGCACCGGGGCGGGTGATGTCGCCCGCGTACCAGACCTCGTCGCCCACCGAGAGGGTGGTGACTTCCGGCCCGGTGGCTTCCACCACGCCGGCCGCGTCGAAGCCGAGGATCCGCGGCTCGGTGGTCGGCGCCAGGCCGGCGCGGGACTTCACATCCGCCGGGTTCACCGAGACCGCCTGCACCCGGACCAGTACGTCCCGGGGACCCACCTGCGGAGTGGGGACCTCGACGTCCTGCAGGCTCTCCCGGTCGTCGATCGGCAGACCCCTGTAGGACGCGATCGCGCGCATCGTGCTCATCGTGTGCTCCTTCGTGCGGTGCGGACGGTTCCGGCGGTTCCTGCTACGTGCGGTGCCCGGCTCCTCCTCCAGCATTCGCCGGGCTGGTCCATGTGTCCAACGACGGCAGTTTCGGTTTTGCACAAGCTCAGCGCATGGATGTCACGCTGAGGCAACCGGAGTACTTCGTGGCCATCGTGGAGCAGGGGTCCTTCTCCCGGGCGGCGGAACTCCTGCATGTCACCCAGCCGGGCCTGTCGCACCAGTTCCAGGCGCTGGAACGGGCCCTGGGCGTGCGGCTGATCGGGCGGGTGCCGCGCCCGCCCCGCGGCGGCGGCTCCCGGCGGTCCGGGCGGCTCAGGGGGTGATGATCGGGAAGTTCGGGTCGGGGGTGTCCAGCAGGGCGGTCAGGCGGGTGAGGGCGGTCGGGTCGCCCTGGGTGGTGACGGTGTCCAGGCCGTGACCGGCCAGGACAGCGAGGAGCTGGGGCTTGGTGAGGGTCATCGTCAGGTCGGGGCGGCCGGTACGGCGGCGGGCGGCGCGGGCGGAGCGGTAGGTGAGGGCGCCGTTGGAGAGGGTCAGGCGCCAGATGCGCTGCTCGTCGGTGAGGTGCCAGTCGATGGTGAGTTCGGTGTCCCAGGCCCGGGGGCCGTCGATGCGGACGGCGAGGGAGTCGATGAGCTGATCGACCGTCATGGCCATCGCCACTTCTGGGTTGGCCGGGTCGACGGAGACCTTGGCGAGGGTGCCGCGCAGCTCCATCGCACCAGTGAGGTAGAAGTTGCGCCAGGTGGCGTTCTCGGCGCCGTGGCCCAGCCGGTCGTAGACCGACGCCAGTGCCTCGCGGGCTTGGGCGTTGCCGGGGTGGGCGAAGACCGCGTGGTTGAGCAGCGTGGCGGCGAAGCGGAGGTCGCCCTGTGCGGCGTACTCCTGGCCCCGTTCGGTGATCGCCCGCACGCCCCCGTAGTCGGCCACGTAGCGCTTGGCGAGTTCGACCGGGGGGTGTTCCCACAGGTGGGCGGGGTTGCCGTCGAACCAGCCCATGTAGCGCTGGTAGATCGCCTTCACGTTGTGCGAGACCGAGCCGTAGTAGCCGCGGGCCGACCAGGTCCGCTCCAGGGCGGGCGACAAGGTGATCGTCTCGGCGATCTCCGGTCCGGTCAGGCCGCGGTTGAGCAGGCGGAGGGTCTGGTCGTGCAGGTAGGCGTACGCGTCGCGCTGGGCGGTGAGGAACTCGGTGACCTCCGGTTCGCCCCAGGTGGGCCAGTGGTGCGAGGCGAAGACAACATCGGCCTGCCCGGCGAAGACGTCCATGGTCTCGCTCAGGTACTGCCCCCAGACGCGGGCGTCACGGACCACCGCGCCGCGGAGGGTGAGGACGTTGTGCAGGGTGTGGGTGGCGTTCTCGGCCATGCACAGTGCCCGGTGGCCGGGGAGCAGGAAGTTCATCTCCGCCGGTGCCTCGGTCCCGGGGGTGAGCTGGAAGACGATCCGCACCCCGTCGATCGTCTCCTCCTGCTCGGTGTGGGTGACGTCGATGGTCGGCGGGACCAGGCTGACCGTGCCGGACGAGGTCACGCCGCCCAGGCCGGTGCCGATCTGCCCGGCCGGGCCCTTGGGAAGCCCGACGCCGTACATGTAGACGGCGCGGCGGGACATCGCACCGCCGGCGTAGATGTTCTCGCTGACCGCGTGCTCCAGGAAGCCGGCCGGTGCCAGCACCGGGATGTCGCTCTCCCTGCCGTAGGGGACGATCGCCCGGGAGCCGCCGAAGTGGTCGGCGTGCGGATGGGTGTAGATCATCGCGGTGACCTGGCGCCGGCCGCGGTGCCGCCGGTACAGGTCGAGGGCCGCGGCGGCGGTCTCCACCGAGATCAGGGGGTCGACGACGATCACCCCGCGGTCGCCCTCGATCAGCGTCATGTTGGAGATGTCCAGGCCGCGTACCTGGTAGACGCCCTCGGTCACCTGGTACAGGCCGCTGCGGGCGCACAGGCGTGCCTGCCGCCACAGACTCGGGTCCGCGGTCGGGGGGCAGTCCGCCTCCAGGAAGGCGTACGCGTCGGTGTCCCAGACCACCGCCCCGCGGGCGTCGGCCACCTGCGGTGCGGCGGGGCCCGCGACGAACCCGCGGTCGGCGTTCTCGAAGTCCCGGACGTCGTCAAACGGCAGCTCGGTCGTCATAGGCGAAGACTAGGGTGGTTTGTACTTATTTCTGGCGATTGGTGCGGCGCTCGTCGGCCGTCAGTCCGCGGCGGTACGGCCGCCGGCGTGGTGCTCGTGGACGCAGTCGGAGCCCGGGCAGACCTCGGCCTCCCGGCCGTTGTCGAAACGGACCCGGTACGGGGGCTCGCCGTGGTCACCGACCACTTCGAGGACCGTCGCGTGGTGTTCCGGAGTGCCCACCGTCCTGCCGACGAAGCGCAGCACGTCCCCTTCGTGCGCTTGCATGGCTCCTCCTCTGCTTCGGTGGTCTCGGCCCCGCCCGCGGGAGGGCACGCTCACCCCCACCGCGCGTCGAGGGCCTCTTCCTCCATCATTCGCCCGGCTCCCCTGGCCCACAACCGCTACGCGCCGGGGGTTCCGTGCGCGCGCTCGGAGAGGTCGTTCCACTGCTCCCAGGTCGCCAGCCGCTTGCCGTACTCCTCCTGGACGCGTGCCAGCAGTCCCTTGCCGAACAGGACGCGCAGCGGCGGCTGTTCGGCGTCGACGATGTCGAGGATCGCTTCCCGGGTGGCCTTCGGGTCGCCGATCATGCCGGGCTGGGTCCTGGCGGCGCGGGCGGCGCGCGCTTCGTCGTAGACCGGGATCGGGTCGGCGTGCACGGCCGAGCTGCCCGCCCAGTCCGTGCTGTAGCCGGTGGGCTCCACCACGGTCACATGGACGCCGAAGGGCTCGACCTCCAGGGACAGTGCCTGGCTGAAGCCTTCCAGGCCCCACTTCGAGGCGTGGTAGAGACCGACGTTGGCGAAGGCGGTGATGCCGCCGATGGACGAGACCTGGATGATGTGGCCGCTGCCCTGCTCCCGCATGATCGGCACCACCGCCTTGGTCACCCACAGCGCGCCGAAGAGGTTCGTCTCGATCTGCGCACGGGCCTGCTCCTCGCTGACTTCCTCGATGGTGCCGAAAAGGCCGTAGCCGGCGTTGTTGACCACGACGTCGAGGCGGCCGAAGTGGGCGTGGGCGCGCGCCACCACCGCGTCGACGGCGCTCTTGTCGGTCACGTCCAGGGTGAGCGGCAGCACCTTCTCGCCGTAGGCGTCCACGAGCGGTTTGAGGCTCGTCGCGTCCCTGGCCGTGGCGGCGACGCTGTCCCCGCGCTCCAGCGCGGCTTCCGCCCACTCCCGGCCGAAGCCGCGTGAAGTACCCGTGATGAACCAGACCTTGCTCATGTCGGCACTCCTGTCCAGCACTGCCCGCCGGCAATCACCCGAAGCCGCTACCGGCCCGTCGCTCCCGGCCGGATACGGCGCCGCGGCCCACGGGGGGGTGCGGCGACCGCGGCCGGCCGGTCAGCGCATCGGCACGATGTCGGGGGCGCGCAGCCGGGCCTCGTCGGCGCTGGCGTCGTCGGGCTGGTGCTCGGCGGCCCGCTCCGCGGCGACGCCGTCCACGTAGTTCTGGATCTCCTTCTCGGTCTCCGCGTCGTCCCAGCCCAGGAGGCTTGCCATGAGTTCGGCGACTTCCCGCGCGCTCTTCGTGCCGCGGTCGAAGGTCTCCAGGCTGATCCGGGTCCGGCGGACCAGTACGTCGTCCAGGTGCCGGGCGCTTTCATGGGTGACGGCGTAGACGACTTCCGCCCGCAGGTAGCCGGCGGCGTCCTGGAGCGGTTCGCCGAGGCCGCGGTCCCCCCTGATCAGCTCGAAGAGTTCCTCGGAGAGTGTCCCGTACCGGTTGACCAGGTGCTCGGCCCACACCTCGTGGATGCCGTTCCGCTCCGCCAGCAGCCGGCGGTTGTTGAGCAGCGCGCGGTATCCGTCGGCGCCCAGGAGCAGGACGCTCTCGGTGCAGGACTCCGGCACCTTGGCGGGGAAGTCGCGCACCGCCTCGTCGACCGCGTCCTTGGCCATCACCCGGTAGGTGGTGAACTTGCCGCCGGCCACCACGATCAGGCCGGGCGCCGGCTGAGTGACCGCGTGTTCCCGGGAGAGCTTGACCGTCGCCTGCTCCGCGGCGGAGATCAGCGGCCGCAGTCCCACGTAGACGCTCTCGATGTCGTCCTTGGTCAGCGGGGTGGCGAGCACCTCGTTGACGTGCTCAAGGACGTAGTCGATGTCGGCCTCGGAGGCCGCCGGGTCGGCCTTGTCCAGGGTCCAGGGCGTGTCGGTGGTGCCGACGATCCAGTGCCTGCCCCAGGGGAGGACGAACAGGACGCTCTTCTCGGTGCGCAGGATCATCCCGGTGTCGGACCGGATGCGGTCCTTGGGGATCATGAGGTGTACGCCCTTGGACGCCTTGATGGTGATCGGCGGGCGCTCCTCGATCAGCTCCTGCATGTCGTCGGTCCACACGCCGGTCGCGTTGACCACCCGGCGGGCGCGGATCTCGTAGCGCCTGCCGGTCTCGGTGTCCTCGACCACCGCTCCGACCACGCGGCCGTCCGCCCGCAGGAAGCGGGAGACCCGGGCGCGGTTGGCGACCATGGCGCCGTAGGAGGCGGCGGTCCGGATGACGGTGGTGACCAGGCGCGCGTCCTCGACCTGGGCGTCGTAGAACTGGATCGCGCCGACCAGCCCTTCCTTCTTCAGCCCCGGGGCGATGCGCAGCGCGTGGTGGCGCGAGAGGTGCCGGTGGAGCGGCAGGCCGCTGCCGTAGCCGGAGGTCACCGCCATGGCGTCGTAGAGGGCGATGCCGGCGCCCACGTAGAGGCGCTCCCAGCCGCGGTGCTGCAGCGGGTAGAGGATGGGGACGGGTTTCACCAGGTGGGGGGCGAGACGCTGGTGGAGCAGGCCGCGTTCCTTGATCGCCTCGCGGACCAGTGCGAAGTCGAGCATCTCCAGGTAGCGCAGCCCGCCGTGGATCAGCTTGGTGGCACGGCTGGACGTGCCCGCCGCCCAGTCCTGGGCTTCGACGAGGCCGGTGACCAGACCTCTGGTGGCCGCGTCCAGGGCCGATCCCGCGCCCACCACGCCGCCGCCCACCACCAGGACGTCGAGCTCGTGCTCGGCCATCCGGGAGAGCGCGTCCGTACGGGCCTGGGGGCCCAGTGTCGCTGCCCGCATGTGTACCTCCTGCTGGAGAGAACCTCATTCCACGGTAGGCACGGGGCACCATTCGGGCGATATATGGCTGTCCGTCCCGGTGATCCGGGCAGGCGGGAGCGTTACGCCTCCGCCTCGGCCACCTGCGCGAAGGCGGGGTCCGCCCCGTCCCGGCCGGGCCGGTGGATGGCGCCGGTCAGCTCGGCGAGCGGCCGTCCGCTGCCGCCCCAGCGGGCCCGGACGATCTCCGCGGCGATGGACACCGCGGTCTCCTCGGGGGTGCGGGCCCCCAGGTCGAGACCGATGGGGGACGCCAGCCGGGCCAGCTCCCGCTCGCTGACGCCCTCCTCGCGCAGCCGCGCGTTGCGGTCCTCGTGGGTCCTGCGGCTGCCCATCACCCCGATGTAGCCGGCCCGGGTGCGCAGCGCGGTGCGCAGGAGCGGAATGTCGAACTTCGGGTCGTGGGTGAGGACACACACCACGGTCCGCTCGTCGACCTCGGTGCCGGCCAGGTACTCGTGCGGCCAGGCCCGCACCACCTCGTCGGCGAAGGGGAAGCGCTCCGGGGTGGCGAAGGCCGGGCGGGCGTCGCAGACGGTGACCCGGTAGCCGAGGAAGGAGCCCATCCGGGCGGTGGCGGCGGCATGGTCGATCGCACCGAAGACCAGCATGCGCGGCGGCGGCGCGAACGCCTGGACGAAGACCGAGACGTCCGCCATCCGCCGCTCGCCGTGGGCGCCGTAGCTCTGGACGCCCGTCATCCCCTGGGCGAGCAGTCCGCGCGCGTCCTCGGTGACGGCGTGGTCGAGGCCGGGGTCGCCGCACGTGCCGGTGGCGTGGCCGGTTCCGATCACGCGCTGGGCGCCCAGCGGCGCGGCCCCGCCGATGACGGTGGCGAGCGCGACGGGCTCGGCGCGGTCCAGCGCCTCCAGCAGGACAGACAGCGCGCGGCGCGGCTGCGCGTCGGTGTACGGGCGGACCAGGATCTGGAGGGTCCCGCCGCAGGTCAGGCCGACCGCGAAGGCGTCGTCGTCGCTGATGCCGTAGGTGTGGAGCTGTGCGGCGCCGGTGCCCAGCGACTCGCTCGCGGCTTCGTACACCGCGCCCTCGACGCAGCCACCGGAGACACTGCCGGTCACCCGGCCGTCGGCGGTCACCGCCATCGCCGCGCCCGGCCGGCGCGGGGCGCTGCCCCGGACACCGACGACGGTGGCAACGGCGAACGGCGTCCCGTCGTCGAGCCGGCCGCGCAGCGCGCTCAGCAGCTCACGCATCGCGGGACTCCCGCGGCTCCCGGTCCGCGCCGCCGGCGCGGTCGCGTGATCCGTCCCCGGCCCACTGCTCCGACGCCTCCCGCTCCCGCGTTTCCGCACCGGGCTCCGCTCCGGCCCGCCCGGCGCCGAGCCGCCCGCTCCACCGCTCGGAGAGCCGGTGCGGGACACCGATCACGTCAAGCACCTTCCCGGCGACGAAGTCGACCAGTTGCGCCACATCGCGGGCTCCGGCGTAGAAACCGGGAGACGCCGGCAGGATCACCGCTCCCTCGCCCGACAGGTCTGCCATCTGCTGCAGGGTGACCCGGCGCAGGGGTGTCTCGCGCGGCACCAGGACCAGCGGCCTGCGCTCCTTCAAGGTCACGTCCGCGGCACGCTGGACCAGGTCCTTGCTCATCCCGGTGGCGACGCCCGCGACCACCGCGGTGGTGGCGGGCACGATGATCATGCCGCGGGTACGGTAGGTGCCGCTGGCCGGTCCTGCGGTGAAGTCAGCGGCCCGCCAGAGCACCATGTCGCCCGGGTCGCGCCCGATGAACGCCTTCACGTCGGTGCGCCAGTGCGCCTCGCGGAAGGACTGGCCGGTCTCGTCGGCCAGCGTCAGCCGCGCCGCCTGGCTGACGATCAGGTCGACCGCCTCGCCGGCGTCGAGGAGCGCCCGCAGCACGGCCGCGGCGTAGGGCGTACCGCTGGCTCCCGTGATTCCGACGACCCAGGGCACCCGTGATGTGATGTGGTGATCCATGAGGGACCTTTCGACAGTCAGCGACGAGGGTTGAGGCGGTGCGTGACGATGGCGGTCGACGGCGGGAAGCCGGCCGGACCCGCGCTGACGGCCGGGGAGCGGGAGATCCTGCGGGTGCTGGGGCGGTCCGAGGAGATGGACAGTGTCAGCGCGCAGATCCTGGTCGCGATCGGCTCCGGGATCGTCGAGGGCCGGCTCAAGCCCGGCGACGACCTCAACTCAGTCGAGCTGGCCCGGCGGTTCAACAGCAGCCGCACCCCGGTCCGTGAGGCGCTGCAGACCCTGGAGCGCGAAGGGCTGGTCGAGATCGCCGCCCGCAAGCGGCCCCGGGTGCGCCGGCTGGGGCTCACCGAGGTCCGCGAGATGTACGAGCTGCGCGGTGAGCTGTACGGCCTGGTGAGCCGGCGGCTGGTCGCACACTCCACGCCCGGGCAGATCGAGGTCTTCCACGGCATCCAGGCCCGGCTGGAGGAGGCCGCGGCGGCCGGGGACCTGGAGCGGTACTTCTGGCTCGTCGTGGAGTTCCGCAACACCGAGGCCCGGCTGGCCGGGAACGAGACGGTCCGCAACGTCCTGGACTCGGTCGGGGTGCGCACCCTGCAGTTGCGGCACCTGAGCCTGTCGCTGCCCGGGCGCCTCGACACGTCGGCGGACGACCACCGCAGGCTGGTGCGGGCGTACGCCGACGGTGAGGCCGAACTGGCCGCCGCCCTCACGCAGTCCATCGTCCGCCGGGGGCTGGCCGCGGTGGAGCGCTCGGGGTGGCCGGGTTCACCGGGCTGAGGGTGCCGAGGAGACCGGCCGCGGCGGTGACGGTGTCGCGGTCCTTGCCGTCCAGGCCGGCCGCGTCGAGCGCGCCGACGGGCCGGTCAAGGCGCATCGGGAACGGGTAGTCACTGCCCAGCACGACACGCTCCGCGCCCGCGAAGTCCACCAGGTGCCGCAGCGCGTCGTCGTCGTGCAGCACCGAGTCGAACCAGAGCCGGTCCAGCAGCCGGCGCGGGGCGAGGCTGCCCCGGGCGCGGAAGGCGGGCGGTGCGGCGGTGAAGCCGCGGTCCAGCCGGCCGATCTGGAAGGGTACGAAGCCGCCGCCGTGCACCAGCAGCACCCGCAGCCGCGGATGGTTCTCCAGCACCCCGCCGAGCATCAGGGCCGCCGCGGCGAAGGTGGTCTCGGCGGGGTTGCCGACCAGGATGTGCAGGAAGAGCCGTCTGCTCCGTTCGGGCACGTCGAGTTCGGCCGGGTGCACGATCACCGGCACGTCCAGCTCTTCGACCGCGTCCCAGAAGACATCGAAGCGGGCGTCGTCCAGCCCCTGTTCGCCGACCCGGGCGCCGATCTGCACCGCCCGGTGGCCGAGTTCGCCGACCGCCCGGCGCACTTCGCCGGCGGCCAGGCCGGGTTCTTGCAGCGGTACGGCGGCCGCGGCCCGGAACCGGTCGGGGTGCCCGGCCACCAGAGCGGCCAGCGAGTCGTTCTGGACCCGGGCGAGCCAGAGGCCGTCGGGTCCGTCGAGTTCGTAGCCGGCCAGGTCCATCCAGGGTGCGGCGAGCTGGACGTCGACGCCCGCCGCGTCCATCCAGGCGAGACGGGCCGGCACATCGCTGAGCGGGGGGATCAGCGGGAGACCGCTGAGCCGGCCGGCCACCTCGACCCGCACTCCCGTCTCCTGCTTGACGATCCGCACGCCATGGGCGGCGCCCTCGGCCTGGATGCGCTCGATCGCGGGCGCGCCGACGTGGTGGGCGTGGACATCCACCACGGGGCCGGCGGGGCCGCCGGCAGGGGCGCCCACCGGGCCGCTGATGGGGCCGTTCATGACCGGCTCCCGGCTGCCGCGCGGTCGAGCAGGCGGGTCAGGGCGTCCACGACGACCGCGGGGTTCTCCAAGGGGGTGAGGTGGCGGGTGCCGGGGACGACCACGGCGGGGCCGTCCCCGATCCGGTCCGCGAGGTCCCGGGCCATCGCCGGAGGAGTGGCCTGGTCGTCCTCCCCCACCAGTACGGCGG
The DNA here is from genome assembly GCF_036227265.1 of Streptomyces sp. NBC_01476. Classification (NCBI taxonomy): domain Bacteria; kingdom Bacillati; phylum Actinomycetota; class Actinomycetes; order Kitasatosporales; family Streptomycetaceae; genus Streptomyces; species Streptomyces sp. NBC_01476. The sequence continues at coordinate 8,296,891 of NZ_CP109446.1, read as the reverse complement.
CCGGGTGCGGGATCAAGGACGCGGACTGCCGCAGGTCGGCGGCACCGAGCATGGTGCAGGTCGCCTGGTAGGCGTCGGAGTCGTTGGCGGTGAAGACCTCGGTGAGCCGGTTCATCAGCTGCGGCTGTGCCTGGCGGAAGGCGTCGCCGAACCAGCGGGTGAGCTGGAAGGGGATGAGGGAAGGCAGGCCCTTCTCCCGCGCGGCGGCGGCCCGGCCGGCCCAGTCCTGGGAGGCGGTGGGGCCGTACCAGGCGGTGGTGTCGATGAAGAGCGCGGCCCGCGTGCGGTCGCGGTGGCGGGCGGCGAAGGCCTGCGCGACGCAGCCGCCCATCGAGCAGCCCGCCACGGCGGTGTCGGCCCAGCCGAGGTGGTCGAGCAGATCGGCGAGGTCGTCGGCGAACTGCCCGGTGGTGTACGGTCCGGCGGGCTTCCCCGACCTGCCGTGGCCACGGCAGTCGTAGGTGACCGTCTCCGCTCGGCCGTCGAGTGCGGCGGTGACTCCGGACCACAGCGAGCGGTCCAGCGCCAGGCTGTGGACGAAGACGATCCGCGGGGCACCTTCGGGGGCCGGGTGGCGGGTGTAGGACAGCGTGACGCCGTCCCGGGTCGTGGCCTCGCCGTGGACGGGGGTGGCGGTCATCGGCCGGCTCCTTCCGCGGCGCGCAGCGCCGCTCGTGTGACGGCCCGGCGGGTGAATTCGGCGATCATCCGGGACTTGTAGGGTGCGGAGCCGCGCACGTCGCCGTAGGGCCGGGTGCCTGCCGCGGCGCGCCGGGCGGCCTCCTCGGTCAGGGCGCTGTCCACGGTGCCGCCCCGCAGGCCGGCGAGGTCGACCAGGACGGGGCCGCCGGTGACCGATCCGACGGCGACCGTGAGCCGTTCCACCGTGCCGGAGTCGTCCAGGTGCACGACGGCGGCCACGTTGACGCAGGCGTACTCCCACACTCCGCGGACGAGGAACTTCTCGTACGCCGAGCCGGTTTGGCCGTGGGCGGGCAGCGGCAGCCGGATGTCCTGGATCAGTTCCCCGGCGCGCAGGTCGGCCGCATCCGTGATCCGCAGGGTGCGGGTGGACCGGGCGCTGCGCACGGTGAGCAGGGCGCCGGCCGCGGCGAGTGCCACGGGCGGGTCGTGGCTGTCGTCGGCGGCGGCGATGTTGCCGCCGAGGGTCACCATCCGGCGGATCCGGGCGGTGGCGACCGAGCCGACGGCCTCGGTGACCACCGGCCAGGCGGCCCGCAGGCGGGTGTCGGCCTCGACGGCGCTCAGCCGCAGGCCCGCTCCGACGGTGACGTGGTCGTCCGACCAGGTGACCGCGGTGAGTTCGGGCAGGGACGCGACCGGGACCAGCGTGGTGGCCCGGGGCGGGCGCCGGGCCTGGCGGGCCAGCGTGTGGCCCACGCCCCCGCCGACCGCGGCGGCCTGACCGCCGGCGAGCAGGGCGAGCGCTTCACCGAGGGAGCCAGGGGTCGTCATGGTGACCGGCGTGCGGGGGGCATCAGTGGCGGCCAGGTCGTGGTGGAGCGTGGTCATCGGTGGTCGCTTCCCTCGTCGGTCCCGCCGGCCGGCCCGGCCGCGGATTCAGCACCGGGCCCGTCACCGGGACGGCCGGCCGGTTCGCCGCCGGCCGCCGCGGCGCGTTCCTGGATGCCCCAGAAGATCTTCTCGGCGGTGATCGGCAGTTCGTGGACGCGTACGCCCACCGCGTCGGCCACCGCGCTCGCCACGATCGAGGGGACCGGGTCGAGGGCGATCTCGCCGACGCCCTTGGCGCCGAACGGCCCGGTGGGCTCGTAGGAGTCGGCGAACTCGATGTGGAGTTCCGGCATGATCCCCGCGGTCGGGAGTTTGTAGTCGGTGAAGCTCGGGCGGGTCGGCGCCCCGGCGTCCCAGTCGAAGCGTTCGGTGATCGCCATGCCGAGCCCCTGCGCGATGGCGCCCTCCACCTGGCCCTGGGCGAGCGGGGGGTTGAGGACCGTCCCGCAGTCGACGGCCGCGGCGAGTTCCCGTACGGTCACCGCGCCGGTGGCCGGGTCGACCTCGACCTCCGCGGCTTCCGCCACGAAGTTGTAGGCACCGGACTCATTGCCGTACCGCAACTGGTCGGGGAATTCCGACGGGTTGTCGAAGGACCCGAGCCCGACGATCGGCTCGCCGTTCGGCCGGTAGAGCTCGGCGCGGACGACCGTGCCGACGGGGAGACGGACCGGTCCTTCGTCGTCCGGCCCCGCCGGGGCGTGCACCACGCCGTCGGCCACCCACAGTTCTGCGGCCGGGCGGCCGAGCTGCCGCGAAGCGGCGTCCAGCAGCCGCTCGCACGCCTGCTCGGCGGCGCGTTTCACGGCGTTGCCCGCCACATAGGTGACGCGGCTGGCGAGCGCGCCCAGGGCGTGGGTGGTGAGGTCGGTGTCGGGCCGCGAGACGGTGATGTCCGCGACAGCGAGGCCGAGTTCGGCCGCCGCGATCTGCGCCAGCGTGGTCCGCGCGCCGGTGCCGATCTCGCCCTCGCCGACGATGACCGCGGCGCGGCCGTCCTCGGTCAGCCGGACGATCGCGGAGCTGCCGTCGTAGTCGCCGAAGCTGCGCCGGCCCGAGACATGGACGCTCACACCCATCGCCAGGCCCCGGCCGGGGACGCGGGCGGCCCGCTTGTCGTACCAGCCGATGGCTTTGGCGGCGCGGCGGATGCACTGTTTGAGCTCGCAGCTGCTGATCCGGTGGTTGTGCGGGGAGACGCTGCCGGCCTCGACGGCGTTGAGCAGGAAGAGGTCGGGTATCTCGATGCCGAGTTCGGCCGCGGCGAGGTCCCACGCCTGGCCGACGGCCCAGTCCGCGGAGGGGTTTCCGAAGCCGCGGAAGGCCCCGGTCGGCACCAGGTTGGTGTAGACGAGACGGGAACGGGCCCGCACCGCACGGTAGTTGAAGAGGGCGTCGTGCCGCACGGTGGCCGCGCCGAGGACGGCCTGGGCCTTGCCGGTGTAGGCGCCGTTGTCGGCGACGAGGTCGATGTCCTTGGCGGTGACCAGTCCGTCGGAGGTGAAGCCGAGGCGGACGTGGTAGCGCATCGGGATACGGGGTCGGCTGGCGAGGAACTCCTCCTCGCGGGTGTTGACCAGTTGCACCGCGCGCCCGGTCTTCCGGGCCAGGATGGCGCAGATCACCGAGGTGTTGTCGTCGCCGGACTTGCCGCCGAAGCCGCCGCCGACTTCGGTCTGGACGACCCGGACCGCGCGCAGCGGAAGACCCAGGGCCGTCGCGTAGCGCTGCCGGGCCAGGAAGGGCGTCTGGGTGTTCACCCACATCGTGACCCGGTCCTGCGACCATTCGGCGGTGCAGCCGATGGTCTCGATGGAGCCGTGCCACTGGCGGGTGCTCTCCCAGACGCCTTCGACCACGACGTCGCTGCGCTCGAACCAGGTCTCGGCGCCGCCGCGGTCGAAGGCGAACTCGTGCGCGATGTTGCCGGCCGCGTCGTCATGGACGAGGGGCGCACCGTCGGCGAGCGCCGCGTCCAGGCTGAGGACCGCGGGCAGCACTTCGTAGTCGACGGAGATGAGTTCGGCGGCGAACCGGGCGGTGTCCAGGTCGACCGCCGCGACGGCCGCGATCTCGTCGCCGACGTAGCGGACCCGTTCGACCGCGAGCGGGTAGAGGTCGGGCCGGAACGCCCCCCACTTGACGTGTGCGGTGTCGGCGCCGGTGATGACCGCGTGCACGCCGGGCACCCGTTCGGCGCGGGAGGTGTCGACCGCCAGGACGCGGGCGCTGGCGTGCGGTGAACGGACCACGGCCGCGTGCAGCATCCGCGGGATCCGGGTGTCGGCCGCGTAGACGGACTTGCCGGTGACCTTCTCCACCGCGTCGATCCGCTCGACCGCGCTGCCGATCACCGGGGGCAGTACGGCGCGGTCCAGGGGGAGTTCGGTGACCGGCGCGTGCGTCGTGGTCATCAGCGCGCCTCCTTCGTGAGGGCCTGGTCGAGGGATACGGCCATACGCGCCGAGTCCAGGATCTTCACGTATCCGGTGCAGCGGCAGTAGTTGCCGTCCACGGTCTGCCGCAGCCGCTCCTCGCCAGGGTCGGGTTCCTCGTCGAGGAGCGCCCGCAGCGCCATCACATGGCCGGGGGTGCAGAATCCGCACTGCAGCCCGGCGCACTTCACGAAGGCGCTCTGGACCGGATCGAGGCCGTCGGGGCCGCTGAGGTCCTCGATGGTCCGTACGTCGCGGCCGTCGAGCAGGCCGACCATCTGCAGGCAGGCCGGGACCGCCTGGCCGTCGACGATGACCGTGCAGGCCCCGCAGTAGCCGATGGCGCAGCCGGACTTGGTGCCGGTCAGGCCGAGGTCGTGGCGGAGCACGTCGAGCAGGGTGGCGGCGGGATCCTGGACGTGGATCTCGACGTCTTCGTGGTTGAGGGTGAAGCGAACGGGGACTGCCATGACCTTCCTTCGGGTCGGCTGGGCCGGCGGTGCGGGGTGCTGACGGAGCGTCATGGCTGGTTCCCGGTCCACCCCGAGCGTTCGATCGCCGCGAGTCCGCTGAGCACCAGTGACTGGGTGAGGGCGGCGGCGAGCCCGGCGTCGCGGTCCTCGTACGCGCGTACCAGGCGGGCGTGGTCGCCGAGCGAGGGCTCCAGCCGGCCGGGTTGGGCGAGGCTGAGATGGCGCAGTTGCAGTGCGCGCAGGCCGAGTGTGTCGAGGACGCGGCGCAGGGTGATGTCGCGGGCGATCTCCAGTTCGGCGTTGCGGAAGCGGACGTTGGCCCAGAAGTAGCGGTCGACGTCCCCTTCGGCGGCGGCGCTCTCCAATGCGCGCTGATGGGCCCGTAGTCCGGCCAGGTCGGCGTCATTGGCGACCTTGACCACGGTGCGGCTGACCACGGCGTACAGGTGGGCGCGCAGGCTGTAGAGCTCGCGCACCTCGCGGATCGCCAGCCGGGCGACCCGCGGCCTGCGGCGGGCGGCGATCTCGACGAACCCCTCGCGCTCCAGGACCAGCAGCGCCTCCCGGACGGGGGTGCGGCTGCTGCGGAAGGTGCGTGCCAGGTCGACGGAGTTGAGGTCGTCGCCGGGTGACAGGCGGCCCTCGATGATCTCGGTGGCGACCGCGACCGCGATCTCGTCGGCGATGCTGTCACTGGCGACGCTCCGTTTGAGGATGCGCAGCAGTTCCTGCCGCCGGGTGCCGTCGCTGATCGACGGGTACCCGTAGGCGGCGACCGGCGGCGCGGTCTCTGCCGTCACCAGGTGCCGCCCAGGACGTCCGGCCAGCGCCGCACCACATGGTCGACCAGCTCCCGGCTCGCCTCCGCCACCCGGGGGAAGTCCTTCAGCCGGGTCCAGGGGCGGCAGGCGTCGATCACGGCGCGGGTGTTGAACGGGGGCAGTCCCGGTGCCCGCAGCGGGTCGACCCGGCTGCCCCAGGTCTGCCGCATCGTCTCGATGTCGTCGGCCGGATCCGTACGTGTGCAGACCGCCCACATCACGTCGTTGAGGCTGCGCGGGTCGACGTCGGCGTCCACCACGACCACGAACTTGTTCATGTAGGCGGCCGACGGCAGCTGCGAGGTGAGGTATCCGGCCTGGCGGGCGTGGCCGGCGTAGCTCTGGTGGATGGCGACGGCGAGCAACTGCCGTCCGCCGCCGACCTCGTGGGCCCACACTCCCTCGACGCCCGGGAGTCCCGACCTGATCAGCGCGTCCTGGATCATGGCGGACTTCATCACGCTGCGCATGTACGAGTAGTCGTGCGGCGGCTTTCCGGGCGGGGCACCGAGCTGGATCGGGTCGTCGCGGTGGTAGATCCGCTCGATGTCCATGGTGAGCACGGCTTCGGTGCCGCCGCTGTAGTAGCCGGTCCACTCGCCGAACGGCCCCTCCTGCTCCTTGCGGTCGGGGTAGAGCCAGCCTTCCACGGCCAGCTCGCTGTGGGCGGGGATCGGCAGGCCGGTGACCTCGCCGCGGATCACCTCGACCGGGCGGCCCATCACGGCGCCCGCGTACTCGAGTTCGGACACGCCGGCCGGGACCTCGGTGCCGGCGACGACGAGCAGCAGCGGGTCGTGGCCGAGCGAGGCGGTGACGGGAGCGCGCCCTTCCTTGGCGAACCACGCACGGACGTGGGCGGCGCCGTGCTTGCCCGCCTCCATGTTGACGCTGGCGGCCCGCCCGCCGTTCTGCACCTGCATGCGGTAGGCGCCGGCGTTGAGGACGCCGGTCTCCGGGTCGGTGGTGAAGACGGCGCAGCCGGTGCCGGCGTAGCGCCCGCCGTCCGACTCGTGCCACTTCGGCACGGGGAAGTCCAGCAGGTTGGCGTCACCCGCGGTGATCACGTTCTGGCAGAGGGGTCCTGAACCCACCACGTCGACCGCGTACTTGCCGGCGTTCTCCAGCCACTCGCCGGGGCGGCTGCGCAGCGCTTCGACCAGGCCGCGGTCGTCCAGGTCGGTGCCGAGCCGCAGGGTCATGCCGAGTCTGCGGGCGTTGCCCATGCTGGCGGTGAGGACGCGCTGCCCGTGCCGGTATCCCTCGATGTCGTCGAAGAGGAGGGCCGGCGGCGACGGGCGTTTGTAGTTGACCTCAGAGGCGGCACCGATTTCCTTGTCCCAGTGCGCGCCGGTGATGGTGCGCACCTCGCCGAGTTCATGAGCGAGTTCGAGCCAGCTCCGCAGATCGTTGACGTCGTCGAGGGAACCCACGCCACTCACCTCCTGTCCTGCTGTGTTGTTGCGCTCACTTGTAGAGCGACGCGATGTAACCGGACTTCCGCAGTTGATCGACGAAGGAGTTGTCGACGTACTGGGACGTGTTGGCGGGCATCTTGCCGATGCCCTTGTCCGCGGTGACGGCGAAGGCCTGCCGGACCAGCGCGGGACTGACGGTGGGCGTCCTGGCCCACAGCCGGTCGAAGAAGTCGTACGAGTACTCGGCCAGCGACGCGTTGTCGTTTCCGCTGTGCTTCTCGATGCTGGCGATGGCCGCGGACTTGTCGTTGTGCAGGATCGCCAGGCACTCGGCCTCGGACTTCACGAAGGCGCGCACGGCCGGCTCGTTCTTGTCCACGTAGTCGGTCTTGACGGTGTAGGCGTTGGCGGCGGTCGGGTACTGGGTGAAGTCCATGACCTTCTTGAAGCCCTGGGAGCGGGTCTGGGTGCCGGTCGGCGGCTGGGTGACGATGGCGTCGACTGCGCCGTTCTTCAGCGCGGAGACCTCGGCCGGCGTGCTCTTGAGGTAGACCTTGTGGACGTCGTTGGGCGCCCATCCCTTGGCCTTCACCATCGCGTCCAGGGCCGCGTCGCCGAGCGAACCGGGCGAACTCAGCCCGATCTTCCTGCCTTTGACCGCGTCCGGTGAGCCGATCGACGGCTTGCCCCACATCTCCAGGTAGTAGCTGGAGATCGGCAGCGCGATGTACCGCAGGTCGACGTGTTTGAGGTTCATGGCGCCGGCCGCGGTGGAGGTGGTGGCGCCGACCCCGATCTGCACGCTGTTGCTCACCAGTGCGGCGACCAGCTGCGAGGAGCTGTTGAGCAGGGTCAGCTTGACGTCGAGGCCGTTCTTCTTGAAGACCCCCTGGTCCTCGCAGACGTAGAGGTCGGAGTAGGCCGCGCCGATCGCGGTGTAGCCGACGGTCATCTTCATGCTGGAGGTGGGGAGTTGTCCCGCGCATCCGGAGACGGCGGCCGCGAGGACCAGTCCCAGCGGCAGCGGGAGGAGCTTGGCTGTGCGCATGGCGGCTCTCCCTCAGTCCGTGCCCGACCAGAAGGTGAAGCGCCTTTCCAGGTAGGCGACCCCGTGGGTGAGCACGATGGCGACCACCGCGATGACCGCGATCGAGGCCATGGCGTCGTCCATCTGGAAGTTGGACGTCCTGAGCTGGACGACGTAGCCGAGGCCCTCGGACCCCATGAAGAGTTCGGCGACGATGGCACCGATCAGTGCGCGGCCCACCGCCTGCCGTACGCCGGCGAGGATGTAGGGCAGCGTCGCGGGGAAGGCGACGGCCCGCAGGGTCATCAGCCGCGAGGCGCAGTAGGCGCGGGAGACCTGCAGGTGGCTGGGTTCGAGGTTGCGGGCGCCGGCGATGACGTTGATCAGCAGCGGGAACAGCGCGCTCCACACCACGATGACGATGCGGGCGTTCTCCCCGATGCCGAACCAGAAGATCAGCATCGGCAGGAAGACCACGTAAGGGACCGAGTACATGATGCTGATCAGCGGATCGGTCAGCCCGTAGAGCACCCGGTTGCGTCCGATCAGCAGGCCGAGCGGAATGCCCGCGACGATCGAGATGCCCATGCCCCAGGCGACGATCGACAGCGTCGACCCGAGCGGCGACCACACGTCCCCGGTCCTGAAGGAGTCGACCAGGGCGCTGAAGGCGCCGGACGGTGAGCTGCTGAAGTTGGAGTCGACCACGCCGGTCGAGGCGCAGATCTGCCAGACGGCGAGGGCGACGGCGAGGCCGACCACGCCGAGGACGAGATTGAGGTACCGGTCGAAGAGCCTGCGGCGGCCGATCCCCGGCGCGCGGGTCGCGGAGCGCGTCCTAGCCGGCGACAGATGCGTTGCTGTCATGGTCTTCTGTCCTCCTGCCGGACTGGTTCTGGCTCATCACGAGACCGAGGATGTAGTCGCTGATCTCCTGGAACGCGGGCGATCGCTTGACGTCGGCGCGGCGCGGGCGGGGCAGGTCCACGTCGACGATCTCCACCAGGTGGGCGGGGCCGCTGGAGAAGACCACGACCCGGTCGGCGAGGAAGACCGCCTCCGGTACGTCGTGGGTGACGAAGACGGCGGTGTTGCCGGTGCTCGCGGCGTCCGCCTGCCAGACGCGGGTGAGCTCTTCCTGCATCAGTTCGCGGGTCTGGGCGTCGAGCGCGGAGAAGGGTTCGTCGAGCAGCAGCAGGTCCGGGTCGGTGGCCAGGGCGCGGGCGAGGTTGACCCGCTGGCTCATGCCGCCGGAGAGCTCGCGCGGGTACGTGCCCTCCTTGCCGGCGAGGCCGACCAGTTCCACCAGTTCGGCGACGCGGGCCTTGCCCTTGGCGTCCAGGCGGCCCTGTGCCTTGAGACCGAACTCGATGTTGGCGGCGACATCGCGCCACGGAAAGAGGGATGCCTGCTGGAAGACGAGCGACCGGTCCGGGGCGGGGCCGGTGATCTGCCGGCCGTTGAGTGCCAGCCGCCCGGATTCCACCGGTGTCAGGCCGGCCAGCGCGGTCAGGAAGGTGGTCTTCCCGCAGCCGCTGGGTCCCACGATGGCGACGAACTCGTTCTCCTCGACGTCGAAGGTGAGTCCGTCACAGGCGAGGGCGAACGAACCGCTCCTTCGCGACCAGTGCCCGAGCTTCAGGTCCTCCACGGCGAGTTTTCGGCGCGATGGGTTCACGGGTACCTCCTCCTCGAGGTTGTGCCGATCACCCGCGTCCCGAGGCGAAGTGTCGACACTCGGATTCAAACAGTGCCGAAACTCGATGTCCATAGCGTCGCCAACGAAAAGTTACGTTGAAGTGTCGACACTTGCCGGTTGTTGACGCTCCTCGGTCACCGGGTCACCCAGCGTCCGCGGACACCCGGGGCAGGCGCGGCACTCGCCGCGCCTGCCCGGTTGCGTGACCGGCAAATTCAGACCGCCGGGTTCCGGCGGTGCTGCCGGGCGTCGGCGTCGTCGGCCGCGTCGAGGATCGCCGCCGCCAACTCCCGTGCCTCGGTGCCGTCGAGGTGCAGGGCGTCCGGGACCGCGAGGTAGACCTGGCCGGTGCCGTCGAGGAACTCCGGCCCGAGGATGACCCGGCCGCCGAGGTACGACTCCTTCGCGTACTCGCTCATGCCGTGGTCCCCGGCTCCGGCCGCTCGTAGAGCGCGTTGAGCAGTCGGTCCAGCTCCACCAGATCGGGGTGGTGGGCGGCCATCCGCAGGCCCCGGTCGTGGTCCCTGATGTCCTCACGGACCTCGCTCCCGGCGGAGTCGGGCACGGCGTCGGCGGTCGCCGCGGCATCGACGGCGCGGTGCAGCGCCTGCCCCATCGCCTGGTAGGCATCGGTCATGGGCCGCTTGATCTCGTCGATCATCGCGGCCACCTCCGCACGTACGATCGCCAGATACGCGCCCCGTTGGACGAGCGCCTCGTCCACGGCGGCCTTGGCCGTGTCGAGGTCCAGATCAGCCCGGGCAGCTACGCGGGCGGCGAGCCTGTCGAAGAGTGCCTGCTGCGAGTCGGTCATGCTTCATCATCCCGCGCCGGACACCGGAATGCGCAGCGGACCCGGCAGCACGTCGCCGGGCCGTCCCCGCCCCTCCGCCCGGCGCTTTCCCGGCCGGTGGCGCTAACTCGTGCCGAAGGTGATCCGGTAGTAGCAGGCCCCCTTGCAGGCCATCGTCGCGGAGTCGTCGAAGGCGTACGAATAGGCGTACGGCTCGGCCTTCTTGAAGACCTGGGTGTAGTCGACGGGCCACTTGGCCGGCACGCAGTTGTCACGGCCCGCCCAGGCCCCGCGGCAGCAGTACGTGTCGCCGCCGAAGGCCGCACACGGCGGCTCGCAGCCGATGACCTGGCCGCCGTTCTTCGCCTGCATGGCACTCGGGCAGTCGATGGGGCTGGTGCAGGTGCCCTGGTAGCAGCCGGAGGAGGAGACCGGGTCGGTGCTGGAGGTGTGGGAGATGTTGATGAACATCGGCAGGTTGGACCCGTCGACCATGCTGACGTCGTAGAAGTCCATGCCGGCGTAGGCGTTGAAGGTGAACTCGCCGAGGGTGGTCGGGGTGGTCGGACCGCCGCAGGTCGTTGTGCAGTCACCGGTCAGGCAGGTGCCGGCGGCGTCGCCGGTGCAGCCGGTCCTGCCCCAGATCCGGCCGCCCCAGGAGTTGCCGACGGTGAGCGAGAAGCTCTGCCCCGGCTGGAGTCTGCGGCCGCCCGGGTAGGCCGCGGAGGTGTTGGTGACGACGGCCCAGACGGTCTGCTGGGTCCGGTTGACGACGGTGATGCTGCGCTGCCCGGCGGGGGCCGCCGGGGGCTGGACCGCCTTCGCGCCGGCGCCGGCGGCGGGGGTGCGGCTGGGCGTCGCCCTGGGCGGGGTCGTACGGACAATGCCGCGCGCCGCCTCGCCCGCGCTGCCCGCCGCCGCGGTGCCCGACGGGCTGGGCCGGCCGGTGCCGCCCGGTTCGGACCCGGGCCCCGACGGGATCCCCGCGGTGGGTCCCGCGGCGGCCGTGGTCCGCCCGTCGGCGGTCTGCGTACGGTCGGACCCGGACGGCTGGGAGATCCAGGAGATGACCGCCACCGCGGCCACCGCCGCCACGATCGCGGCCAGCCAGCGGGACGACGACCGCGCCCGGTGCCGCCTGCGTGTCATTGCGTGCCTCATGTACCGGAGACCGCAGGCAGGGCCGCCGGATAACAGAAATCCGCGCTCCGGCCCGCTCGCCCGCCTCCCGCGCGACGCGCCTCGTCCGAGGGCATTCACCGCGGCGTAGGGCCACGTTCGCGCGCGGGAGTTCTCCGCCGGTCAGTGTCTCGGGCTGACAGCAGCACATGGCGGACTCGGAGGGTGATGGCGATGAACAGCACAGGCAGGATCACCGGCGCGGTGGCGGCGATGGCGGTCGCGGGCCTCCTGGCATGGAGCACCGGGCTGGTGACCGCGCAGGCGTCCGCCCCGGCGTCAGCGGTGCGCGGGGCCCCGGCGGCGGCCGGGGTGACCGCTCCCCCGGCCTTCACCGCGACCCCGGACAAGACCTTCTCCGCGGCGGACGCCCACCAGGGGGTGGCCGTGGACGCGAAGTTCTTCTACGCGGTGAACAACCAGAGCATCACCAAGTACGACCGCAGGACCGGCAAGGCGGTGCTCCAGTTCGTGTCGGACGACAGCGGTCCGATCATCCACATGGACAGCGCGACCGTGGTCGGCGACAAGCTCTACGTCGCCACCTCGGACTACGACAGCGCGCCGGAGGAGAGCTCGGTCGAGATCTTCGACACCCGGACGATGCGGCACATCGGCACCCACAGCTTCGGGATCTTCCGCGGCTCGCTGACCTGGCTGGACCGCCACGACGGCGCCTGGTACGGCGGCTTCGCCAACTACGACGAGGTCCCGGACGGCCAGACCCAGCCGTACGGCGGCACCGACAACACCCAGATCGTCAAGATGGACGACGCCTTCCAGGTCCAGCAGGCGTGGGGTGTGCCGCACGAGATCCTCGACCGCTTCAAGCCGATGAGCAACTCCGGCGGCTCCTGGGGCCCGGACGGGCGGCTGTGGATCACCGGTCACGGCCTGGACGAGGCATATGTGACGGAACTCCCGGACGCCGGGTCCGACCTCAGGTGGATCGCCACCGTGCGGCTCCCCCAGGTCGAGGGGCAGGCCATCGCCTGGGACCGGTCCCGCGGCGCCGACCCGACGCTGTGGGCGATCAAGCGCTCCACCTCGCAGGTCCTCACCTTCACCGTCCCTTACCGCTCGATCAAGGAACCGCACACCAGCTCCTTCCACGTGTACGGGCCGGGGCAGATCCAGCAGTAGCCGCCGTCCGGCGGCGCCCGGTCGCACCTCCTTAATCGGTCGGACTAGTCTGTTCGATTAAGGAGGTGGCCGGGATGGCAACGCAGGTCAGAAAGACCCGCTCGGAGGAGCGGATCCTCACCGCGGCGGCCGGGCTGTTCTACGCCCACGGGCTGCGCGGGGTCGGTGTCGACCAGGTGATAGCCGCGTCGGGGGTGGCGAAGTCGACGCTGTACGTGCACTTCCGCACCAAGGAAGAGCTGGTGGCGGCGTATCTGCGCCGTACCGACGACGCGTGGACGGCCCAGCTGCAGGAAGCGGCCGGGCGGGCCGGGGACGATCCGCGGCAGCAGCTCGTGGGCCTCTTCGACGCGCTGGTCGACGCCTTCGACCGGCACGGCTTCTTCGGCTGCCCGTTCGTCAGCGCCGCGGTCGAAGCGGATCTCGACTCGGAGGCCCGGGAGATCACCGTGCGGCACACCCGGCGGCGCCAGGCATGGCTCGCGGACCTGGCGCAGCGGGCGGGCGCGACCGCCCCGCGGTCGCTCGCCGCCCACATCGGGCTGCTGATCGACGGCGCGCTCACCTCCGGCCGGCTGCTCCAGGACCGGGCGGTGGTGGCCGGGGCGAAGGCCGCCGCCCGGGCACTGGTCGCCTCCGCCACCGGTGCGCCGGCGGCCACGGGCGCAGCCGCACAACCCGCACAACCCGCACAACCCGCACAACCCGCACAAGGAAAGTAGGCGAGGGACATGCGCGCAGTTGTCCTGAAGGAATTCGGTACGCAGCCGGCCCTGGGAGAGCTGCCCAAGCCCACCGCGGGACCGGGCCAGGTGCTGGTCCGGGTGCGGGCGAGCGGGGTCAATCCGCTGGACATCAAGATCCGCGCGGGCCAGGCCGCGCACGCGCGGTTCGCGCTGCCCGGTGTGCTGGGCATGGACCTGGCCGGTGTGGTCGAGGAGACCGGCCCCGGCGTCACCGGCTTCGCCCCGGGCGACGAGGTGTACGGGCTCACTGGTGGCGTCGGCGATCTCCAGGGCTCGCTCGCCGAGTACGCGGCGGTGGACGCCCGGCTGCTCGCCCGCAAGCCGGCGGCCCTGAGCATGCGGGAGGCCGCGGCGCTGCCGCTGGTCGCCATCACCGTCTGGGAGGGCCTGGTCGACCGCGCCCGCGCGGGGCAGGGACAGACCGTCCTGGTCCACGGCGGCGCGGGCGGCCTCGGCCAGGTGGCCGTGCAGATCGCACGGGCCCGGGGCGCTGAAGTCTTCGCCACCGCGTCCGCCCGGAATCTGGAGACGGTACGGAGCCTGGGCGCGACCCCGATCGACCGCGGCGCGTCCTCGGTCGAGGAGTACGTCGCCGAGCACACCGGGGGCGAGGGCTTCGACGTGGTGTTCGACACCGTCGGCGGTCCCGTCCTCGATGCCTCCTTCACCGCGGTCCGCACCTATACCGGCCATGTGGTGAGCGCGCTGGGCTGGGGCACCCACAGTCTGGCCCCGCTCTCCTTCCGCGGGGCGACCTACTCCGGTGTCTTCACCTTGATGCCGATGCTGACCGGCCGGGGCCGTGAGCACCACGGGGAGATCCTGCGCGCGGCCGGCGCGCTGGTGGACGCGGGTGCCCTCAAGTTGCTGCTCGACCCCCGGCGTTTCACCCTGGCAACCGTGGCCGACGCCCACGCTCTGGTGGAGAGCGGTACCGCCGAGGGCAAGGTTGTAGTCGAGGTCGAGGGTTGACCGACGCCCCGTGGGGGCGACCGCGGCCGCCTCACGCATCCTTTTCCTCACGTAAAGTCGGAGCATAGGAAACGCAAAGACGCAAGGCACGAATGGGACCCGGCTGAGGGGCGACGCATCATGCGCGACATCCGTGGACGACTCACCCGGCGGTCGATCGCGCTGCTGGCCGTACCCGTGGTGGCGCTGGGCACCTTCGTCTTCGCCGGCGCCGCGCTCGCACCCGCCGCACAGCCCGCGAGCACGGTCGGCACCGTGGCGGCCCAGCTGAAGAAGGGGCCGGTCTATGTCGACCCGCGGGCTTCCGGCCAGTTGCCGGCGTCGCAGGCCACCGCACTGGCCGACAAGATCGAGAAGGCCGACAAGCCGGTGTTCGTGGCCGTACTGCCCGCCGCTCCTGAGTTCCCGGCGCAGACCGTGCTGCAGGACATCAGGTCCGCGGTCGGCATCACCGGGGCCTACGCGGTCCACCTGGGTGACCGTTTCAACGCCGGCGCCGACCCGCAGGTCATGTCCCGCAACGCGGTCACCAACCTCACCGACCAGGTCCAGCGCTCCTCCTCGGGGAACACCGCCGCCGAGCTCAACAGCTTCGTTGACCAGGCGCTCCGGCAGGCCGACGGCAGCGCCCCCGGTTCATGGTCGAACGGTTCGGGCTCCGGCGGCGCGGGGGTGCCGACCGCCATCGCACTGGGCGCCGTCGTGGTCGTCGTGGGCGGTGGCGGCTACGCGCTCTTCCGGCGCTCGCGCAAGGCGAAGGCCGAGCGGGAGCGGGCGGAGCTGGAGAAGGTGAGCAAGGTCGTCGACGAGGACATCACGGCCTTCGGCGAGGAACTGGACCGGCTGGACTTCAAGCCGGACGAGCCCGCCGCCGACGACCGGATGCGCGGCGACTACGCCCACGCTCTCGACACCTACGAGCGCGCCAAGACGCTGATGGCCTCCGCACGCCGTCCGGACGACGTGCAGCCGGTCACCGAGTCGCTGGCGGACGGGCGGTTCTCCCTGGCGACGCTGGAGGCCCGGCGCAACGGCGAGTCCCTGCCCGAGCGACGGCCGCCCTGCTTCTTCGACCCCCGGCACGGCCCCTCGGTCGGCGACGTGCCCTGGGCGCCGCCCGGTGGCGCCCCGCGTAACGTGCCGGCCTGCGCCGCGGACACCGCCCGGGTCGAGAACGGCGAACTGCCGTCGTCCCGCACCGTGGAGACGGCGTCAGGTCCGCAGCCGTACTGGAACGCCGGATCGATGTACGGCCCCTACGCGGGCGGTTACTTCGGCGGCGGGCTCCTGCCCGGCCTGGTCATCGGCACCCTGCTGGCCGGTTCGTTCCCCGGCCCCGGTTACGGGTACGGCGACGACGGTTACGGCGGCCCGGACGGCGGGGACTACTCGGGCTCCGACTTCGACCCGGGCGACTTCGGCGGCGGTGGCGGGGACGGCGGCGGCTTCGGGGGCGGCGGCTTCGAGTGAGGGTGACGTTCCGCGCGGGAAGGTGAGGGCGCCGGGAACCGGTGACCGCCTCACCAGATGCCATGACCCGAGTGGCGGGCCTCCTCGTGCTCCTGCTCGGCCGGCTCCTCCACCGGGACGGCGTGCGCCGCGGAGATGCGCAGGGCGAGCCGTACCTCCTCGGCGTCCAGCGTCTCCTGCACCCTTCGGAGCACCGAATCGTCGATCCTCCGGGAGTTGCGCAGCGAGACCAGTGCTCCACGCTTGGCCCGGAGAATGGCCTGCCGCAGTTCGTGTTCCAGCTGCCGGTCGTGGTCCTCGGCCGCGCCCACTTCGTCGGCGTGCTCCTCCAGCTCCCGGCGCAGCCGCGCGACCACGTCGGCCGGGGCGTCGGTCAGCTCGGCGCGTGACTCGAGCTCCTTCATGGCGGCGCGCACGGTGTGGCGGCGGGCCAGCAGCTCCTCCTGGTCCTCGCTCGGGTCGGCCGGCAGCCGGGACCAGCGGATGAGCGCCGGCAGGGTCTCGCCCTGCACCAGCAAGGTCACCACGATGACCACGGCGGTGACGAAGACGATCACGTCACGGTCGTGGAACGTGCCGCCGTCCTTCATCGTCGTCGGCACCGCCAGCGCCGCGGCCAGCGACACCGCGCCGCGCACCCCGCCCCAGGCGATGGGCATCCGCTGCCGGGCACCGACCCGGCGCGACCGCTGCTGGGGCCGCCGGTCCAGGGCCCGGATCAGATACGGCGTGGTGTGCAGGAAGACGAGCCGGGTGGCGATCACCGTGCCGCTCACCGCGGCCGCCAGCAGGATCGCCTGCCCGGGCCCCAACGAGGTCAGGCCCCGTACCGCACTGGGCAGTTGCACCCCGACCAGTACGAACAGCGCCCCGTTGAGCAGGAAGGACGCCAGGTCCCAGAAGGCGAAGGTCTGCATCCGGCTGTTCGCCGGGATGAGAAGCGGACTGGCCCAGCTGATGATCAGCCCGCACACCACCACCGCCAGCACCCCGGAGACGTCCGCCAGCTCGGCCGGCAGATACACCGCGAAGGGGGTGAGCACACTCAGTCCGCTCTCCAGCACCGGATCGTGCAGCCGGCGCCGGATCAGTACGACCAGGCCGGCGCCCGCGGCGCCGATCGCCGCCCCGCCGACGTAGCTCAGTACGAACCGCCACACCACGCCGCCCCAGCTGAAGGCTTCCGCCCCGGAGGCCGAGTCCACCGCGACCGCGAAGAGCACCAGCGCCGTACCGTCGTTGATCAGGCTCTCCGCGCGCATGGTGGTGAGCGTCCGCCGCGGCATGCCCTTGGCGACCGCGGCCACCGCGGTGGCGTCCGTCGGGGCCAGCACCGTACCCAGCACGAAGGCCACCGGCCAGGCCATCCCGAGCGCGTACCCGGTGCCCGCCACGCTCAGCGCGGTGCTCAGCACCAGGCCGATCGACAGCATCATGATGACCCGCAGATTGGCTCTTATCTGGTGCAGCGAGATGGTGAGCGACTCGGAGTACAGAAGCGGCGGCAGGAAGATCAGCAGCACGAGGTCCGACGGCAGATGGACCGCGTGGAAGTGCGGAATGAGGCCGATCAGCACACCGCCGCAGAGCAGCACGACCGGCTCACCGATTCCGAGCCTGCGTGCCACCCAGCTGAGCAGCAGCACGGTGGTCAGCAAGACGACGACGATCTCCAGTGCCTGCACCGGGCAAATGTCTCATGGGGCCGCGCGCGGGCGGGGCGGTATGCGAAGGACATGCACGGGACATGCGCGGCACGGTCGAACGGGGGTCCTCCCGCGCTGCCGTGTGCCGCTGGGGCATGCGGCAGCGCTGTTCGATCCGGAAGGGCCGCGTTACGGTGGAAATACGTACATTCCAGGCGCCGTACCGCCCGATGCCGTGCGGCGCCAACGGGAGGCCGCGGCACAGACATGGCGGCCGCCCGCCCGCAGAAGAACGGTGCCCCAGCGAATCGCGGGGTCCGGGGTTGGAGATCGAGATGAGTGAGCCGTCCGACGCGTGGGCCGCCCGCCTGGAGGAGCAGCTCGCGGAGAAGTCCGACAAGGAAGAGGTCGAGGGCTTCGTGCGTGACCTGTACGAATCCGCGCAGCGGGACCTCGACACGCAGCGTGCCCAGGCCGAGTTCGAACGCGAGGAGTAGCCGTCCCGCCGCCACGATGAGCCCGGACGGGCGCGGATCCTCGACGCGGACGTGATCACGGTGGTTTCCCCGGCGGGATCCGTTAGCATCCGGTCCACAGGTTGCCCAGTGCTGATGACAGGGGCGTGGCTGAATGCCGGCGGCTGTGGATCCGGATCGCTCGGAATGGGACGTCATCGTCCTCGGTGGCGCGGCGGCGGGTGAGAACGCGGCGCAGTACGCGACGCAGTTCTCCGGTCTGAGCGCGGTACTGGTGGAAGCCGAACTGCTCGGCGGCGAGTGCTCGTACTGGGCGTGCATGCCGAGCAAGGCGCTGCTGCGCCCCGCCGAAGTGCTGGAGAACGCCCGGCACGTTCCCGGGGTCTCCTCCCTGGTCGCCGGCCGGCAGCTCGACGTCTCCGCGGCACTGGCGCGCCGGGACACCGTCGTCAACCGTCTCGACGACACCTCCCAGATCGACTGGGCCCTCGGCGTGGGCATCGATGTGGTGCGCGGCTACGGCCGGCTGGAGGGCGAACGCACGGTGAGGGTGGAGACGGCGGACGGCGGCAGCCGGCTGCTGACCGCCCGGCACGCGGTGGTGATCGACACCGGGTCGTGCACCACCGTGCCGCCGCTCCCTGGCATGAATGACGCCCTGCCGTGGACCTCGCGGGACGTCACCAATCTGCACGAGGTGCCGCGCCGGGTGATCATCCTGGGCGGTGGTGTGGTGGCGTGTGAGTCGGCGACCTGGCTGAACGCGCTGGGTGTCGCGGAACTGACCGTCGTCTACCGGGGCGGGGGCCTGCTCGCCCGTTCGGAGCCCTTCGCCGGAGAGCTGGTCGCCGACCGGCTGCGGGCGGCCGGTGTCCGGCTGCTTCCCGGCAGGTCCGCACAGGAGGTACGGCGCGCGGACCCCCGCGACACGGGCGTCGGTCTGCCGCACGGCGGAGAGGTCACTCTCGTACTGGACGACGGCACGGAGCTGGTCGCCGACGAACTGGTCCTCGCCACCGGCCGCACGCCGAACACCCAGGACATCGGCCTGACGTCGGTGGGATGCCCCGACGGCGGCTTCCTGGAGGTCGACGACGAGCAGGCGGTACGGGCGGTGCCGGGACACTGGCTCTACGCGATCGGCGACGTGTGCGGACGCGCGCTGCTGACCCACATGGGCAAGTACCAGGCACGGGTCGCCGGTGAGGTGATCGCCGCCCGCGCCACGGGCCGGCCGCCGGCCGGTGTGCCGAGCGGCGCGCTCAGCTCCGCCGAAGGGCATCGCGGCAGCCCGCAGGTGACCTTCACCGACCCCGAGGTCGGGTCGGCCGGCATGACCGAGCAGCAGGCGCGGGCGGCCGGCCTCGATGTGACGACCGTCGAGTACGACATGGCCGGCCTGGCCGGCACGTATGTGCTGCGTGAGGACTACGTGGGCCGCGCCAAACTCGTCATCGACCGGGTCACCGAAACGGTGGTGGGCGCGACCTTCGTCGGCTCGGGGATCGCCGACCTCGTCCACTCCGCGACGACCGCCATCGTGGCGCGGATCCCCCTCTCCGTCCTCTGGCACGTCGTGCCCAGTTACCCCACGCCCAGTGAGGTCTGGCTCCGCCTGCTGGAGACGCACCGGGCGCAAGCGCACAAGTGACGGGCCGGTCCGGGTGGCCGGACGCCCGGACCTGCTGACGGCGCCGGTGCCCACCGCCCGGTCGCCGATTGCCAGCTGCCGATTGCCAGTTGGCGGTCGCCGGTCGCGGGTCGCCGGTCGCCGGTCGCCGAGCACGGTCCCGGCATCCGCGCGGGAGCCGGGCCGGTGGCATGATCGGGGCATGACGGTGATCGATGTCGTACGGGGTGACATCACCCTCCTGGACGTGGACGCGGTCGTCACCGCCGCGAACGAGTCGCTGATGGGCGGCGGCGGTGTGGACGGGGCGATCCACCGGGCGGCGGGCCGCCGGCTGGCCGAGGCGGGCGCCGCGATCGGGCCCTGCGCGCCGGGCGACGCCATGGCGACTCCCGCCTTCGACCTCGATCCGCCGGTCAGGCACGTGATCCACACGGTGGGCCCGGTCTGGGAGGGCGGCGACTTCGGCGAGGCGGAGGTGCTGGCCTCCTGCTACCGCCGCGTCCTTGAGGTGGCCGACGAGTTGGCCGCCGGCACCCTCGCGATTCCGGCCATCGCCACGGGCATCTACGGGTTCCCGGCCGCGGAGGCCGCGCGGATCGCTGTGGCCACTCTCAGGGCGACGCCCACCGCGGTCGGGCGGATCAGCCTGGTGGCCTTCGACGAGGAGACCGGTCAACTCCTGGCCGCCGCGCTCGCGTCCTGAGCCGGTCCGTGCCCGCCGGCGGACCGGGCGCCGGAGGACGTCCCCACCGGCCCCGATGCCGCCGCCGCACCGCCCGCGCCGCTCCGGGGCCCGGCCCCGGGGTGAGGGCGGGCGGGCGGCAGCGGTAACGTCACGGTGTGCTTCGCGTCCTGTTCACCCGCCGCTGGGTAGTGCTGACCCTGGTGTTTCTCGCGATGGTGCTGGCCATGTACCGGCTGGGCCTGTGGCAGTTCCACCGCTATCAGCAGACCAACCGCAGCAACCACCGCATCTCGCTGGCGGTCCACTCCCCGCCGGTGTCCGTCGAGACCCTCACGCGTCCTGGCGCCACCGTGCCCGGCAGTGAGAGATACCGGCCCGTCACCGCGACCGGGCACTTCGACGCGGCGCACCAGTTCGTCGTCAGGCGCCGTACCAACGCCGACGGCAACATCGGCTTCTTCCTGATCACCCCGCTGGTCACCTCCAACGGTGACGCCCTCCTGGTCAACCGGGGCTGGGTGGCACCGGACGACATGGACGGCGCCGCCTTCCCGGCGGTGCCCAAAACGCCCGCCGGGACGGTGACCCTGACCGGTCGGCTGATGCCGGACGAGACCTCAGGGGTCAGCGGCATCCACGAGGTGAAGGGGCTGCCGCCCCGCCAGTACATGCTGATCAGCGGCCGGGAGCAGGCACAGCACCTGCCGGAGCCGGTGATCGGCGGCTATATGGAGCTGGTCAGGAGCAGCCCCGCGCTGGCCCGGTCCGAGTCGGCACAGCTGGTCCCGGCCCCGGACGCGAACAGCCAGTCGACGAGTGACGCCGCGATCGTCGGACAGGGCGTGCACCTGCCGTACGCGATCCAGTGGTGGCTGTTCGCGCTGATGGTCCCGGTCGGCTGGTGGATCCTGCTCCGGCAGGAGCTCAAGGACCGCAGGAAGAAGGCGGCGGCTCCCGCCGAGGCGACCGCGGCGCCGACCGAGCCGGCCCACAGCTGAGCGTCGTCCGCGCATGAGCCCCGGCCGTGATGACGGCCGGGGTTCTCGCGCGGACGGTGGTGGCGGTCACCAGCCGGACGGCGGCGCCTTCGGGAGGGTGACGGCTGCGGACGGCGCGGAGGCGGGGCCGGTCGCGCCGGCGGCATTGGTGGCGGTGACGGTGAACCGGTAGCTGTGACACGGGGTCAGGCCGCCGAACGTGATGGGTGAGCCGGCGCCCTGGGCGGTCCGGCCGCTACCGGCGGGGTCGGTCAGATCGATCGCGGTGACGGTGTAACCGCTGATGGAGGCACCGGTACTGGCGGTGAAGGTCACCGTGACCTCCCCCCGCCGGGCTACGGCCGTCACGGCGGTGGGCGGTGCGGGGGCCGGCGGCATCGCCAGGCCGACCGGAGTGCTCAGCCCGCTGATGGGGACGGTCCGCTGCGGGCCGCCGCCGGCGGGGAACTCCACCACCCGGTCGTTGCCGAAGTCGGCGACGAAGAGGTCGCCCGCGGGGTCGAGCGCGAGTCCTTGCGGACCGTTCAGGCCACTGGTGGGGACCGTGCTCTGTGCTCCGCTGCCCGCGCTCAGCTTCACCACCCTGTTGTTGCCGTTGTCCGAGATGTAGAGGGCCCCGGCCGTGTCGAAGGCCAGCCCGGCCGGCTGGGAGAGACCGGAGGTGGGAACGGTCCGCTGCGGGCCGCCGCCCGCGGGGACCTCCACCACCCGGTCGTTGATGAAGTCGGCGACGAAGAGATTGTCCGCGGCGTCGAAGGCGAGTCCCTCGGGGTGGAGCAGACCGGTGGTGGGGACGGTGGTCTGCGGGCCGCCGTCGGCGGGCAGTTCGACCACCCGGTCGTTGAAGCTGTCGGCGATGAAGAGGCCGCCCGCGGAGTCCAGCGCCGTCGCGACCGGACGGGAGAGGCCGGTGGCGGGCAGGGTCGTCTGCGGGCCGCCGTCCGCCGGGAGCTTGACGACCTGGTTGTTGCCCGTGTCGCAGATGTAGAGGTTCCCGGCCGCGTCGAGCGTCATCCCGGTGGGGCGGGTCAGCCCACTGGTCGGCACGGTCGTCTGCGGGCCGCCGTCCGCGGGGAGCCGCAGCACGGTGCCGTCGGTGTAGTCCGAGACGTAGAGCGGCGCGGTGCCGGCGGTGGGCGGGGCGGCGGCGGGCCGGACGGCGGCGAGCGCCGGTGTGCCCGAGGCCAGCACGGCGGCGGACAGCAGGGCGAGGCCGGCCACCGCTGTCGCCCGGCGGCGCCCGGACGGGTGTTCCGCGCCGGCCGGGGGTGGTGCGCCGGCCGGGCGCGGGCCGGAGGAGGGGAAAACGGTACAGCGGCTCATGACAGGCACCTGTTCTCACCGGTCGTCCGGGCGCCGTACCGGTGCCGGGAGACGCCGGGCGCCTTCGTGGACGACGGTCGGGTACGGGGACGAGGAAACACATACGCGGCTGACGTGACGGGCGGCCGGCCGGTGGGTCGCACGGGCCGGGGTCCGTCAGCCGCCGACCCTACGAAGCAGCCGCCCGCCGCCAACCGCACCACGCCCCGGGCCGCACGGCAGCCACTCCAACGGCGGGACGCCGGGCCTCCCCGGTTGCACGCGGGACCGGCTGTCCGGACGTGCCGGCCACCCGGGGGGTCCGCGGCGGGCGGCGAGGACGTACGCTGCGAGGGTTCGAGGGGTCCGCGGCGGGCCCGGTGTCACAAGCGCTTCGGAGGCGGTCGCCCTGCTCACGCTGGATCTGCACCCGATCTTCCGCAACAACCGTGACATCGAACTGGCGCTGCGGGAGACGCTCTTCAGGGCCGCGAGCACCGGAGTCGATGTCGTCGAGATCATCCCGGGCAAGGGCACCGGCCGGCTGAAGAAGCGGGTGCTCACCTTCCTGGCGCAACGGCACATCAAGAAGCTGTACCTCCGGGTGGAGACCGACGCCACCAACGCCGGGCGGATCCTCGTCCACCTCCGGTAGCCGGGCCGGTACGGGGGTCAGGCGTCCGCCGCGCCGGGCCAGGCACCCCGGGCGGGCACCTGGTTTTCCGCCGGTCCGGGCCGGGTCACTGGTACTGCCGGGCCACCCACGCGTACCACGTGTCCATTCCCTCGCCGGTGGTCGCGGACACCGTCAGTACCCGCAGTCCCGGATTGACCGAGCGGGCGTACTCCTCACAGCGGGCGACGTCGAAGTCGACGTAGGGCAGCAGGTCGATCTTGTTGATGACGACCAGGTCGGCCGCCGCGAACATGTACGGGTACTTCAGCGGCTTGTCGGTGCCCTCGGTGACGGAGATGATCACGACCTTGCTCCGCTCGCCCAGGTCGAAGAGCGCGGGGCAGACCAGATTGCCGACGTTCTCGACGAGCACGAGCGTCCCGGACGACGGGGCCAGGGAGGTGAGCGCGCCGCTCATCATCCCGGCGTCGAGGTGGCACCCGGCGCCGGTGTTCACCTGCACCACCGGGCAGCCGGCGCGCCTGATGCGGTCGGCGTCCAGCATCGTCTCCTGGTCGCCTTCGACGACGACCACCGGGCGGCTGCCGGCCAGGTCCCTGATGGTCCGTTCGAGCAGCGTCGTCTTGCCGGCGCCCGGGGAGCTCATCAGGTTGACGGCGACCACCCCGTGGTCGGCGAGCCAGCGGCGGTTCCGGCCGGCGAGATCGTCGTTCTTGGCCAGGACGCGCTGTTCGAGCGTGATCGTCTCGCCGGCCTCGGCGAGGGCGACACCGTGGCGGTCATCGCCAACCGGCCCAGCGCCGTGGGGATGGCTGCCGTGGGGGTGGCCGCTGTGGGGATGACTGTGCGCCGTCCCACCGTGCTCATGGGGGACGGCGATCCTGATCCCGCCGCCGTTGCCGTCACCGCATCCGCAGGTGCCGCACATAGGTCAACCCACTCTCATCGAGATGATCTCCAGTTCCCGTCCCGAGGTGACCTGGACATCGGCGCTGCCGCAGGGACAGAGCACCACCGGTTCGGTGAGCGGGAATGCGGTGCCGCAGCCACGGCACAATCCGGCTCCCGGAGGCTGGTCGATCTCCAGTACCGCGCCCTCGGCCGCGGTCCCCTCGGTGATCAGGTCGAAGCAGAATCGCATGGAGTCGGCCACGACCGCGGTCAGCACGCCCACCCGGACCCGGACGGTGTGCACGGGCCGTCCGGCCGCCCTTTCGCACACCGCGTCAACAACGCTCTGCGTAATCGACAATTCGTGCATCGCCGTCCCGTCTCCTCACCGCGCCCGACCAGCCGTCCCATGAATCCGCACCACTCTTCCGGCCTATTGCGCGCGATTCCGGATCGGCGCCCAGGAGAGGGGAACACGGTGACCGACTTGCGAATTCTCGTGTTGACAGCCCACTCGGACCGAGTCTAGATGGTAGCAATGTGAGCGACACCACACCCGCGACTCGAAAGCCGGTCCTCGCGGGTAAAAGGATCGGCTGTCGAACCCGGAAGGCGGCAGTGCCATGCCGACACAGGAAGCAATCAAAGCGGAAGACACCCTGATTCACGTGCTGTGGATCAATGCCGGGCTCAGCTGCGACGGCGACTCGGTGTCCCTGACCGCCGCGACACAGCCCAGCATCGAGGAGATCGCCCTCGGCGCACTGCCCGGTCTTCCCAGGATCGCCATGCACTGGCCTCTCATCGATTTCGAGTGCGGCCCCAACGGGGGGGCCGACGACTTCCTTGAGTGGTTCTTCAAGGCGGACCGCGGCGAACTCGACCCCTTCGTGCTGGTCGTCGAGGGCTCGATTCCCAACGAGAAGCTCCATCAGGAGGGTTACTGGTCGGGCTTCGGCAACGACCCGGCCACCGGGCAGCCGATCACCACCAGCGAGTGGCTCGACCGGTTGGTGCCCAAGGCCACCGCGGTCGTCGCGGTCGGCACCTGCGCCACGTACGGCGGTATCCACGCCATGGCGGGCAATCCGACCGGTGCGATGGGCGTGCCCGACTATCTGGGCTGGGACTGGAAGTCCAAGGCGGGAATTCCGATCGTGTGCGTGCCCGGCTGTCCGATCCAGCCGGACAATCTCTCGGAGACCCTCACCTATCTGCTCTACATGGCCACCGAACAGGCGCCCATGATTCCGCTGGACGACGCGCTCCGGCCGACCTGGCTCTTCGGCCAGACCGTGCACGAGGGCTGCGACCGCGCCGGTTACTACGAGCAGGCCGACTTCGCGACGGAATACGGCTCGCCCAAGTGCATCGTCAAACTCGGCTGCTGGGGTCCGACCGTCAAGTGCAATGTGCCCAAACGCGGTTGGATGAACGGCATCGGCGGCTGCCCCAACGTCGGCGGAATCTGCATCGGCTGCACGATGCCGGGATTCCCGGACAAGTTCATGCCGTTCATGGACGAGCCGCCCGGCGGCAAACTCTCCACGAACTCGGTCGGCGTGTACGGCTCGACCATGCGGCGGCTGCGCGGTATCACCACGCACACGCTCGACCGTGAGCCGAAATGGCGTAAGCCCGGCAGGAAGCTCACCACCGGCGCCACCCGTACCTGGTGAATCACCGCTCCCCGACAACTCAGCGCTACGGAAAGAAAGATGAGGCGGCGCAATGACGGCGACGCAGCCCAAGGTCGGCAGCGGTATCGCGGGCAACAGCGAACTGGTGGAGATGGCGTGGGACCCGATCACGCGCATCGTCGGCAGTCTCGGGATCTACACCAAGATCGACTTCAAGCAGCGGGTGGTGGCGGAGTGCCACAGCACCAGTTCCATCTTCCGCGGCTACTCGGTCTTCATGAAGGGCAAGGACCCCCGGGACGCGCACTTCATCACCAGCCGGATCTGCGGTATCTGCGGTGACAACCACGCCACGTGTTCCTGCTACGCGCAGAACATGGCCTACGGGGTCAAGCCGCCGCACATCGGCGAGTGGATCGTCAACCTCGGCGAGGCCGCTGAGTACATGTTCGACCACAACATCTTCCAGGAGAACCTGGTAGGGGTCGACTACTGCGAGAAGATGGTGGCCGAGACCAATCCCGGTGTGCTCGACAAGGCCAACCGGACAGCTTCACCGCACGCCGACGCGCACGGGTACAAGACCATCGGCGACATCATGCGCTCGCTGAACCCCTTCACCGGCGAGTTCTACCGTGAGGCCCTCCAGGTCAGCCGGATGACGCGGGAGATGTTCTGCCTGATGGAGGGGCGGCATGTCCACCCCTCCACGCTCTACCCCGGCGGGGTGGGCACGGTGGCGACCATCCAGCTCATGACCGACTACATCACCCGCCTCCAGCGGTACGTGGAGTTCATGAAGAAGGTCGTGCCGATGCACGACGACCTCTTCGACTTCTTCTACGAGGCGCTGCCCGGCTACGAGATGGTCGGCAACCGGCGCATCCTGCTGGGCTGCTGGGGCTCCTTCCAGGACCCCGAGCACTGCAACTTCGAGTACAAGGACATGACCAACTGGGGCCGGAAAATGTACGTCACCCCAGGTGTCGTCGTCGACGGGAAACTGGTCACCACGGACCTGGTGAAGATCAACCTCGGGATCCGGATCCTGCTCGGTTCGTCGTACTACGGCGACTGGGAGGACCAGGAGATGTTCGTCACCCACGACCCACTGGGCAACCCGGTCGACCGGCGCCACCCGTGGAACCAGCACACCAACCCGCAGCCGCAGAAGCGGGATCTGGACGACAAGTACAGCTGGGTGATGTCCCCGCGGTGGTTCGACGGCAAGGACTACCTCGCGCTGGACACCGGCGGGGGGCCGCTGGCCCGGCTGTGGACCACGGCGCTGGCCGGGCTGGTCGACATCGGCTACATCCAGGCCACCGGCAGCAGCGTGAAGATCAACCTGCCGAAGACCGCGCTCAAGGGCCCGGTCGAGCTGGAGTGGCACGTCCCGCAGTGGAGCAACACCATCGAACGCAACCGGGCCCGTACCTACTTCCAGGCGTACGCGGCGGCCTGCGCGCTGCACTTCGCGGAGAAGGCGCTGGTGGAGATCCGCGCCGGCCGGACGAAGACCTGGGAGAAGTTCGAGGTTCCGCAGGAGGGCATCGGCTGCGGCTTCACCGAGGCGGTGCGCGGCGTCCTCTCGCACCACATGGTGATCCGGGACGGCAAGATCGCCAACTACCACCCGTATCCGCCGACTCCGTGGAACGCCAGTCCGCGCGACAGCTATGGCACGCCGGGCCCGTACGAGGACGCGGTGCAGGGCCAGCCGATCTTCGAGGAGAACGACCGGGAGCACTTCAAGGGCATCGACATCATGCGCACCGTGCGCAGTTTCGACCCGTGTCTGCCCTGCGGTGTGCACATGTACCTCGGCGAGGGCAAGAAGCTGGAGCTGCTCCACTCCCCCACCCAGTCCGCGGGTGCGTGACGTGACCGAGCGCACCGACCACGCCGGGCCCCCCGCGCCCGGCGACAGCTCCTCCGCCTGGCGCGCGACCGGTGACCGTATCGACACCCTGATCGCCGCCGGCGCGGCGGGCGGCGCCGTGGCGCGCGAGCGCAGCGAGGAACTGGTCCGGCTGGTCACCGACTTCTACGGGGCGGGCCTGGAGCGGCTGCTCGACGTCCTGTACGAGCAGGACCGGCTGGACGACGACGTCCTGGCCGCGCTCGCCGCCGACGATCTGGTGGCCAGCCTGCTGCTGGTGCACGGTCTGCACCCGTACAGCGTGGAGACGCGGGTCGAGAAGGCGCTGGAGAGCCTGCGGCCGTACCTGGGCTCCCACGGCGGCGACGTCGAACTGCTCGCGGTCACCGACGAGGGCGCCGTCCGGCTGCGGCTGCTGGGCAGTTGCGACGGGTGCCCGTCCTCGTCTGCCACGCTCGAACTCGCCGTGCAGGGCGCGGTCGAGGCCGCCGCTCCGGAGATCACCACGATCGAGGTCGAGACGGCCGGCGACACGGGCGACGCCGGTCCTGTGGTCCCGGTCGACGCGCTCTTCTCCCGGCTCCATGACACCGCTCCGGCCCCCGGGCCCGCCGGCGCGTCGTGGAGTTCCGTACCGGAACTGGCGGGACTGGAATCGGGCGGCGTGCTGCGTCTCGACGTCGGCGGTGTCCCGGTGCTCGCCTGCCGGATCGGCGCGGATCTCTTCGCCTTCCGGGACCGGTGCGGGCGGTGCGACCGTCCGATGGAGGGTGCCGTACTGGCCCGGCGGCTGGGCGGGGCCTCCGGCGACGGACTCCTGAACTGCCCGGCCTGCCAGGCGCATTACGACGTACGGCGGGCCGGAGCATGCGTCGAGGCGGACGGTCTGCACCTGGATCCGCTGCCGCTGCTCGCCACGGGAGCCACCTTCTCGGTCGCCGTCCCCACTCCGGCGGCGA
This sequence comes from Streptomyces sp. NBC_01476, assembly GCF_036227265.1. Classification (NCBI taxonomy): domain Bacteria; kingdom Bacillati; phylum Actinomycetota; class Actinomycetes; order Kitasatosporales; family Streptomycetaceae; genus Streptomyces; species Streptomyces sp. NBC_01476. Next base: position 8,268,430 of record NZ_CP109446.1, on the reverse strand, counting down.
CATGATCATCCAAGGAGCCGCGTCCTCCCCGGCGGCCTCACTGCTGCGGATCAACCGCCGGCGTCCGCAGGCCGTCGCCGGAGAGCGCTGTGAGATGTGCGCGGAGCCCGTCGCCGCCGAGCACGCGCACGTGGTGAATCTGGACAGCCGGGCCCTGATGTGCGCCTGCCGCCCGTGCTATCTGCTCTTCAGCGACGAGCAGGCGCAGTTGCGCTACCGGGCGGTCCCCGAGCGCTATGTGCGCTTCGACGGTCTCAGCCTGGACGAGCGGACCTGGGACGGACTGCAGATCCCGGTCGGCCTCGCCTTCCTCTTCCGCAACTCGGTCCAGGACCGCACCATCGCCTTCTATCCGGGCCCCGCAGGAGCCACCGAGTCCGAACTGCCGCTGGACGCCTGGGACACCATCGTCGAGGCCAACCCGGACCTGGCCGTCCTGCGCCCGGACGTCGAAGCGCTGCTGGTGCGCCGCACGAACGGCCAGGAGAGCGGCGCCGGGTCCTGTCATCTGGTGCCGATCGACGCGTGCTACGAACTGGTCGGGCGGCTGCGCACGCTGTGGCGCGGCTTCGACGGCGGCCGCGAGGCACATGAGGCGATGGACGTGTTCTTCGCGCAGGTGGAGCGGCGCAGCCGGCCCGCCACCGCGGTGGGCCGGTCATGAGCGGCCTCGGTTTCTCCGTGCTCGACGTCGTCGCCGAGCCCTACTCCGTCGTGCCGCAGCTGACCGCCCGGCTGCGGATCACCGACGGTTCCGGCGAGCGGATCCACGCGGTGGTGCTGCGCTGCCAGGTGCGGATCGAACCGCAGCGGCGGCAGTACGACGAGGCCGAACGGGAGGGACTGCGCGGCCTGTTCGGCGAGCCGGACCGGTGGAAGGACACCCTCAAGCCGTTCCTGTGGATGCAGTGCAACACGACCGTCCAGGGGTTCAGCGGCAGTACCGAGGCCGACCTGGCGCTGCCCTGCACCTACGACTTCGATGTGACCGGCTCCCGCTATCTGCACGCGCTCGGGGACGGGGAGGTGCCGCTCACGCTGCTCTTCTCCGGCACGGTCTTCACCAAGGGCGGCGCCGGTTTCGCCGTGCGCCAGGTGCCCTGGGACTGCGAGGCGCGCCACCGGATGCCGGTCGCGGTGTGGCGGCAGATGATCGCCTCCCACTTCCCGAACTCCGGCTGGATCAGGCTCGACCAGGACGTGCTGGACCGCGTCGCCGGCTTCCGCGCCCGGCGCGGGCTGATCAGCTGGGACGAGACGGTGAGCACGCTGCTCGCCGGGACAGGTGAGGTGGTGACGTGACATCCGTGAGTGCGGTGGGTCTGGACCAGGTCCGTAACGTCGCCGACGCGGTGCTGTACGAGGGCTACTTGCTGTACCCGTACCGGGCCAGCTCGCACAAGAACCAGTCGCGCTGGCAGTTCGGCGTCCTCGGGCCGCCGTCCGCGTCGCCGGAGAGCTTCGGCGAGGAGCCGGGGATGGCGATGGAGTGCCTGCTGGCGGCTTCCGCCGACAAGCCGTCAACTGTCGCGATCCACTTGCGGTTTCTCCAGTTGCAGGTGCGTGAGGCGCAGCGGCTCGAAGCAGGCGGCGGTCACACCCCGGTCGCCGCGCTCACCATGGACGGCGCCCAGGTGCTGAGCTGGGACGAAGCGGTCGAGCGGGAACTCGAACTGCCGGCGCTTGAGCTGACGGGGTCCTGCGACCAGCTGCACACGATTCCCGGCGGCGAGGACATCGAGCCGCTGACGGACGCGCACGGCGCCCCGGTGGGCCGGATCGTACGGCGCCGCGAGCCGCTGGAGGTCCGGATCCGCGCCCGGGGCACGGCCGACGGCGACTTCGTACGGCTCTCGGTCGCGGTGGAGAACGAGCACCCCGGCAGGGTCACCGGCAAGGACGCCGCCATCCGGGCGTCGCTGATCGGTACGCACCTGATCCTGCGGGCGCGCGGGACCCGGTTCGTCTCGCTGCTCGATCCGCCCTCCGAGGCGGCGACCGCTGCGGCCCGGTGCCGGCAGCGCCGCTGCTGGCCCGTGCTGGCCGGTGCGAAGGGCAGCTCCGACACCGTGCTGGGTGCTCCGATCATCCTCTACGACCACCCGGAGGTGGCCGAGCAGAGCCCGGGCGCCCTCTTCGACTCCACCGAGATCGACGAGATCCTCACCTTGCGGGTGATGACGATGACCGAGGAGGAGAAGGCGGAGGCGCGCGCCACCGATCCCCGGGCGCGGGAGATCATCGACCGGTGTGACGGCATGTCACCGGCGGATCTGCAGCAGTTGCACGGCCTGCTCCGCGACCCGCACGCTCCGGCCCCGCTGTCCGGCGCGGTGCCGGGCGGCGATCTGCGGGACGCCGAGCCGGCCGGCTTCGACACCGGTGGGGCGCCCTGGTGGGATCCCGCCGCCGACGCCGGTGTGTCCCCGGGGTCCGACGCGGTCGTCATCGGCGGGGTCAGCGTCGCCAAGGGCAGCCTGGTGCGGGTGCATCCGTCCCGGCGGGCCGACGCACAGGACATCTTCTTCGCCGGTCAGGTGGCGCGGGTCACCGCCGTGCTCTCGGACGTGGACGGCGGGACGCACGTCGCCGTGGTCCTCGTGGACGACCCGGCCGCCGACATGCACGACTGGTACGGCCGCTACTTCTATTTCGCACCCGACGAGCTGGCACCCCTGCCCGCCGAGGAGAACCCGGAACACACCGGACACCGAGAGGAGAGCCGATCGTGAAGACCGTGGGCATCATCACCACCGCGGTGGCCGCGGCCGCCGCAGCCACCGCACTGGTGGTCGGCGTGCTGTCGATCCCCGACATCCGCCGCTATCTGCGTATGCGTTCGATGTGACCGGCGTGGGCGGGGGCGTGCTCGTCGCGGGCATCGGCAACCTCTTCCTCGGCGACGACGGCTTCGGCCCCGAGGTCGTCCGGCACATCACCTCGTCGGGCGGCCTGCCGCCGCGGGTCCGGGTGACCGACTACGGAATCCGCGGCATGCATCTGGCCTACGACCTGCTGGCCGGCTATGACGCGCTGGTGCTGGTCGACGCCTGTCCGGGCGACGGCCGGCCCGGCGAACTGACCGTGCTCGAAATCGGGCCCGACGACCTCGGTTCGGGAGAATTCGACGCGCACGGGATGAATCCGGTCGCAGTGCTGGCAAATCTGGGTCAATTGGGCGGTACTCTTCCGCTCACCTACCTCGTGGGCTGCACCCCTGCCGGGGTCGAGGAAGGGATCGGCCTGAGCGCCCCGGTCGCGGCCGCGGTGCCCGGGGCGGCCGACGCAGTACGCACGTTGGTGGGGCGGCTGGTGCCGGCCGAACCCGTAGAGACCAGGAGACCTTGATCATGTGCCTCGGTATTCCCGGTCGGGTCGTGGAGATCGTGGACGGATTCGCCGGCCAGCTCGCGCTGGTCGACGTGGAGGGAAAGCAGCGGCGGGTCAACATCGGCATGCTCGACACACCCCCGGAGACCGGCGACTGGGTGCTTCTCCACATGGGCTTCGCGCTGGAGATCATCGACCAGGACAAGGCCCGGCAGGCCATGTCGGGACTGGAGATGATGGGGCGCGGGCGCGGCACCAGGACCCGGCGGCGGTTCGAGGTCCGCGGTGTCGTCCAGGGCGTCGGCTTCCGGCCCTTCGTCTACGTCACCGCCTCCGAACTCGCACTCGCCGGCTCGGTGGCGAACACCGGCGCCGGCGTCGTCGTGGAGGTCGAGGGCGACAGCGACGCGGTGGAGGAGTTCGGCCGGCGGCTCCGCAGCGACCCGCCGCCGCTGGCGGTCGTGGAGGACGTCGAGGAGTCCGAGCGACCCACCAGCGGCGGGACGGAGTTCACCATCGAGGACTCCAGCGGCGCGGGCCGGTCCCGCACCCTGGTCTCCCCCGACGTCGCGACCTGTCAGGAGTGCCTGGCGGAGATGCGGGACCCGGCGAACCGGCGCTACCGGCACCCCTTCATCACGTGCACCCACTGCGGCCCGCGGTTCACGATCGTCACCGCGACCCCGTATGACCGGGCCGCCACCACGATGGCGGACTTCGGCATGTGCGCCGCGTGCCGGGCCGAGTACGACGATCCGGGCGACCGGCGCTTCCACGCGCAGCCGATCGCCTGCCCCGACTGCGGGCCGCGGCTCGAACTGGTCGGCAAGGGTGCCGGTTCGCCGCTGACCGGCGCCGCGGCGCTCCGGTCGGCAAGGGCCCTGCTCGCCGACGGGGGGATCCTCGCGGTCAAGGGGCTCGGCGGCTACCACCTGGCGTGCGACGCCCGGCATGAAGGGGCCGTCGCCGAGCTGCGCCGCCGCAAGCAGCGGGGGGCGAAGCCGTTCGCGGTGATGGTCTCCGGCCTTGACGCCGCCAGGGAACTCGTCACGATGAGCGAGGACGAGGAAGAGCTGCTCACCGGGGTCCGCCGGCCGATCGTGCTGCTCGCCCGCCGCCCGGCGTCTGCGGACCGCGGCGTCTGCGACGCGGTCGCCCCGGGCAGCCCCGACCTGGGCCTGCTGCTGCCGTACACGCCCCTGCACTTTCTGCTCTTCGGGTTCGGCGACGACACGCCGGGGCCGGACGCGCTGGTCATGACCTCCGGCAACCTCTCCGGCGAGCCGATCGTCACCGACGACGAGAAGGCGCTGTCCGACCTGGCACCACTGGTCGACGCCTGGCTGCGGCACGACCGGCGGATCCATGTCCCGTGCGACGACTCGGTCAGCCGCTTCGCCGCGGGAGCCGAACTGCCGGTCCGCAGGTCCCGCGGATACGCGCCGCTGCCGCTGGCGCTGCCGTTCGACGTACCGCCGACGCTCGCGGTGGGCGGGGACCTGAAGAACACCTGCGCCGTCGGGGACGGGCGGTACGCCTGGGTCAGCCAGCACATCGGCGACATGGACGACCTCTCGACCCTGGAGGCGCTGACGAGGACCGAGGCGCACCTGGAGGTGCTCACCGGGGCCGAGCCCGGACAACTGGTGGCCGACCTCCACCCGGGCTACCGGTCGGGCGACTGGGCCCGCGCGCACGCGGCCGGCCGGCCCGTGCACACTGTGCAGCACCACCACGCCCACATCGCCTCGGTGATGGGAGAGCACGGTCTCGGATCGGGTGAAGAAGTCATCGGCATCGCGTTCGACGGCACCGGGTACGGGACCGACGGCGCCGCGTGGGGCGGTGAGGTGCTGATCGCCGGTTACAAGTCCTTCCGCCGGGCCGCGCACCTGGCGTACGTACCGCTGGCCGGCGGCGACACGAGCGTGCTGCGGCCGTACCGGATGGCGCTGGCGCACCTGCATGCGGCCGGCGTCGCCGCGGACCGGGACCTGCCGCCGGTGCGGGCCTGCCCCACCCGGGAACTGACCGTCCTGCAGCACCAGTTCGCCACCGGTTTCGGCTGTGTGCCCACCTCCAGCATGGGCCGGCTCTTCGACGCGGTCGCCTCGCTGATCGGGGTCCGGCAGCAGGTGGACTACGAAGCCGAGGCCGCCGTCGCGCTGGAGGGGCTGGCCCGCGCGGCCGGTCCGGTCGCCGACGGCCGCGACGCGGGCTACGCGTTCGGCGTCACCTCCCCGGCGCCGGGCGGCGCCGGTCCCGCCGACCCGGTGGTGTCACCCGTGATCGCCCATGCGGCCCCGGTGATCCGTGCGGTGGTCTCCGATCTGCGGGCGAACGTCGCCCCGGAGCGGATCGCCGCCCGTTTCCACGCCGGCGTCGCCACGCTCATCGCCGACCTCGCGGAGATCTGCCGGGCACAGACCGGCCTGGAGCGGGTGGCGCTCGGCGGCGGGGTGTTCCAGAACGCCGTACTGCTGGACGCGGCCCAACGCGTCCTGGCCCGCCGCGGGTTCACCGTCCTGCGCCCGCGGCTGCTTCCCCCCAACGACGGCGGCATCGCCCTGGGCCAGCTCCTGATCGCGGCGTCGGGCTGAGCCGAACCCTGGCCCCGCGCGGGGCCGCACCAGCAGTCACAGCAGCACAGAAGAGGAAGAGGGACCCATGTGTCTGGCAGTTCCGGGGCGGGTGCTCAGCATCGCCGAGGTCGACGGCACGCTGATGGCCGACGTCGACTTCGGCGGAGTACGCAAAGAGGTATGTCTCCAGTACATCCCGGACGCGGTGGTGGGTGAATACCTCGTCGTCCACGTCGGGTTCGCCATCCAGCGCCTCGACGAGCGGTCGGCCCTGGAGACGCTGGCCAACTTCGAGAAGCTCGGGATCCTGGCCGAGGAGTTCGGCGACGGATTCGAACTCGCCGCCCAGCACAAGGACATCCCCCAGGGAGCCGGCAAGTGAAGTACCTCGACGAATTCAGCGACCCCGAACTGGCCGGGAAACTGCTCGACCAGATTCACGCCGCGACCACCCGTCCCTGGGCGATGATGGAGGTCTGCGGCGGCCAGACGCACTCCATCATCCGGCACGGCATCGACCAACTCCTGCCCGACGGCATCGAACTGATCCACGGCCCCGGGTGTCCGGTGTGCGTCACACCGCTGGAGATCATCGACCGGGCACTGGCGATCGCGGCCCGCCCCGGGGTCATCTTCTGCTCCTTCGGCGACATGCTGCGGGTGCCCGGCAGCAGCCAGGACCTGTTCGCCGTCAAGAGCGCGGGCGGGGACGTGCGCGTGGTGTACTCACCGCTCGACGCCCTGAACCTCGCCCGGCAGAACCCGGACCGCGAAGTCGTCTTCTTCGGGATCGGGTTCGAGACCACCGCGCCCGCGAACGCGATGACCGTCCACCAGGCCAAGCGGCTTGGCGTACCGAACTTCTCCCTGCTGGTCTCGCACGTCCTGGTGCCGCCCGCCATCGCGGCCATCATGGAGTCGGCCACCTGCCGGGTGCAGGCGTTCCTCGCCGCGGGCCATGTGTGCAGTGTGATGGGGACGGCGGAGTATCCGTCGCTGGCGGCGAAGTACCAGGTGCCCATCGTGGTCACCGGCTTCGAGCCGCTGGACATCCTCGAAGGCATCCGCCGGACCGTGCTGCAACTCGAAGCGGGGCGGCACGAGGTGGAGAACGCCTATCCCCGCGCGGTCCGCGACGAGGGCAACATCCCGGCGATGGCGATGCTGCGGGACGTCTTCGAGGTCACCGACAGGACCTGGCGCGGTATCGGGACGATCCCGCGCAGCGGCTGGCGGCTCTCCGGGAAATACCGGGAGTTCGACGCCGAGGAGCGCTTCGAGGTGACCGGCATCCACACCGCCGAGTCGGCCCTGTGCCGGTCGGGCGAGGTGCTTCAGGGCCTGATCAAGCCGCACGAGTGCGCGGCCTTCGGCAAGGAGTGCACCCCGCGCAATCCGCTGGGCGCCACGATGGTGTCCTCCGAGGGCGCCTGCGCCGCCTACTACACCTACCGCCGACTCGAACTGGTCGATGCGAAGTGACTGATGTGACGGACGGGAAGCAGGACATGGCCGAGGGAGCACGACCGGTGGTGGAGGTGACGCCGACCGTCGGCGGACTCGACTTCGAGAGCTGGGTCTGCCCGGCGCCGCTGCGGGAGATCCCGTCGATCGTGATGGGCCACGGTGGTGGCGGCGCCATGTCGGGAGAGCTGGTCGAGCACCTCTTTTTGCCGGCCTACGGGTCGGCCGCGGCACGGGAGTTGGGTGATTCGGCGGTGCTCCCGTTCGGCGGCGGCCGGCTCGCCTTCTCCACCGACTCCTATGTGGTGAAGCCGATGTTCTTCCCCGGCGGCTCCATCGGCGACCTCGCGGTCAACGGCACGGTGAACGACCTGGCGATGTCCGGGGCGAAGCCGCTCTTCCTGTCGACCGCGTTCATCCTCCAGGAGGGCACGGAGCTCGGTGAACTCGGACGTGTCGCGGAAGCGATCGGCGCGGCGGCCCGGGCGGCCGGGGTCCAGCTGGTCACCGGCGACACCAAGGTCGTCGAGCGCGCCAGCGGTGACGGCGTCTACGTCAACACCTCGGGCATCGGCGTCGTCCCCGACGGCGTCGACATCGGCCCGCGCCGTGCCCGGCCCGGTGACGCGGTCATCGTCAGCGGCGACATCGGTGTGCACGGTGTGGCGGTGATGAGCTGCCGGGAGGGTCTCGAATTCGGCACCACCGTGGAGAGCGACACCGCGCCCCTGCACGGCCTCGTCGCCGCCATGATCGCCACCGGCGCCCGCCTGCGCGCGCTGCGTGACCCGACCCGCGGCGGTGTGGCCGCCTCGCTCAACGAGATCGCCCGGGCGTCGTCGGTCGGCATCGACCTGGTGGAGCGTGAGCTGCCGATCCCGCAGACCGTCCGCGACGCGTGCAGCCTGCTCGGCCTCGACCCGCTCCAGGTCGCCAATGAGGGCAAACTGCTGGCGATCGTGCCCGCCGAGTCCGCGGACGAGGTGCTGGCGGCCGTCCGGGCCCACCCGATGGGACGGTCGGCGCGCCGCATCGGCACCTGCGTCGCCGAGCACTCCGGGATGGTGGTCGCCAGGACCGCGCTGGGCGGGACACGCGTGGTCGGGCTCCCGATCGGCGAACAGCTCCCGAGGATCTGCTGAATGAGCGCGCAGGGCGCACTGGCCTTCGCCCGGTACGCGTATCCGCCCAACGAACTCGGCTACTGCGGTCCCGCCGACGCGTCGGCCCTGCTGCGGGCCGACGCGACCGCCGAGATCGAACGGCGGGCCAGGCGGTTCGAAGGGGCGTGGTGCTATCTGGAGTTCCTCGCCGAGTCGGCGGGGCTCCCCGATCCGCTCGACGTGCGGGTGGTCGAGGCGTACTGGATCGGCAACGACCTGCTGGCGCAGGTGAATTCGGCGGCCCTGGTGGACCGCCTGCTCGACCGCTTCCGCGGCCAGTCCGGCGGCACCTGGCGCGAGGCGGCCCACCGTGCCCTGCCGCACCACACCTTCCAGGTCTTCGACGTGTACCCGTGGGCCGAACTGCTGCGGACCGGCGGGAATCCGACCGCCCTGTCCGTACTCGACCAGTGCCGTATCCGTACCGGTGTCGTCCGCCGGGTCGACGGGGAGACGGCCACGGTGGAATCCCGCCCGCTGGCGTGGGACGGCACGGCGATGGTGGCCGGGCCGCCCCGGCAGGAGGTGGTCCGCTGGTCCACCGGCGGCAGATCCCTCATCGGCGGGCTCGCCCCCGGTGACCGGGTGGCCCTGCACTGGGACTGGGTCTGCGACGTACTGACCGCGGAGCAGTGCGAGCGGATCGAGTCGATCGAGGCGCGCCGGCGCGAGGAGGCCGGCGGACTCGTACGGTAGGGCGGGCCGCCGGAGAAGACCACGGCCCGGTCACCAGGCCGGCATCATGGCCTCGGGGTAGCGGGATCCGGCCGCGCCGTGCGGCAGGATCTCCTGGATCCGCGCGAGATCCTGGGCGGTCAGGGTGAGGTGCGCCGCCGCCACGTTCTCCGCCAGGCGCTGGGGGCTGCGGGTGCCCGGGATCGGCACGATGCCGTCGCCCTGGGCCAGCAGCCAGGCGAGAGCCAGTTGGGTGACGGTAGCGCCCTTGGCCCGGGCGAGTGCGGTCAGTTCGCGGGTGGCGGCGAGGTTGCGCTCGTAGTTGCCCGGCTGCCAGCGGTCGTCCCAGCTGCGCATGTCGTCCGCGGGATAGTCGGCGGCGGGTTTCACCGTGCCGGTGAGGAATCCGCGGCCGAGCGGCGAGTACGGCACGAACCCGATGCCGAGTTCCCGCACCACCGGCAGCACGTCGCTCTCCACGGCGCGTTCGAAGACCGAGTACTCGGTCTGCAGCACGGACACCGGATGGGCGGCGTGGGCGCGCCGGATGATGTCCGGGCCTGCCTCGCTGAGTCCGAGGTAGCGCACCTTGCCCTCGGCGATCAGCTCGCCGACGGTGCCCGCCACCTCCTCAATGGGTACGTCCGGGTCGACACGGTGCTGGTACAGCACGTCGATGCGGTCGGTGCCGAGGTGACGCAGGCTGTTCTCGGTGACCTCACGGATGTGCTCCGGGCGGCTGTCCAGCGCGGTACCGACATGCTGCGGGTCGCTCAGGTCGAAGCCGAACTTGGTGGCGATCACGATCTCGTCGCGGAAGTCCCGCACCGCGCGGCCGAGCAGTCGCTCATTGCTGCCGGTGCCCATGCCGTACAGCTCGGCGGTGTCGAAGAGGGTGACGCCGAGTTCGTACGCCCGGCGGATGGTGGCCATGCCGCCCGGTTCGTCGCCGGCGCCGTAGGCCATGGTCATGCCCATCGTGCCGAGGCCGATCGCTCCGGCCGTCAGGCCCTGCGTGCCGAGCTCACGTGTCGGGAGGTTCGTGTCGTGCTGTGTCATGCCCTCAACGCTAGGAGGACGGCGGGCCGCGGTCATGGGGCGGAGATCGCATAGTATTGCCCAATACTCTCATCGAGGGAGCGTGTCATGCTGGACCAGCTCGCGACCGCCATCGGCCGCCACCGCGACGGCCTGTGGTCGCAGAGCGCGGTGCCGCATCTCACGCTGGTCGCACTCGACGAGCCGGTGGCCCCTGTCGACCTCCTCTACGAGCCGATGATCTGCTTCATCGCCGACGGTGCCAAGAGCGGTATCGCGGGCGACCGGAGCTGGGTGACCGGGCGGGGGGAGATGTTCCTCAATTCCCTCGTGCTGCCGGTCACCGCGGTGTTCGAGCGGGTCCCGTACCGCTCGGCGGTGCTGCGCCTCGACGGCCGGGTGCTCTCGGACCTGCTGCTCGAACTGGACGGCACGGCCCCGGGCCCGGCAGCCGAGCCCGGCGAGCAGATCAGCGCGGCGATGACACCCGAACTCGTCGACGCGGTCACCCGCTGGGTAGGGCTGCTCGACTCGCCTGACGACATCCGTCCGCTGGCGGCCCGGATCGAGGGCGAGATCCTCTACCGGCTGCTCGGCAGCCCGCTCGGTCCGCTCCTGCGACAGTTCACGCTGGCGGACACCGGGGCGGCCCGGGTGCGTGCGGCGGCGGCGTGGATCGCCGCGCACTACCGCGAGCCGCTGAGCATCGACCTGATCGCGGGAGTGGCGCACATGAGCACCGCCACGCTGCACCGCCGCTTCAAGACCGCCACCGGGATGAGCCCGCTGCGCTTCCAGAAGCAGCTGCGGCTCCAGGAGGCACGGCGGCAGCTGATCGCCGGGAACACCACGGCGGTGCTCGCCGCGGAGGCCGTCGGCTACGCCAGCGCGACGCAGTTCAACCGCGAGTACCGGCGCGTGTACGGGCTCCCGCCCGCCCAGGACGCGGCCCGCGTCCGCGGCCGGCTGGCGGACGCCGGGCGCGGCTAGGCAGCAGGGCCGCCTCTCGCATACGGTCTGCGGCACGGATCAGCCCGGTCCTTGCCGTGACGGCCGCACCGCACCCGTGAACGGTGCCGGCCCGGCGGGGTGCCGGTGCCTCGCCCCGGCCGCTCCGTGAGCCGCCGCGTGATCCGAGCGCCCCGGGTGGGCCCTCGTCAGTAGCGGGCGTCCTGGAGCAGCGGCGGGTAGACCGCGGACTCCTGACCGTCGACGGTGGCGCCGCCGAACCGGAGCATCGGGCCCATCTGCCGGTTGAGGTCGTAGGGGTAGTTCAGCCTCCGGCCGGTGGTCCCGTGGCGGCCGGCGGGCAGCCGCCTGCTGTCCGGGGCAGGGTTCAGCCGCTGCCACCCGTGCAGGTCGGTCTCGTCCGCAACCGCGGTGTTCGTGGTGCACGTCCACGAGGCTTACTTTTCGAAAGCGCACTCCGTGGGTGGGCGCTGTGCGGGAGTACTCTGTCCGCATGAAGGTTCGGACTTGGCCCATGCGGCAAGAGGCAGGCGCGGACGGGTACAACGTCTTCGCGCGCACCTGCCCCTCCCGCGGCACGCTCGAGCACGTCACCGGCCGGTGGGGAAGCCTCGTCCTGAGCGCGCTGTACGGGGAGACCCTCCGCTTCAACGCACTGCGCCGCCGGGTGGACGGCGTGAGCGAGAAGATGCTCGCCCAGACGCTGCAGGCGCAGGAACGGGACGGCCTGGTAATCCGCGAAGCGCTGCCCACCAATCCCCCGCACGTCGAATACCGCCTCACCCCGCTGGGCACGGAGACCGCGGGCCGGCTGCTGGAGCTGATCACGCTGGTCGAAGGCCGGATGCCGGACGTACTCGCCGCCCGGGAGTCCTACGACAGCTCACGCGCCGGCGGATGACCTCCCACCCGGAACCGTACGCACGGTGCGCCGGAGGGCCGGCGCACCGGGACACCCGCTCTCGTTAGGCTGCGGTCATGGAGTCCTTGGAGACCCGCGAGATGACGTCGTTCGTCGCGGTGGCGGAAGCACTCCACTTCGGCGACGCGGCCGAGCGGCTCGGCACGACGCAGCCGGCGCTGTCGCGGGCCATCGCCCGCCTCGAACGGCGCCTCGGGGTCAGCCTGTTCGACCGGACCACGCGGCGCGTGAGCATCACGCCCGCCGGTGAGGTCTTCCTCTCCGAGTGCCGCAGGATCCTCGCGGACATCGAAGGCGCGGTGCGGCGGGTCCGGCGGACCGGCGAGCCGGAACGACTGCTGATCGCGGTGCGCCCGGGCACGGGCCAGGGCGCGCTCGCGGAGATCCTGTCCGCCTATCGCCGCGAGCCCGGCAGTGTCCCCGTCGATGTGGTCTTCACGTACGACCAGGAGGCCGCGCTGCGCGACGGCTCCGCCGACCTCGCCCTGACCTGCCAGACCGCCCGTCTGGATCAGGACCTGGAAGCCTACGAAGTGGGTGTGGAGACACCGGTGGCGCTGCTCCCCGCAACTCACCCCCTGGCCCGGCGGACCACGGTGACCACGGCGGACCTGCTCGCGCTGGAGCACTTCACCGCGCTCACTCCCCTGGTGGGACTGGAACTCATCGCCGACCGCGTCGCGCTGGGCGAGCTCGTGGTGATCACGGGCGCTTCCGCACGCGACCGTCTGAGCCCGTCGGTGGCCGCCGTCCCGGTGGCGGACTCGCCCGCCGCGTGGTTGCACCTGGCGTGGCTGCCGACCACCGCGCACATCGCACGCGACGAACTGCTGCGGGTGGCGAAGAGCCTGCCGGCCCTGGCCGGGCACGGCAGCGCGTCATAGGGCCGCCCGCACCGGGGTGATGAGCTCGTCGACGAGCCGCTGGACCACCCGTGGCGGGCAGGGGCGCGCAGGCTGAGCACGATGTGCGTCAGGCCGGCGGCGATGAGATCCAGGATCACCCGGCGGTCGGCGGCCGGGTCGTCGTAGGAGACGGCGTACCGCACGGAGCGGGTGATCTCTTCCGGGTCCCGGCCGATGGCCGCGCAGTGGGTGTCCAGGACCTGGCTGCGCCGGGCGACGTACTCGACGGGGTGGTGCCGGGGGCCGGGGATGTTCCAGATGTCGGCATGCCCGGCCACCAGGCGCAGCGTGCGGGTTCCCCAGCCGCCGATGAGCAGCGGCGGGCCCGGTCGCTGGACGGGCAGCTGACGGCCGCCGGTCGGGACTGCCTGCGCGCGGCCGA
>NZ_CP109446.1:4547500-4777500 GCF_036227265.1 Streptomyces sp. NBC_01476 | reverse complement strand
CCCCCGGCGACCGAACCAAATCGGCCCGGCCGTTCGAAAGTCCACCTGCATTCCGAAAAAACACACGACGAAACAACAACGCGACGAAGCACGTATCGAGTCGAAAGGTTCCTGCGGGATGGCTGCCCGGGGACCGACCGAGGTCGGCGCTCACGTCAGACAGCCCGGAGAACATTACGCACGTGTCGGGACAGTGTCAACTTGCCCTCAGGGGCGTATGCTCGCCGTCATGACCATGTGTACGCGTTGCTCCCAGTGGCGGGCCGTCTAGAGGCGGCCCGGGACTCACGTACGCATCCAACGGCCGCCGCTGAGGCGGCCGTTCTCGTTTCCCTGGCCGCGGTCCGCGGCGGTCCCGAAGAGGGACAACAGGAGAGAACACGCCATGACACGCATCTTCAGCGGCATCAAACCCACCGGGCACCTCACCCTCGGGAACTACCTCGGGGCCCTGCGGCGGTGGGCCGACGAGGACCAGCACCGGGCCGAGTCACTGTTCTGCGTGGTGGATCTGCACGCGCTCACCGTGGAGCACGACCCCGCGCGGGTGCGACGGCTGAGCCGGCAGGCGGCGACGCTGCTGCTGGCGGCCGGCCTGGATCCGGCGACGTGCACGGTGTTCGTGCAGAGCCATGTGGACGAGCACGCCCGGCTGTCGTACGTACTGGAATGTGTGGCCACCGACGGCGAGATGCGGCGCATGATCCAGTACAAGGAGAAGTCCGCGCGGGCCCAGGTGGCCGGGCAGAGCGTACGGCTGTCGCTGCTGACGTATCCGGCGCTGATGGCGGCGGACATCCTGGCGTACGGGGCGGACGAGGTGCCGGTCGGCGAGGACCAGACGCAGCACGTCGAGCTGACCCGGGATCTGGCGGTGCGGTTCAACCAGCGGTACGGGCGGACCTTCGTCGTACCGCGGGCGACGCGTCCCGCGGTGGCCGCGCGGGTGATGGATCTGCAGGACCCGCTGGACAAGATGGGGAAGTCGCACGAGGCGACCGGCGGCATCGTGTATCTGCTGGACGAGCCGGACGCGGTCGCCCGGAAGGTGCGGCGGGCGGTGACCGACAGCGAGCCGGGGGTGTCCTACGACCGGGCGGCGCGGCCGGGGGTGGCGAATCTGCTGGAGATCCTGGCGGCCTGCACCGGTGAGGAGCCGGAGAAGCTGGCGGACGCGTACGACGGGAGCGGCGCGCTGAAGGCGGCGGTCGCGGAGGCGGTGGTGGAGCTGCTGCGGCCGCTGCGGGCCCGGCATGCGGAGCTCAGCGCGGATCCGGAGTACGTGGACGGGGTGCTGCGGGACGGCGCGGCCCGGGCCAGGACGCTCGCGCGGCCCCGGGTGGACGCGGCGTACGCGGCGATCGGGCTGCTGCCTGCCTGAAGGGGACGCACCGGAGGGTCCCGCCACGGGGGCGGGCCCCTCCGGCCGGCCGGGCCGTGGTGCGCTCGGCATCGCGGCATCACCCGAGGGGGAAACGGGCCCCGGGCGTCCTTCCGTACATCCGTCCGGGTGCTGTCTGCCGGTCCCCGGTTCCGCCTAGCTGCCGGAGGCCAGTTCGCGGCTGCGGTCGCGGGCCGCTTCGAGGGCGGCGAGGAGGGCGGCGCGTACGCCGTGGTTCTCCAGTTCGCGGATCGCGTTGATGGTGGTGCCGGCCGGGGAGGTGACGGCCTCGCGGAGCTTGACCGGGTGTTCGCCGCTGTCGCGGAGCATGACAGCCGCGCCGATCGCGGACTGCACGATGAGGTCGTGGGCCTGGGCGCGCGGGAGGCCGAGCAGGATGCCGGCGTCGGTCATCGCCTCGACCAGGTAGTAGAAGTACGCCGGTCCCGAGCCGGACAGGGCGGTGGCGGCGTCCTGGTGCTTCTCGGGGACGCGCAGGGTCTTGCCGACCGGCTGGAAGATGGCCTCGGTGCGGGCGAGGTGCGCTTCGGTGGCGTGCCGGCCCGCGGAGATCACGGACATGCCCTCGTCGACCAGCACCGGGGTGTTCGGCATGACGCGGACCACCGGGATGCCGTCGGCGAGGCGCTCTTCGAAGAAGCCGGTGGGGATGCCGGCGGCGGCGCTGATCACCAGGCGGTCGGCGGTGACGTGCGGGGCGAGTTCGTCCAGGAGGGCGCCCATGTCCTGCGGTTTGACGGCGAGGATGAGGGTGTCGGCGGCCTTGGCTGCCTCGGCGTTGTCGACCGGCTCGACGCCGTAGCGGTCGCGCAGTTCGGCGGCGCGTTCCGGGCGGCGGGCGGTGACCAGCAGGTCGGCGGGTGCCCAGCCGGCCCGGATCATGCCGGAGAGCAGCGCCTCGCCGATCTTGCCGGTGCCGAGGACGGCGACCTTCTGCTGGTGCGGCGGGGTCGCCGGGGTCGCGGGCCGGGTCGTCATGGGCGGCTCACCTCAAACGGGACTCAACGGGCATCGAACGGTACGGAGGGTCATCCTCGCAGGGCGGTGCGGGAGGGCGCGCCGGAGTCCGCCTGCCGGAATGCCCGCCGGCGGCCCGTCAATGCCGGTGCGGGCCACCGGGTGCCTCCGGCAGACTGCGCCGATGAGCGCTGATCCGTCCCGGCCCTCCCATGAACGGGCGCTGCGGCACGTCGAGGGTCTGTCGGCCGGGGGGCCGCTGGACACCCGGCTGCGGGTGACGCTCAATTTCCACCCGGACCGTACGGGCGTTCTCGCGGGACTGGCCGCGGCCGGCGTCTACCGTTCGCAGTTCGTCACCGGGACCAGCAACGGCGGCCTGACCGCGTACCCCGGCGGGGACCGGTGGCGCTGGGAGAGCCGGATGTTCGGCGGTGCGTACGACCGGGCGCCGCACACCGAGCGGCCGGTCTACGGTGCGCTGAACTTCCGGCGGAAGGCGGTGGGGGCTGCGCCGCGGTTCGGCTCCGCTCATTTCCGGCTGACGGCGGCGGCGCTGGCCCGTACCACCTTCTGCTATCCGGACAGCTTCGTCGCGTCCGTCACCTTCGGGGTGGCGTCCCGGATGGCGCTGATCGCACGGGCGCGGGACGACGGGAGGGACGCGCTGGACGACTACATAGAGGCTCAGGTGCACGGCCCGGTGCGGCTCGACCGTGACGTGGAGGCGCTGGTGCTCGACCCGAGCCACCGCGGCACCGCGGTGGAGGCCGCCGCCCGCGTGCTGCCGTGCCCGCTGGCCTGGCACGGTGGATTCCGGCTCACCGTCGCGGAGTTGCGCCGGCACCCGGACTTCCGCGGACCCCGTTACGTCGAGCTGGGCGCCGCCATCGCCCAGGACGGCCTGCTCGACCCGCGGATCGTCGGGGAGGCGGCGGCCACCGGGCGGTACGACCCGCAGGACCTCAAGAAGGTCTGGCACTGCGTGGCGCGTCACGGCTGGACCGAAGAGCGGGCGAGCCGCGGGTCAGGCGGTGCGGCGGCGGAGGGTGGCGGCGCCGAGGGCGAGGGCGAGCAGGGCGCAGCCGGCCACGACGGCGAGGTCGCGGACGAAGTGGCCGGTGACGCCGGCGTGCTGGACGACCTGCGTCATCGCGTCCGCGGCGTACGACATCGGGAGCACGTCGGAGAGGCCGGAGAGGACCGGTTGCATGGTGCCGCGCGGGACGAGCAGTCCGCAGAGCAGGATCTGCGGCAGCAGCACCGCGGGCATGAACTGCACGGCCTGGAACTCGCTGGACGCGAAGGCGCTGACGAACAGGCCGAGGGCGGTGCCGAGGAACGCGGAGGCGAGGGCGCCGAGGAGCAGCAGCCAGGGTGAGCCGGTGGTGTCGAGGCCGAGCGCGAGGACGGACAGTCCGGTGGCGATGGCGGCCTGGACGACGGCGACCGCACCGAAGGCGAGGGCGTAGCCGCCGAGCAGGTCGGCCTTGGCGAGCGGCATCGACAGCAGGCGTTCCAGGGTGCCGGAGGTGCGTTCACGCAAGGTGGCGATGGAGGTCACCAGGAACATCGTGATCAGCGGGAAGATGCCGAGGAGTGAGGCGCCGGCCGTGTCGTAGAGCCGCGGGTTGTCGTCGAAGACGTATTTGAGCAGGGTGAGCAGGACGCAGGGCACGACGAGCATCAGGGCGATGGTGCGAGGGTCGTGGGCTAGTTGGCGCAGGACGCGGCGGGCGGTGGCGAGGGTGCGGGCGGCGTTCATCGGGCGCTCGATCCGGTGGTGGGAGCGGTGGGTGCGGCGGTGGGGGCGGCGGTGGGGGCGGCGGTGGGGGCGGCGGCTTCGCGGTTCGCCGCGTCGACCAGGTGCAGGAACGCCTCTTCGACGGTGGCGGCGCCGGTACGGGTGCGCAGGGCGTCCGGGGTGTCCTGGGCGAGCAGCCGGCCGTCGCGGAGCAGCAGCAGGCCGTGGCAGCGTTCGGCCTCGTCCATGACGTGCGAGGAGACCAGCAAGGTGGCGCCGCGTTCGTCGCTGAGCCGGTGGAAGAGCGCCCACAGGTCGCGGCGGAGCACCGGGTCCAGGCCGACGGTCGGCTCGTCGAGCACCAGCAGTTCGGGTTCGCCGAGCAGGGCGGCGGCCAGCGAGACCCGGCCGCGCTGGCCGCCGGAGAGGTTCGCGACCAGGGCGTCGGCGTGCGAGGTGAGGTCGACGTCCCGCAGCACCCGTTCGACGTGTCCGGCGCGGTCGTGGCGGGCGATGCCGAGCACCGCGGCGAAGTAGCCGAGGTTCTGGCGGGCGGTCAGATCGGCGTAGACCGAGGGGGCCTGGGTGACGTAGCCGACGCGGGGCCGCAGGTCGCGGTGCCCGGCGGGCCTGCCGAGGACGGTGAGGGTCCCGGTGACGTGGGCCTGCGAGCCGACGACCGCGCGCATCAGGGTGGATTTGCCGCAGCCGCTGGGGCCGAGCAGGCCGGTGATCCGGCCGCGGGGTGCGGTGAAGGTGAGGTCGTCGAGGACGGTGCGGGCACCGCGTACGACGCTCAGTGCGGCTGCCTCGACGGCGGGGTCCCCGGCTTTATTCATCATGTGGTGAATACACACCCGGAGGGCGGTGCGCGTCAAGCCCGTTGGGGCGGGGGGTGGTGTTGGTGGGGTTCGCGGTGGTGGGGGTGTCCGCGGCGTCGGCGTCGGCGGCGGCGGTGTGTCCGGCGGCGGCGGTGTGTCCGGCGGCGGGTGAGGGGCGGGTCAGGGTTATCCCCTATGGCGTTTATAAGGCGACCGATGGACCGTTGGCGGTATGAGTCGTTCATCCCGTGGAATCGAAGTATCGGGCGCGGAGCAGCGGCACTTGGCCGTGGCGTCGGCGACCCTCGGACCCTGGCGGCCTGCGGCCGTCGTCGGCGCGCTCGGCGGTGGGGTGTCGCTCGCGCTGCACTTGGTGCACGGGCACTTCGGGCTCGGCATCCTGAGCGGGGCCATCTCGGTGGCCGCGCTGCTCTTCTTCTGCGTGGGCGGGGCCGGGGCGGTGCTCGGCTACTCGGCACGGGGCGCGGGCCGCGACCGCCGGATACGTCGCTGGGCGCGGTCCCACCCGTGGCGGGTGGCGGTGGTGCCGGCCGCCGCGATGTTCTTCAGCGACCTGGTGATCCGCCAACTCCTCACCAGCCAGGGCTTCTTCAGCACGATCTGGTCCGGCCTGTGGCACGGCGCCGTGGTGGCGGCGGTGGTGGGTGTCGCCGGCACCGTCTCGTCATCGCGCCGATAACGGCCCCCCGCGGGGTACGCCCTCCGGGCGGGAGCGGGGCAAGGTCTCGTCGCCGACGGACACGGCGGCTGCTTGCTACGGGTACGGGTACGGGTACAGGGTCGCGGCGGGGTGAAGGTCAACGGCCCGTCCGTCCCCCGGTCGGCGCCCGCGGCTGGGTCAGAGGGTTTTGGGGCGGGCGGTTGCCGGGTTGCCGGAGCGGGCGTCGCGGCGGCGGGTGTGGTCGGCGAGGGCGGCCTCGTACTCCGTACGGCGCAGTCGTTCGCCCGGGGCCTCGGTGAAGGAGCGGACGAGGTACGCCAGCAGGGAGCCGACGAAACCGACCCAGTAGAGGTTGCTCGTGGGCTCGGCCACCGGGCGGCGGTGGAGGTACCCGCTCCAGGTGCGCCGGAAGGCCAGCACGCTGCAGACCGCGACTCCCACCACGGCCAGGGTGGTGACGAAGACGCCCATCACCGCGTTGGCGAGGCCCTGGAACCCGTAGGCCAGGAAGAGCAGCCCGGCCCCCACCGAGAGCAGGGCGCCGAGGGTGACTCCCGCGCGGCGCAGGCCGTAGCCGCGGTCGTGCGCGACCCAGCTGGTGCCGAAGTAGCGGATCGGCTCCGGGCGGGGTTCGCCGCGGACGGGCGGCGCGGTGTCGGTCGTCGTCTCGGCTGCGTTGGTCACGAGCACGATTATGTACCGGATTGTGGTGTTTCCCGGGAGCGCCGGGGCGTGGCGCTCCGTGCCCGCCGGGTGGTGGCGGAGCGTAGCTGACGTTCGACGTTCGTGGAACATCGAAAACGTATGATGGTCCCCATGAGGCACGCCGACCCGCATCCCGAGACCGCCCGGCTGGAACTCACCGAGGTCATGGCGGCTCTCAGCGATCCCATCCGGCTCGGCCTGGTACGGCTGCTGGCGGACGGCGCCGAGCGGGGCTGGGGAGAACTGCGGGCGCCGGTGGCGAAGTCGACACTGAGCCACCATCTGAAGGTGCTGCGCGGGGCGGGCCTGACCCGCACCCGGGAGGAGGGCACCCGCTGCTACGTCCGGCTGCGGCGGGACGACGTGGCGGAGCGCTTTCCGGCGCTGCTCGACGCGGTGATCGCCGCGGCCGAACGTGACGAGGTGGGCGCGCACGTCCGGCTCGCTTCCGACGAGGGAAAGGTGGCGGCGAACCGGTGACCACCACGCCGCGGGACCTGCTGATCGTGACGATGGACATGCCGGCCGGCCGGCCCGTCGAGCGCGGGGATCTGTCGCTCGCGCTGGCGGGGGCCGAGCTGATCGATCTCCTGCGGGCGGGGGTGGTGACGATTCGGCGTGACCGGATCGTGGCGGGGGAACGGCCGGACATGGCGGAGCCGTCGTCTGCGGAGCCGGTTGCCGGGGAGCCTTCTTCCGACGAACCCGCCTCCGACACGCCGGTCTCCAGCGAACCCGCCTCCGGCGAAACGGCTGAGGATGCGCGGCCCGAGGCGGTGCCGGCCGCGTCCGGCGGGGCCCTCGACGACACCCTTCTGGCCGAAGCCGCCGCATCGGTTTCCTCGATCGGTCCCGACGAACCGGTCGGCGAGTGGCTCTGGCAGCACGGGCGCGGGCTGGCCGCCACGTATCTGGCCGCCTTCGAGGCGGAGGGGCAACTGGTCAGGGAAGGGCACCGGCGCTGGGGGCTGTTCCGGAGCAGCCAGATGGTGCTGGTCGATTCACCCGCCCGCCGGCGTGCCGCCAACCGCTGGGCCGCCGACGAACCGGTCCTCGCCGCCCTCGCCACCGCGATCGGCGTACGTGACAAGCGCACCCACGACTCACCCGAGGTGAACGACCCCGCCGCCGGCGCCGTACTCGCCGCGGTCACCGACGCGTTGGCCGAACTGGCCGACGAACGGCAGCGGCGCGCCCGGAAACTGGACGACGCGGCCGTGACGAATTACCGCCGGGGTTACTGAACCCGCGGTGCCCTTACGGGACCTGGCGCCAGGAGAAGCAGACCGCGCCGGCGCGGGGAGGACGCCGGGGAGGACGCCGGGGGCCGACGCCGGCTCTAGCTCTTGCGGTGCTCCATCAGGTTGTCCATGACGGCCTTGTGCGCCTCGGGGCACAGACCCTGGTCCGGCGTCGAGACGGAGGTGACCACGCCCATGGCGTCCCACTCGGTGAGCGCGTGCTCCTGCAGGCCGGCCACCACGGTGTCGTAGTCGTCGCCGCCGCGGAATCCGGTGCACGCCTCATCGCCCAGGGCGAGCAGGTCGGCGTCGGAGCGGTTCGCGATGCCGGGGTACAGGGCTCGCGTCATCTTCAGGTAGAGCTGCTGCGCCTGCCGGGACGGTTTGGTGGCGGCGCTCGTCGCCTTCGCGGCGGGGGACTTGTGGTCCGGGGAGCCGCATGCTGTCGCCAGCGTCCCGATCACCGCCGCGAGCAGAAGTACCCGCCCGATTCCGTGCCTGTTCATGTGCCCCCCCACCCGCGCGGCGCGCGCCGCGGCTCTCGACGTCCGCGGAGCGCTCCGCGGGCGTGCAGCATACGATCACGCCCCGCGTGGACGCACAGCGTTTTCACAGACAGCCCCCTCGGCACGGGTTCCGCCTTCCCCTGGCGCGAGCGGGCCGGGCCCTCGGCGGGCCGCGACGTGCGGGTCTTCGGGAAATCGGCGCTCAGGGTGGGCGTCCATGCGCCGTGCACGAGCGGGTGGGACCCTCGGCAGGGCCGCGACGTGCCGGACCTCGGGAAACGGCGCTCAGGGTGGGCGTCCATGCGCCGTGCACGAGCGGGTGGGGCCCACGGCCGGCCCCGACGTGCCCGGTCCTCGGGGAATCGGCGGGGCGCGGTGCCGTCCCGCCACTTCGTTCGGGTCGGACGACGCCTCGGCGTCCCGTGGAGCGCCGTGGGCCGCCGGGCACATCGCGTGGATCCACCGGCCGGCAGAGGTCCGGCCGGCGGGGGCCCGGCGGCGCGCGGATGGGTGCCGTGCGGGGCGGGTTCGCAGAAGAGGTCGGCCCGGTGGTCGCCGAGGCCCCGGCGCGACTTGCCCGCCCGTCCCGGCGCCGCGGGGTGGGAGGTGCGGGCGGGGGATCGCTGGGCAGCGGCGGTGGGAAACCCGGGGCGCCCCCGGGACAATGGGCCGATGGACATCAGAGCGGTCCGCGCCGGTGAACTCGCGCTTCTCCAGGAGATCGAGCGGGCCGCCGGCCAGTGGTTCCGCGGCATCGGGATGCCGGAGATCGCCGATGACGAGCCCTTTCCGCTGGAGGTCCTCGACCGCTACCGGCTGGCCGGGCGCGCGTGGGTCGCGGCCGACGCCGCCGACACGCCGGTGGCGTATCTGCTCGCCGATCCCATCGACGGCAATCTGCATGTCGAGCAGGTCTCCGTCCACCCGGACAGCGCCCGCCGCGGCATCGGACGCGGTCTCCTCGTCCACCTCGCGGATCGGGCGTCGGCCGCCGGGGTTCCCGCACTGACGCTCACCACCTTCGCCGAAGTGCCCTGGAACGCGCCCTACTACGCCCGGTGCGGTTTCCGTCCGCTCGACGTGCCCGGTCCTGGGCTCCGGGCGGTGTGCGCGCAGGAGGCGGCCCACGGGCTGGACCGCTGGCCCAGGATCTGCATGTGGCGAGGGGTCAGGTGCGTGGGGGGCGGAGGCCGGCGAGGAGGAGGTCGGTGAGGCGGTGGGCCAGGGGGCGCTGGGAGGGGGCGCCGGCGATGAGGGTAATGCCGGCGAGGGCCATCAGGACGTCGGAGGGGTCGGCGTCGGGGCGGATCTCGCCCGCTTCGATGCCCGCTGAGACGAGGCCGCGGCCGGCCTCGGTGAGCAGGTCGCGGGTCCGCATGCGCAGACCGTCCTCGGCGGCGAGGATCGCGGGCAGGGCGTCGGCCATGCCGTGCTTGGTGGCCATGTAGTCGATGAAGAGGTCCATCCAGGTGCGCAGTGCCCGGACCGGGGGCTCGGTGGCGAGGAGTTCGGGGGCAGCCGCGCAGAGGCGGGCCGTCTCGTTGCGGTAGGTGGCCTCGATCAGGCGCTCGCGGGTCGGGAAGCGGCGGTAGAGCGTGCCGATGCCGACGCCGGCCTCCTTGGCGATGGCCTTGAGGGAGGCGTCGGCGCCCTCGTCGGCGAAGGCCCGGGCCGCCGCTTCGAGCAGCCGGTCCTCGTTGAGCTGCGCGTCGGCGCGCAGCCGCCGCTCCTCCGCCTTCTCCACTGCCATGTGCCCTCCCCGGCGTGCCCAGGTTGCTAACCGGAGCCGAGTCCGCTTACGCTGGAAACCGGACCCGGCTCCGCTTACCAGTGTACGGGCCTTACCCGAGGAGGACGACATGACCGGACGACTGCAGGACACCGTGGCGCTGGTGACCGGCGCCAGCAGCGGCATCGGCGAGGCGACCGCCCGCGCCCTGGCCGCGGAAGGCGCGGCCGTCGCGCTGGTGGCGCGGCGCCGCGACCGGCTGGAGAAGCTGGCCGAGGCGCTGCGGGCCGACGGAGCCACCGCCCTGGTGGTCGAGGCGGACATCACCGACCAGCAGCAGGCGACCGACGCGGTGGACCGCGTGGTGACCGGGCTCGGCCGCCTCGACACAGTGGTCAACAACGCCGGGCTGATGCTCATCGGCCCGGTCGCGGACGCGCCGGCCGGCGAGTGGGAACGGATGCTCGACGTCAATGTGCAGGGGCTGCTGCACATCACCCGGGCCGCGCTGCCGCACCTGCGCGGCGCCGCACAGGACTCGCCCCGCCGGGTCGCGGACCTGGTCAACATCAGCTCC
Source organism: Streptomyces sp. NBC_01476 (assembly GCF_036227265.1). Lineage (NCBI taxonomy): Bacteria > Bacillati > Actinomycetota > Actinomycetes > Kitasatosporales > Streptomycetaceae > Streptomyces > Streptomyces sp. NBC_01476. The sequence continues at coordinate 4,767,136 of NZ_CP109446.1, read as the reverse complement.
ACCGCAGGCCGGGTGGCACGGCCCGGCACCGCCGTCTACAACCTGACGAAGTTCGGGGTGAACGCCTTCTCCGAGGCCCTGCGCCAGGAGCTGCTGCCCGACCGGGTACGGGTGAGCGTGGTCGAACCCGGCACGGTGGACACCGAGTTGGGCTCCCATGTACGCGACGGGCTGCGCGAGGCGATCCACCGGCAGACCGCGGAGATGGAGATGCTCCGGCCCGAGGACATCGCGGACGCGGTGGCGTACATCGTCACGAGGGAACGCCGGGTGGCGGTCAACGAGATGCTGGTCCGGGCCGGCGAGCAGACCTGGTGACGGCCGGCCGGAAAGGCCGAAGGAGCCGGGCAGACCAAGAACCGCACGGGCCAAGAACCGCACGAGCCGGCGGACGCGGGGGAGCCGAAGGACCCGAGCGACCCAAAGGACCCAAAGGCCGGAGAAGCACGCGTCCCCCGGCGCCCGCACGGATGCGGGCGCCGGGGGACGGTGCCGGCCGGAGCCGCCGGCCCTCCCACCGGAGGTGAACCGTCAGATCTCCAGCTTGCTGACATCGCGGACCGCGCCCTTGTCGGCGCTGGTGGCCATCGCGGCATAGGCCCGCAGCGCCGCGGAGACCTTGCGGGTGCGGGACCTGGGGGCGTAGACGCCGTTCAGCGCCTCCCGCCGGGCCGCCAACTCCTCCTCGGACACGAGGAGTTCCATCGTGCGGTTGGGGATGTCGATCCGGATCCGGTCGCCGTCCTCGACCAGGGCGATGGTGCCGCCCGAGGCCGCCTCGGGAGAGGCGTGGCCGATGGACAGGCCCGAGGTGCCGCCGGAGAAGCGCCCGTCGGTGACCAGCGCGCAGACCTTGCCCAGGCCCCGGCCCTTGAGGAAGGACGTCGGGTAGAGCATCTCCTGCATGCCGGGGCCGCCGCGCGGGCCCTCGTAGCGGATCACCACGACATCGCCGGGCGTGACCTGCTTGGCCAGGATCTTGTCCACGGCCTCTTCCTGCGACTCGCAGACGACGGCCGGGCCCTCGAAGGTCCAGATCGACTCGTCAACGCCCGCGGTCTTCACCACCGCGCCGTCCACCGCGAGGTTGCCGCGCAGCACGGCGAGGCCGCCGTCGGCGGAGTAGGCGTGGCCGACGTCACGGATGCAGCCGCCGGCCGCGTCGGTGTCCAGGGTGTCCCACCGCTCGGACTGCGAGAACGCCTCGGCGGAGCGGACGCAGCCGGGAGCGGCGTGCCACAGCTCCACGGCTTCCTCCGACGGCGAGCCGCCGCGCACGTCCCAGGTGTCGAGCCAGTCCTTGATGGAGGCGGAGTGCACGGTGTGCACGTCCTCGTTGAGCAGACCGCCGCGGTAGAGCTCGCCGAGGATGGCCGGGATGCCGCCGGCCCGGTGCACGTCCTCCATGTAGTACGTGCCGCCGGGAGCGACGTTCGGCGCGACCTTGGCGAGGCAGGGCACCCGGCGGGAGACCTCGTCCATCTCGGTGAGGCCGTACGCGACCTCGGCCTCCTGGGCGGCGGCCAGCAGGTGCAGGATCGTGTTGGTCGAGCCGCCCATCGAGATGTCCAGCGCCATCGCGTTCTCGAAGGCCGCGGGGGTGGCGATGTTGCGGGGCAGTACGGAGTCGTCGTCCTGCTCGTAGTACCGCTTGGCCAAGTCCACGACCGTGGCGCCTGCCCGCTGGTACAGCGCCTTGCGGGCGGTGTGGGTGGCGAGCACGGAGCCGTTGCCCGGCAGCGCCAGGCCGATCGCCTCGGTGAGGCAGTTCATCGAGTTGGCGGTGAACATGCCGGAACACGAGCCGCAGGTCGGGCAGGCGTTCTCCTCGATACGGAGGATGTCCTCGTCGGAGACGGACTCGTTGACCGCGTCGGAGATCGCGTTGATCAGGTCCAGCTTGCGGACGGTGCCGTCGACGAGGGTGGCCCGGCCGGCCTCCATCGGGCCGCCGGAGACGAAGACCGTCGGGATGTTGAGGCGCAGGGCGGCCATCAGCATGCCGGGGGTGATCTTGTCGCAGTTGGAGATGCAGATCAGGGCGTCGGCGCAGTGCGCCTCGACCATGTACTCGACCGAGTCGGCGATCAGGTCCCGGGAGGGGAGGGAGTAGAGCATGCCGGCGTGGCCCATGGCGATGCCGTCGTCCACCGCGATCGTGTTGAACTCCCGGGGCACCGCACCCGCCGCGAGGATCGCCTCGGAGACGATCCGGCCGACCGGCTGGAGGTGGGTGTGGCCGGGTACGAACTCGGTGAAGCTGTTGGCGACCGCGATGATCGGCTTGCCGATGTCGGCACTGGCGACGCCGGAGGCGCGCATCAGCGCGCGGGCGCCTGCCATGTTGCGGCCGTGGGTGACCGTACGTGACCTCAGCTCGGGCACGGTGTCCACTCCCTTGGGTTCACTCGCGTTCGGGGTACGAGCCGGCGTGCCGCCGCGGCTGGGCGGTTCGCCACCGGCTCGGCCGCGCGCGTGCTGACGTGCACGCGGTGACCTGCGCTCGCACGCACGCGTGCAAGCGTGCTGACGAGCGTACGCCCGTCGCCCAGGATTCGGACGCCTGGTCCGCACTGCGGGACGGACCGTCCCGCGGTACGTGCCGGGTCCCGGCCCGTACGACGCCCGGATGACGCCGGCACGACGCCCGTACGACACTGCCGCCACGGGCTACGGGCGGGGCGAGCCCGGCGTGACCGCGGGATCGGTGAGGTAGTGCTGGAGGGTCGGGGAGACGAGGTCGACGAGCTGGGCGGGGTCGGCGGAGGCGAGGGGTTCGACCTTGACCACGTACCGCAGGAGGGCGACGCCGACGAGGTGCGAGGCGGCCAGCTGGACCCGGAACTCGGGGTCGGGGGCGACCAGCCCGCCGGCCACCTTCGCCAGGACCGTCCGGCTGACCAGGCCGCGCAGCACCGACGCCGCGGTTTCGTTGGTGACCGCGGAGCGGACGACCGCCAGCAGCGGCTCCCGGGTCGCCGGGTTCTCCCAGATCCGCAGGAAGAAGGAGGCGACCCGCTCCCCCATGCCGTCCACCCCGCCGACGACCGCCTCCGGGATGTCGGCGGCCGGTGCGAAGGAGACCTCGATGGCCGCCGCGAAGACCTGCTCCTTGGTGCCGTAGTAGTGGTGGACCAGGGCCGGGTCCACCCCGGCCGCCCGGCCGATGGAGCGGATCGACGTCCGGTCGTAGCCGCGCGCGGAGAACTCCTCACGGGCGGCGGCGAGGATACGGTCCTTGGTCGCGCCGGTCGGCGTGCCGGACGGCCGTCCCCGGCGGCGCGGCGCGCCCGCGGAGGTGCCGGACCTCACCGGCGGACCCCGGCGGCGGCTGCCAGGTGCAGCCGGGAGAAGGCGAGCGCCTCCGCGAGGTCGGTCTCCCGTTCGGCCGCGGACATCGCCCGGCGGGTGTTGACCTCGACCACGATGTGGCCGTCGAAACCGGACCTCCCCAGCGACTCCAGCAGTTCGGCGCACGGCTGTGTGCCGCGCCCGGGGACCAGGTGCTCGTCCTTCGCGGACCCGGCGCCGTCGGCGAGGTGGACGTGGGCGAGCCGGTCGCCCATCCGCTCCACCATCGCCATCGCCCCGGCCCGCGAGGTCGCGGTGTGCGACAGGTCCACCGTGAAGTGCCGGTAGTCGTCCTGGCTGACGTCCCAGTCGGGGGCGTAGGCGAGCATCTCCCGGTCGCGGTAGCGCCACGGGTACATGTTCTCGACCGCGAAGCGCACATCGGTCTCGTCGGCCATCCGCCAGATCCCGCGCACGAAGTCCTTGGCGTAGCCGCGCTGCCAGCGGAACGGCGGATGGACCACGACGGTGGAGGCGCCGAGCCGGTCGGCGGCCTTCTTGGCGCGCTGGAGCTTGACCCAGGGGTCGGTGGACCACACCCGCTGGGTGATCAGCAGGCAGGGCGCGTGGACGGCGAGGATCGGGATGCCGTGGTAGTCCGACAGGCGCCGCAGGGCGTCCACGTCCTGGCTCACCGGGTCCGTCCAGACCATCACCTCGACGCCGTCGTAGCCGAGCCGGGCGGCGATCTCGAAGGCGGTGGCGGTGGACTCCGGGTAGACGGAGGCGGTCGACAGGGCGACCTTGGCGCGGGGCAGGCGGACCGGACGATTCGCGTCCGTTTCGCCGCAGCGCAAGGGGTCCCGTCGTTCAGCCACGGAAGACAGCGTACGGCGGCCGGCCGGTGACAGGTTCCGCCGAGCCGCGGGCACCGCTCCGATCAGGCCGGGTCACCCGGGCCTCACCTGTCCCGCAGCCACCGCCGCAGCGGTCCGGGACCGACCGCTTTCCCGGGTCCGGCGGCCACCGTCCCGCCGGCGGCGGAAGCACCCCCGGAGCCGCCGGAGCCGCCGGAAATACCGGAACCACCGGCGTCCGGCCCGCCCCCGGAGCCGCCCGCGCCCCCGTCCGGTCCGCCGCCGGAACCACCGGCGTCCGCCCCGCGCTCCGCGACGACCGTGCCGGCCCCGCTCTCCGCCACCGTGTCCGGCGTCCGCGGCGCCTCGGCGGTGATCCGGGCCGGCTCGGCGACCATCACATCGAGCTTCCGCAGGATGACGCCCTCGCGCAGCGCCCAGGGGCAGATCTCCAGCTCGTCCACCCCGAAGAGGTCCATCGCACCCTCGGCGACCAGCGCGCCCGCCAGCAGTTGCCGGGCCCGGCCCACCGACACGCCGGGCAGTCCGCGGCGCCGCTCCACCGTCATCCCGGAGAGCTTGGGCACCCACTCCTCCAGCGCGGACCTGCGCAGGGTCCGCTGCACATAGAGGCCGTCCGCGCTGCGGGCAGCGCCGGCGATCCTGGCCAGCTGGCGGAACGTCTTGGAGGTGCCGACGGCCAGGTCGGGCCGCCCGAGGCGGGCGAAGTCCGCGACCGTACGGGCGATTTCGGCCCGGACGTGCCGCCGCAGCGCCCGTACGTCGTGCGAGGACGGCGGGTCGCCGGGCAGCCATGCCCCGGTCAGCCGGCCGGCGCCCAGCGGCAGCGACACCGCCGCGTCGGGGTACTCGTCCATGCCGAAGCCGACCTCCAGGGAGCCGCCGCCGATGTCCAGCACCAGCAGCCGGCCGGCCGACCAGCCGAACCAGCGGCGTACCGCGAGGAAGGTCAGCCGGGACTCGTCGGCGCCGGAGAGCACGGTCAGCCGTACGCCCGTCTCCCGCTCGACCCGGGCCAGCACCTGCTCGCCGTTGACCGCCTCCCGCACCGCCGAGGTGGCGAACGGCAGGACGTCCTCCGCGCCCTTGTCCTCCGCCACCCGCATCGCGTCGGCGACGGTGGCCACCAGCCGGCTGATCCCGGCCTCGCTGATCGCACCGTCCTTGTCCAGGAGTTCGGCCAGCCGCAGTTCCGTCTTGTGGGAGTACGCGGGAAGCGGGCGCGCACCCGGGTGCGCGTCCATGACCAGCAGATGGACGGTGTTGGATCCCACGTCGAGCACTCCGAGTCGCATGCTCCGACGCTAGCGCGACCTGTCGGGCCGATGGCGGGCGGATGGCGGGCGTACAGCAGCGGAAACAAGTCCGGTTGCGGCATTCCGTGCATTCCGGTCGTACGGCATACGCTTGGGCGCGTGGCGAAGGCGAAGACCCGCAAGGGTGACAAAGGCAGCGGCAGGCAGCATGACGAGGCGGAGCTGGACTTCGCCAGGGCCTGGGTGGAGTTCGTCGATCCGGCCGACGAGGAACAGGTCTTCCGGTGCGACCTGACCTGGCTCACGTCCCGGTGGACGTGCATCTTCGGCAGTGGCTGCCAGGGAATCGTGGCCGGGCGCGGCGCCGACGGGTGCTGCTCGCTGGGGGCGCACTTCTCCGACGACGACGACGAGAAGCGGGTGGCCGGCCATGTGGCACGGCTCACCCCGGAGACCTGGCAGTACCACGGCCAGGGCGCCGGCGACGACGGCTTCTGGGCGGAGGAGAACGAGGAGGGCGAACGGCAGACCCGGGTGGTCGACGGAGCCTGCATCTTCGCCAACCGGGCCGGTTTCGCGGGCGGCCAGGGCTGCGCGCTGCACGCGCTGGCGCTGCGCGAGGGACGCGAACCGCTGGAGACCAAGCCGGACGTGTGCTGGCAGCTGCCGATCCGGCGCACCTTCGACTGGGTGGACCGGCCGGACGACACGCGGGTCCTGGTGGTGTCGATCAGCGAGTACGACCGGCGCGGCTGGGGCCCGGGCGGGCACGACCTGCACTGGTGGTGCACCTCGGCGAGCTCGGCGCACGGCGCCGGGGACCCGGTGTACGTCTCCTACCGGCCCGAACTGACCGAGCTGATGGGCGAGGCGGCGTACGCCGAGCTGACGGCGCTCTGCGACGCGCGGATGGCCGCGGGGCTGCCGCTGGTGGCGCCGCACCCGGCGGACCCGGTCACCCTCTGACCCCGATCCCCCGCCGCTCCTGTCCCCACCCGTTCCCGCCCGGCCCCCGCGCCGGCGTCAGGACGCGGTGGGCACGGGGGACGCGCTCTCCGGCGGGGCCGACGACTCCGACGGGGTCGGGGTCGGGCTGTCGGGCGGGGTGGTGGGCGGTGAGGTCGGCGGCGAGGTGGGCGTGTCCGGCGTGGACGGGCTGTCGCTCGGCGTCGGGGTCGGCGGGGAGGAGACCGGCGGCGGTGCCGACCGGGTGGACGACCCGCGCAGGGTGACCGTGGCGTGGCCGGGCGAGAAGGAGATCCGGGCCGACCAGGAACCCGTGGGTTCCAGCGAACGGTCCACCGTGATGACCAGCGTGACCGACTGCCCGGGCTGCAAGGTGCCGCCCCTGGTGGAGAGTTCCAGCCAGTAGGCCGAGGTGGCGGCCTGCCACCGCACCGGCGTGGCGCCGGCCGCGGTCAGCGTGACCAGTGTGCTGCCGCTGCCGGCCCGGGCGGCGACCGTCAGATACCCCGACCCGTCCGACGGCGGCGCCGCCGACGGCGAGGAGACGGCCACCGTGGTCGAGGACGGGTTCCCGGCGGCCGACGGCTCCCCCGAGGGCGTGCCGGACGGTGCCGCCCGCTGCGAAGGATGCGAACTGCCCGCCTTCTCGTAGGGCACTCCGTCCAGCCCGTCCCGCTCGCTGGAGGTGCGGTCGGACCCGTGGCCCTCGCCCAGCGGCGCCGCCTGGTACGCGGCCCACAGCGCCAGCACGGGCGCGGCGACGACCGCCGCCACCACCGTGCCGGTCACCGCCCGGTGCCGCAACTGGGCCCGCCGCGACGCCCGGTCCTTGAGGTCCAGCGGGAAACCGCGCCGGTCGAACCGCGGGGTGGCGTCCCGCGCCCGGCCGAGCCCGGCGTCCATGGCGTGCAGCAGTGCCGCGTACGCCGCCGACCGCGGCGCCTCGATCAGCACCAGCACGGCCGTACTGACCGCGGCGTCCGCGGCACTCACGCCTCCCGGCCACGGACCGGAGGCCACCACGCGTTCTGCCGTCCGCCGGCACATCGCGCAGTCGTCCACGTGCCGCACCAGTTCGGTGCGCAGCGCCGGGCCGAGCAGCACCCGTGCGTCCCCGGCGAGCTGGGCCACCTCGGCGCACCGCCCGGTGTCCATCACGGCCAGCGCGGTGCGGGTCCGCTCCACCTCGCAGGCCGCCCGGGCCAGCAGCGCCCGGGCGGCGTCCTCCTCCATGCCCAGCACATGACCGACCTCGCGGGCCGACAGCTGGTGCCGTACCGCCAGTTCGAGCGCTTCGCGCTGCTCGGGTGTGGTGCCGGCCGCCTCCGGCCAGGCCAGTGCGGCCAGTTGGGCGCGGCGCTGCTCGGCCACCGCGTCCGAGGCGAGCGGGGTGACGGCCGGCGCCTGGGCGAGCCGCCGCAGGCACACCCACCGGGAGAGCGCGTACAGCCAGGACCGGCGCAGCGCCGGATCGCGCAGCTTGGCCCGCTGCCGCTCGGCGAGCGCCAGCACCTCGCCGAGCGCCGCGGCGGCGGCGTCGTGCTCGCAGAGGATGGACAGGCAGTACGTGAACAGGCCGTCGAGATACGGCTCGTAGTGGGCCGGTGGCTGCATGGGCAGCGTGCCGTACGGCCGTGGGACCCGGGCGTGTCCGCGTGCCTTGCCGGGGCCGGCGTCGCTCTTCCGGCCGGGCCCGGCCGGCCCGGCGTCGCGCCCGGCCCGCTCGCGCTCCTGCTCGGCGCGTTCGGCTCGATCGGCGCGTTCGGCTCGATCGGCCCGCTCAGGTCGCGTCCGCCCGGCCGGCGCTCGGTGCTTGCGGTGCGCGCCGGTGGTCTGCGTGGGGCTCTCCTGCCTGCTCATCACCGGGCGACGGTAGGCCCGTCAGGCCGTTCGGCTCGACGTTCCGGGCTGACATTAATCCTTATGGGTAGTGATCCGCCCCAAAGGGGGACGAGAACACCCCCCGGACGAGTGAACGCCCGTACTGGCGGCCGAGGTCCGTGCCGTATGCGTCATGTGCGCCGCATGCGCGGTCGTACGCTCCCCCGGTTGTCGTACCCGGCCAGTACGGTGAGTGGCATGGCCACCCGCAAGCCCGCTCCGAAGGACCGTCCCTCCTACCGCTGCGCCGAATGCGGCTGGACCACCGTCAAGTGGCTCGGCCGGTGCGGCGAGTGCCAGGCGTGGGGGACGATCGAGGCATACGGCGGCGCGCCCGCGATCCGCACCACCGCGCCCGGCCGGGTCACCACCGCGGCCCAGCGGATCGGCGAGGTGGACGGCCGCCAGGCCACCGCCCGCTCGACCGGCGTCCCGGAGCTGGACCGGGTGCTCGGCGGCGGCCTGGTGCCCGGCGCGGTCGTCCTGCTGGCCGGCGAGCCCGGCGTCGGCAAGTCCACGCTGCTGCTCGACGTGGCGGCGAAGGCGTCCAGTGCCCAGTCCCCCACGCTCTACATCACCGGTGAGGAGTCGGCATCGCAGGTGCGGCTGCGCGCGGACCGGATCGGCGCGCTCGCCGACCACCTGTATCTCGCCGCCGAGACCGACCTGTCGGCGGTGCTCGGCCATCTCGACGACGTCAAGCCGGCGCTGCTGGTGCTGGACTCGGTGCAGACCGTCGCCTCCCCGGAGATCGACGGCGCGCCCGGCGGCGTGGCGCAGATCCGCGAGGTGGCCGGCGCGCTGATCCGGGCCTCGAAGGAGCGCGGCATGTCCACGCTGCTCGTCGGCCACGTCACCAAGGACGGCTCGATCGCGGGCCCGCGGCTGCTGGAGCACCTGGTGGACGTGGTGCTGAGCTTCGAGGGCGACCGGCACGCGCGGCTGCGGCTGATCCGCGGCATCAAGAACCGGTACGGGGCGACCGACGAGGTGGGCTGCTTCGAGCTGCACGACGAGGGGATCATCGGGCTGGCCGACCCCTCGGGGCTCTTCCTGACCCGGCGCGACGAGCCCGTGCCCGGCACCTGCCTGACCGTGACCCTGGAGGGCCGCAGGCCGCTGGTCGCCGAGGTGCAGGCGCTCACCGTGGACACGCAGATCCCCTCACCGCGGCGCACCACCTCCGGCCTGGAGAACTCCCGGGTCTCGATGATGCTGGCGGTGCTTGAGCAGCGCGGGCGGATCAAGTCCATCGGCAAGCAGGACATCTACACGGCCACCGTGGGCGGGGTGAAGCTCACCGAGCCTGCCGCGGATCTCGCGGTCGCCCTGGCGCTGGCCAGCGCGGCCATCGACACGCCGCTGCCGCAGAATCTGGTCGCGATCGGCGAGGTCGGCCTGGCCGGCGAGGTGCGCCGGGTCACCGGCGTCCAACGGCGCCTCTCCGAGGCCCACCGGCTCGGTTTCACCCACGCCCTGGTGCCCCCGGACCCGGGCAAGGTCCCGGCGGGCATGAAGGTGATCGAGGTCGCGGACATCGGCGACGCACTGCGGGCCCTGCCCCAGCGGACCCGGGCCTGAGGGCTGACGCATCCCGCCCGCCGGGGCCGGGGCGTCCTGGGACGCCCGGGACAGGGCCGACGCATCCCGACGGCCCGGGACAGGGCCGAAGCGTCCCGGGGCGCCCGGCGCGGTCCGGGGCGCGCGGGCAGCCGGCGGCAGGGGGCGGAAGGCCGTGAAAGACGGCGGGCCGGCCCGCGGTCCGCGCCGGTGCGCACGGGCCGGAACACCCCGCTCACCGGCGCGAAGAGCCGCACCCGAAGAACGCCGCCCCGGGTGGGAACCGCCCGCGCCGCGGGCGCGACGCCCCGCGCCCGCAACCGGACGACGTAAACTTTGGCCTGGTCTCGCCTCTCGCCGAGTCGGCAGTGGGCACCGTAGCTACCGGAGGATTGCAGAGTGGCAGCCAACGACCGGGCAGGGGGCGGCGCCAGGTCCGGCGCAGGCCCGTCCGCCGACGGCGGGCTGATGCGCGCCTCACTGAGCGCCGTCGCACCCGGCACCGCCCTGCGCGACGGCCTGGAGCGCATCGTCCGCGGCAACACGGGCGGCCTCATCGTGCTGGGCATGGACAAGACCGTCGAGTCCCTGTGCACCGGCGGTTTCGTCCTCGATGTCGAGTTCACCGCGACCCGCCTGCGCGAGCTGTGCAAGCTGGACGGCGCGCTCATCATCGACAAGGACATCACCAAGATCCTGCGGGCCGGCGTGCAGCTCGTGCCGGACCCGGCGATCCCCACCGAGGAGACCGGCACCCGGCACCGCACCGCCGACCGGGTCAGCCGCCAGGTCAACTACCCGGTGGTCTCGGTCAGCCAGTCGATGCGGCTGATCGCGCTCTACGTGGACGGCCAGCGCCGGGTCCTGGAGGACTCCGCGGCGATCCTGTCCCGGGCCAACCAGGCGCTGGCCACCCTGGAGCGGTACAAGCTGCGGCTCGACGAGGTGGCCGGCACGCTCTCCGCGCTGGAGATCGAGGACCTGGTGACGGTACGGGACGTCACCGCGGTCGCGCAGCGGCTGGAGATGGTGCGCCGGATCGCCACCGAGATCGCCGAGTACGTCATCGAGCTGGGCACCGACGGGCGGCTGCTGTCGCTCCAGCTGGACGAGCTGATCGCCGGGGTGGAGCCCGAACGGGACCTGGTGGCACGGGACTACGTGCCCGAGCCGACCGCCAAGCGCACCCGCACGGTGCCGGAGGCGCTGGTCGAACTGGACACCCTGCCGCAGGGCGATCTCATCGAACTCACCACGGTGGCAAGGGCCTTGGGTTACACCGGCTCCCCCGAGTCGCTGGACTCCGCGGTCTCGCCGCGTGGTTACCGGCTGCTGGCGAAGGTGCCGCGGCTGCCCAACACTGTCATCGAGCGGCTGGTGGACCACTTCGGCGGGCTGCAGAAGCTGCTGGCGGCGAGCGTGGACGATCTGCAGGCGGTGGACGGCGTCGGCGAGGCCCGCGCCCGCTCGGTCCGCGAGGGCCTCTCCCGCCTGGCGGAGTCCTCCATCCTTGAGCGCTACGTGTAGCTCCGCGGGGTTGGCCGGGAACGGGGCACCGCGCGTGGTGCCGTGCCCCCCCCAGAGGCCCTGGGGGGGCGCCGTTCCGGGTCAGGGGTGGCGGTAGCCCGGTGAGCTGACGGGCGTCACCGGTACGCCGCCCGCGACCGCGCCGAGGAGCGTGAGGGTGGGCTGGGGGAGGCCCGCGGGGGTGGTGCCGTCCGCGACGACCGCGAGGGCCAGCGTGTTGATGCCGCGGGTGCCGAGGATGCCGCCCGGCAGGACGAAGGTGTGCTGCGGCCCGACGTCGTTGATGTACTGGCCGAGATTCCAGCCGTTGAGGAAGATCTGCACCCGGTAGGCGCGTGCCGGGTCGTCGGTCAGGGTCAGGCCGATCGAGGCGTCCACGTCGTGGTCGACGTCGAGCCGGAAGGTGGTGCGGTACCAGCTGACGCCCTGCCGGGTCTCGCTGTGCGGCAGCGTGACCGGCTGCCAGCCGTGCCCTTCGTGATCGGGGAAGCCCGGCAGGTGCCAGCCGCTGCGTTCGCCGTACAGACCACCGGTGTTGAGCGGGCCGCGGACCCGGTCCGTACCGGCGGCGCCCTGGATGCGCCAGGTCAGGGGGCTGCCGTCGAGGGTGGCTGCGGTCAGCCCGCGGGCGGACTTGAAGGCGTCGTTGGCGCCGCCGTCCTCCTCGTGGGCCATCTTGCGGACGAGCACCGCGACCGTGTGCGGCCCGGTCCCGCGCAGCTCCGCGGGTACGGCGAAGGTGGCGGTGGCCGTCCAGGTGCCCTGCGTGTCCTGCGCCTTGGTGGGCACCGGCAGCCGGTCGGTACCCAGCGGCTGTCCGTCCCACCAGGCCATGAGCAGGCCCTGGGTGCCGGCCGCGTACGACAGCGCGAGCGTCTGGGCCTCGGTCGCGTCGGCCACCCGCGCCCGGTACCAGACGTCGCCGTAGTGGAAGCCGTAGTCGTCCGCGAAGAGCACGGCCGGCTGCCCGGCCGGCAGCTTGGTGGTGCTGTACGAGGTGGTCAGGTCGCAGACCCGCCAGGAGCGGTCGTCGAAGTCCGCGGCGGCCTCCGGGTTCTCCGCGGCATATCGCCAGCCGGTCAGGGCCGGCAGCCGGACCGGCGCGGGGCCGGCGAGCTGTCGGCGTGCCAGCAGGCTGCCGCCGGCGGTGGAACGGACGTCGACCTGGCGGCCGTTCCAGGTGATCCGCCGGATGCCGCGCGGCGCCCAGACCTCAAGTCCGGACGGCGCCGCGGTGTCGCCGGTGAGCCGCAGTACGGTCCCGCTGCGGTCGGCCGTCCGCAGCAGCGCCGGGCCGCTGACCAGCACCGTGCCGGCGTCCGTCTCCTGCGACCACAGTGTGGCGGCGGCCGTGTCGTCGGCGAGGAGCAGCAGCAGCGGCACGTCGCTGCCGCCGCCTTCGACCAGCACCTGGGCCAGGCCGTCCAGGGCGCTGTTGATCCGCAGGGTGTGCGCCTGGGCGTCGTACACGCTCTGCGCGGCGCCGGACAGCACCCTGACCACCGGCCGTGTCCGGCAGGTCAGGACGGTCTCGACAGGATCTCCCGGGCGGCCGGTCAGCACCGCGAGGTCCTGGTCCGCGCCCGGTGCCCGCAGCATCGGCTGGGCGGTGGTGTAGAGCAGCGCGCGCCGGCCGAGCGAGAGGTTGGTGGCGATCAGCTTCATGTCCTTGGTCCCCACCTTCAGTCCGCCGTCGGCGGGCACGGTGAGGGTCCCGGCGGCGGTGACCACCGGCAGGGTGCAACTGGCGTCCTTCGACGTGTCGTTGCGCAGCAGATAGACATGGGAGCCGCGGTCGGGATTGGCCAGGTGGTAGACCCGGACCGCCGTGCTGTCGGCGGCGGTGTCCTCGGCCCGGTCGAGTTCCGCGAGATCGGGGAAGCCGGCGAGCATCGAGCCGATCTGGTGCATCGGCACGAGCTTGGAGGTCTGGTTGCGGGCCTCGTCGATGGCGGCGCCGTAGTCGTACGAGGTGTAGACGACCGGCGCGGGCAGCCAGCCCCAGGAGGTGCCGCCGAAGGTCATGTAGACGTTGTGGACCTTGATGCCGTTGGCCAGATTGGTGAGGTAGAAGCGGCGTTCGTACCCGGCGTCCCGGGTGCGGCGCGACTCGGCGTACCCGAGGCCGCCGAACTCCGCGCCGCCCCACGGGTCGAACCAGCCGCCGCCGAACTCCGCGGTGAATCCCGGGGTGTCGGGGCTGGCGGTGGTGCCGCCCTTCGGCCCGCCGGTGCCGAAGTAGCCCCAGTCGGGGGGCGTTCCGGTCGGCGAGGGGTAGCCGTCGAAGGCGTAGAGGTAGCGGCCCTGTTCGGTGCCGGTGGGGAAACTCCCGGGCGTCCAGTACCCGTTGCGGCCCTTGTCGTTGTGGAAGAGCGGTACGTCGATGCCGTCGGCGCGGACCTTGGCGTAGAGGTGCTCCATGTACCCCTTGCCGGTGGCGTCGTTGACGTGCGACGCGTACTCGTTCTCCAGCTGGTAGAGGATGACGCTGCCGGTGCCCTTGGTGTGGAGGTAGCGCTTGATCACGGCGTTGACGGCGGTCAGGTACTCGTCCACGTAGCCGAGGTACACCGGGTCGTTGCTGCGGGCCTTGGCGGCGGTCGCGGTCAGCCAGCCGGGGTAACCACCTGCGTCCACCTCGGCGTTGATGTACGGGCCGGGGCGGGCGATGACGTAGAGGCCGGTCTCGGCTGCCGTCCGCAGGAAGAGGCCGAGGTCCCGTACGCCGGTGAAGTCGTAGCTCCCCGGCGCGGCCGAGTGGTAGTTCCAGGAGACGTAGATGCTGACCGCGTTGTAGCCGTTGGCTCTCAGCTTCTGCAGCACATCGCGCCAGAGCGAGGGGCTGGGCAGCCGGAACGGGTGCAGTTCGCCCGACCAGAGCGGCACCCGCCGGCCGTCGATGATCACCGAGTACCGGTCGAAGGTGACGGTGTGCGGCGGCGTCGGGCGGTGCTGCGGGGTGGCGTAGGCGGCGGTGGGGAGCGCCAGGGAGAGTGCGGCGGATCCGGTCAGGGCTCCGAAGGTACGACGAGTCAGCTCCACTACGTTTCTCCTTGACGAGATTCGTTCGGCTCTGTCGAAGAATGTTGAAACGCGCGCGAAGTGACGGTAAGCCCGGCCCGAAGGGCCGTCAATGGTTCGGACAGAGAACGCCTCCGGGGCGGTTCTGCTCAGGAACGACCAGAACCGCGCACCCGGGACGTACGGCCGCCGGTCAGTCAGCGGACAGGACGAACGACGCCTGCTTGCTGCCGTATCCGGCCAGCGCCGCCTGCACCAGATAGGTGCCCGGGGCGGCCTGCTGACCCTTGGGCTTGGCGCACTGCGGCGAGCTGGTCTTGCCGTTCCAGCGCAGGGTGTACGTGGTGGAGCCGTGCGCGGGCACCTGCATCAGGTGGGAGCCGGTGGCCGGGCAGTCGTTCGACGCCCAGACGTGGCTGTTGTCGGCCGCCCTGGTGATGGTGAACACCGCCTTGGACGGTGCGAAGTCCACCTTGCAGGTGATGTCCGATGAGTTGGTGGCCCGCAGCTGGAACGCCGGGGTCTGACCTGGCGAGTACGTGTTCTGCGCGCTGGCCAGCGACAACTGCACGGCGCCGGGGGCGCAGTCGGGCAGCGTGGAGCCAACGGGGAGTTCCCCGCCCGTGGTTGACCCGCCGGAGGAGGACGAACCACCGCCGCTCGCGCCGGTGCCGCCGGCCGCGGTGCCGTCGGAGCCGCCCGATCCGGCGGTGCCGCCGCCCGTACCGCCGGTGGTGGCGCCGTCGGAGCCGGCGGTGTCACCGGCCGAACCGGCGCCGGCCGCCGAACCGCCGTCGTCGGAACCGCCGTTGGCGGCGCCGTCACCGCTCGGCGAGGTGTCGCGGCCACCGGGGCGTCCGCTGATGTGGGTGCCGCTGGGATCGGGTCCCGGCGTGATCGTGGCCACCGGGGTGTGCGAACCGCTGGGCGCACCCGAGCCGTTCCCCCCGCCACCGCCGCCACCGCCGGAGGTGAGCCCCCAGACGACGATCGCGATCACCAGCGCGAGCAGGCAGAGCGCAACGGCCCGCCGCCGCCAGTAGATGGAGGATGGCAGAGGTCCGACGGGATTGCGCATTGAGCCCACAGGCGAACTCTAGGGGAGATCACCCGTCTGCCGCCGCATCACCCGCCGCTCGGCATACGGTCTTTGCCGATCATCACGTTTAACCGGCCGCCGATCCGCCTCGCGCGCCCCGTACCGTCACTCTCCGCCGCCCCTCGTCACCACCCGTTCCGGCCCGCGGCCCCCGGTGTGCGAGGATCGGACCGCCATGAGCACAGATCTCCGCGACACAGCCGACACAGCCGACACCGCCGACCTCACTGCCGCCGCGCCCGCGCCCGGTCTCGCCTCCGCGCCTGACCGCGCCTCGGCCCCGGCCCGCGCCTCGGCTCCGGCTCCGGCCCGCGCCACTGTGACCGCCGCGGCCGTGGCTGTGCCGGCCGCCGTGACCGAGCTGCACGACCTGGTGATCGACTGGTTCGACGAACACGCGCGGGACCTGCCGTGGCGCCGCCCCGACGCCGGCGCCTGGTCGGTGATGGTCAGCGAGTTCATGCTCCAGCAGACCCCGGTCAGCCGGGTGCTGCCGGTGCACGCCGAGTGGCTGGCCCGCTGGCCGCGCCCCGCCGATCTCGCGGCCGAGCCCCCGGGCGAGGCCGTCCGTGCCTGGGGCCGCCTGGGCTACCCGCGCCGCGCGCTGCGGCTGCACGCCGCGGCCACCGCCATAGCGCAGCAGCACGGCGGTGAAGTCCCGCACGACCATGCCCAGTTGCTGGCGCTGCCCGGCGTCGGCGAGTACACCGCGGCGGCGGTCGCCTCCTTCGCGTACGGCCGCCGGCACATCGTGCTCGACACCAACGTCCGACGGGTCTTCGCCCGGCTGGTGACCGGGGTGGAGTACCCGCCGAACGCGACCACCGCCGCCGAGCGCCGTACCGCCGTCGGACTGCTGCCCGCCGACGAGTCGACCGCCGCCCGCTGGGCCGCGGCCACCATGGAGCTGGGCGCCCTCGTCTGCGGCGCCCGCTCCCCCGCGTGTGCCGCCTGCCCGGTCGCGGCCCGCTGCGCCTGGCGGCTGGCCGGCTCCCCGGCGCACGACGGACCGCCCCGCAAGGCCCAGTCCTACGCCGGCACCGACCGCCAGGTGCGCGGCCGGCTGCTGGCCGTCCTGCGCGCGTCGGCAGGCCCGGTGCCGAAGGCGGCGCTGGACGCGGTCTGGCACGATCCCGTGCAGCGGGCCCGGGCGCTGGACGGACTGGTGGCCGACGGCCTGGTGGAACCGCTGGACGGCGACACCTTCCGGCTGCCGGCCTGACCCGCCCCACCCGCTGCTTTTCTGCCCCTTTCCGCCCCATTCGGCACGCCGTTACAGAACCGATGGGCTGCTGTGCGTTTGCCGAGCGCTGACCATGGCGAAAGCCCAACATCCGCTCCGTAGCTTCGAGCTCAGCCGGTGGCCGCAAGGCCCCCGACTGACCGGAACACGCAACGGGGTGGAGGCACCAATGGCAGCGACGGAAGTTACCGCGGCGGCGACAGCGACAGCGACGGCGACGATGCCGACGACACTGACGGCGACCCGCGACACGGCGACCGGGACGACCGGCACACACGGCACCGGGCCCACCGGGACGACCGGCACCGCGACCGGCGACACCACCAGGCCCACGGGCACCACCGGCACCGGTGAAGCGACCCGGAACGTACTCGCGTTCGAGGAGTACGTCCGCACCCGCCGGGACGCCCTGCTGCGCAGCGCCCGCCGCCTCGTACCCGACCCCACCGACGCCCAGGACCTCGTCCAGGTCGCCCTGGTCCGCACCTACCCCCGCTGGGACGCCATCGCCGACAAGGCCCTCGCCGACGCGTACATGCGCCGGGTGATGATCAACACCCGTACCGAGTGGTGGCGCAGCCGCCGTCTTGAGGAGGTGCCGATCGGCGACCTGCTGCCGGATGCCGGCGTGGACGACGGCGCCGAGCAGCGCGCCGACCGCGAGATGCTGCGCGACGTCCTCAAGGTGCTCGCGCCCAAGCAGCGGCAGGTCGTGCTGCTGCGCCACTACGGTCAGCTGAGCACCGAGGAGACCGCCCGCGCCCTGGGGATGTCCACAGGTACGGTGAAGAGCACCCTGCACCGGGCGCTGGCCCGGCTGCGCCACGAGCTGGAGCACGGCGCCTACGGGTATTCACGCAAGGAGGACGTGTGCGCCGCATAGCCCCCATCGCCACGGCGACCGCGCTGACCTGCGCGTGCGCCGTGGTCGCGGGCTGCGGTACGAACGTCACCGGGGCCCGCCGGGAGGGCCCGGCGCCGCGGGCGAGCCTCAGGACACCGGCCGTCGCGGCGCCCGCGATCGCCGCCGACCCGGCGGCGCTGGCCGGGATGGTCCGCCGGGACCGGAGCGTCAGCGCGGACATCCGCAAGGAGCTGGCTCCGTGCTCCGGCGACGAGTACCCGCTGGACACCGACGCGGGCGACCTCACCGCGGGCGACGGCCCCGACCTGGTGGTCAACATCACCACCTGCGGCGACGGGCTGGGCATCGGGGCGTATGTGTACCGGATGGTCGGCGGCAAGTACCGCTGTGTCTTCGCCGACGAGAAGCCGCCGGTGTACGGCAGCGTGGACGACGGCCGGCTCCAGGTCGTGCACGAGGTGTTCCGTGACGACGACGACACGGTGGCGGTGGCCTACCCGACCGGCGAGGAGTCCGCGACGTACAGCTGGCGCGGCGACCACTTCGTCCAGACCGCCCGTGCCTACACCGACTTCGGCGCCCCGTCGCCCACCGCTTCCCCGGAGCCGACCTCCACCGAGCCCGTACCGCTGCCGGAGTCCGCGCCGCTCGACCCGGACCTGCCCTCCGCGGCGCCCGCCGCGCACACCCCCGCCCGCCAGGGGCGGTGACCCGGTGGCGGCGACCCATGTGCTCTTCGTCGAGGACGACGACGTGATCCGGGAGGCGACCACCCTCGCCCTGGAGCGGGACGGCTTCCAGGTCACCGCCTCCCCCGACGGCCTCACCGGCCTGGACGCCTTCCGCACCGACCGGCCGGACCTGGCGCTGCTCGACGTGATGGTGCCGGGCCTCGACGGGGTGAGCCTGTGCCGGCGGATCCGTGACGAGTCCACCGTCCCGGTGATCATGCTCTCCGCGCGGGCCGACGCCATCGACATCGTGCTCGGCCTGGAAGCGGGCGCCGACGACTACGTCACCAAACCCTTCGACACCGCGGTGCTGGTCGCCCGGATCCGGGCGGTGCTGCGCCGCTTCCGCGCCACCGCGCCCGCGCAGGACGACGGCCCGCGGCTCTCCTTCGGCGACATCGCCATCGACCCCGAGGGCATGGAGGTCACCCGGGCCGGCGAGCGCCTGGCGCTGACCCCGACCGAGATGCGGCTGCTGCTGGAGTTCGCCGCGGCGCCCGGCACCGTCCTGTCCCGGGACCGGCTGCTGGAGCGGGTGTGGGACTACGAGTGGGGCGGTGACACCCGGGTGGTGGACGTCCATGTGCAGCGGCTGCGGGCGAAGATCGGCCAGGACCGGCTGGAGACGGTCCGCGGTTTCGGCTACAAGCTGAGGGCCTGAGGTGTCCGGACGTTCCCCCGGCCGCTTCCCCAGCCGCTTTCCTAGCCATTTCCCCGGCCGCTTCGCCCGCGGCTTCTTCCGCCGGGGCCTGCGCTGGAAGATCAGCGCGGCCATCGCGGTGGTCTCCGCGCTGGTCGCTCTCGCGCTGAGCCTGGTGGTCCACAACGCGGCCCGGCTCAGCATGATCAACAGCAGCCGGGACGTCCAGGACGAGCGGGTGCAGTCCGCGCTGCGGATCTACGAGGCGACCGGCCGGCTGGTCTTCTACGCCCAGCTGGACGACGCCGGTCTCCCCAAGGAACTCAAGGCGTACGCGGCCAAGGGCCAGCGCGCCACCTATGTGGCGGACACCCGCAGCTCCGCCCCGACCGTCTGGGCGGCGACCCCGGTCTCCGGCGGCCATGTCCTCTCCCTGAAGAGCACCTTCACCGACCGCTACTCCGTGCTCAACGACCTCGACCAGGCCCTGGTGGCCGGCTCCCTCTCGGTGGTGGTCGGCGGTACGGCGCTGGGGGTGCTGATCGGTGGCCGGATGTCGCGGCGGCTGCGGCTCGCCGCCACCGCGGCCCGCAAGGTCGCCGACGGCAACACACAGGTCCGGGTCCGGGAGGCGATCGGCGGGCGGCGGGTGCGGGACGAGACCGACGAGCTGGCCAGGGCGGTCGACGCGATGGCCGACGCGCTCCAGCTGCGCCTGGAGGCCGAGCGCCGGGTCACCGCGGATATCGCGCACGAGCTGCGCACCCCGGTCACCGGGCTGGTCACCGCCGCGGAACTGCTGCCGCCCGGCCGTCCCGCCGAACTCGTCCGCGACCGGGTGCACGCGCTGCGCACCCTGGTGGAGGACGTGCTGGAGGTCGCCCGGCTGGAGGGCGCCGCCGAGCACGCCGAACTCCAGTCGATCGGGCTGGGCGACTTCGTCACCCGCCGGGTGCGCAATCTCGCCCCGGACGCCTGGGTGACGATCGACGAGGACGCGGTGGTGCGGACCGACCCGCGCCGGCTCGAACGCATCCTCGGCAATCTGCTGGTCAACGCCACCCGGCACGGCCGCCCGCGGATAGAGGTGGTGGTCGACGGTCCCGTGCTGCGGGTCCGCGACCACGGTCCCGGTTTCCCCGCCGACCTGCTGCGCGAGGGGCCGTCCCGCTTCCGTACCGGCACGCCGTCGCGTTCGGCGCCCGGCCACGGTCTGGGCCTGACCATCGCCACCGCCCAGTCCCGGGTGCTCGGCGCCCGCCTCACCTTCCGCAACGCGCCCGCGGAGGACGGCGGCGGCGCGGTGGCCCAGCTGCTGCTGCCGCGCTGACCCGCGTCGAAACCGCCCCGGGCCCGCCTCGGACCCGCATCAGGCCCGGCCGTCCGGCACGCGGGTGCGGGCCACCAGCAGGGCGATGTCGTCGTCGGTGGCCCGGGGGGCCGTCGGGCTCTCCCCGGGGGCGGCCCGGTGCCGTTCGTCCGGGGTCATCGCGGCGACGACCCGCGTGCACAGCTCCTCCAGGGACGCCGTCGGCGTCCGCTCCAGGGTCGCGCCGAGCCGGCGCAGCCCCGCGTCGAGGTCCGCGCCGCGGGTCTCGATGAGGCCGTCGGTGTACAGGGCGATGACCGTGCCCTCGGCGAGTTCCAGGGTGCGGGACTCATGGGTGTCCATGCCCATGCCCAGCGGTGTCCCCGGGGGCAGCTTCGGGAAGGTGACGCTGCCGTCCGGGTGGATCAGCGCGGGCGGCGGGTGGCCGGCGCACGCCATCGTGCACATCCCGCCGGCCGGGTCGTAGACGGCGTACACGCAGGTGCCGCCCATCACGGGTGCGTTGAAGCCGGCCGCGGCGCCGTCCTGGTCGATCAGCCGGGCCACCAGCCGGTCCAGCCGGGAGAGCAGCACGTCGGGCGGCAGGTCCAGGTCGGCGAGGGTGCGCACGACGGTACGGAACTGGCCCATCCGGGCGGCGGCGTTGATGCCGTGGCCGACGACGTCGCCGATCACCAGGCCGACCCGGCGACCGGGCAGCGGGAACACGTCGAACCAGTCGCCGCCGACGCCTTCGTGGGTGTCGGCCGGCAGATAGCGGAAGGCCACGTCGACCGCGTCGCCCCCGGAGAGGCGCTGCGGCAGCAGATGGCGCTGGAGCGCGAGGGAGGCGGCCCGCTCCCGGGTGTAGCGGCGGGCGTTGTCCAGGCTGAGCGAGGCCCGTCCGACCAGCTCCTCGACCAGCAGCAGGTCGTCCCGCGAGAACGGCGTCTGGTTCTGGGTGCGGATGAAGGAGGTCTCACCGAGGATCGTGCCGCGCGCCTTGAGCGGGACGATGATCAGCGAGTGCATCCCGGCGGTCCGTACCGCCCGGCTCCGTGCCGGGTCGCGGTCGAGCCAGGTGCCGGGCGTGGTGTCCAGGACCGGCTCGTAGTGGGACCTCCCGAGGAGCACGGCGTCGGTGAACGGGGACGACGGGGGGACGAAGACCGCTTCCCCCAGCTCCCACAGGGAACCCGGCAGGCCCCCGTGGATGGAGGCCATGCCCGCCCGGCGGAAGACCGGGGTGCCGGCGTCGGAGGACGCGAGCCGCGGCACCGGCTCCTCGCCGAGCGGCACCCACTCCGCCAGGTCGACGGTGACGTAGTCGGCGAGCAGCGGCACCGCGACCTCGGCGAGTTCCTGGGCGGTCCTGCGGACGTCGAGGGTGGTGCCGATGCGGTGGCCGGCCTCGCTGAGGGTGAGCAGGTGCTGGCGGGCCCGGGACTTGCTGATGTCAGTGGCCAGGTTGCACACACCGATCGGCTCGCCGTCGATACCTTCGAGGCGGAAGTAGGACGCCGACAGGACCCGCTCCTCGGTCTCGCCGGGGACGGTCCAGCTGTACTCCCGCTCGATCACCGGCTCGCCCGACGCGAGCACCCCGCGCATCACCGCGGTGATCGCCTCGCCCTCGGGTCCCGGCTGCACCTCCGTCATCCGGCGGCCGAGGCGCAGCCGCTGCAGGATGCCGTCCTGGCGCTCGGCGGCGGCGTTCAGCCAGACGCATCTGATGTCGCGGTCCCAGATGGTCAGACCGATCGGCGAGCGGCTGATGAGGGCAGCCGCCACCGTTGTCCTGGCCTCCGGCAGCACCGCGGTGCCCGACAGGTCGGTGGCGGTGACGATCCAGTCGGCCCGGCCCTCGCCGGTCAGCGGGGCGGCCTGGATCAGCGTTTCCACCCGCTCCCCGTCCTTGCGCAGCAGCTCCAGCGAGCCGGTCCAGGGCTTGCCGGTCCTGGCCCGGGCGGCCACCCGTTCGGCCAGCTCCGCGGCCGTGGTGCCGGAGGTCAGCAGCAGCGCGGCCGAGCGGCCGGCCATGTCGGTCGCGGTGTGTCCCAGCAGCTGCTCGGCGGCCTTGGTCCACCCCACGACGGAGCCCCCGGCATCGATCACCGCGACCGCGGCGCCGAACTGCGTGGCCCAGGGGGTCCCGCCGCTGGCGCCGGCCGTCACCCGGGGGTCCCGTCGTCCGGCACCGGGGCGCCCTCCGGGCCCCCTGCGACCGCTGCGTCCGCTGTGCGGAGTTTGCCCGTGTTCATCCCTCCATGGTGCTCCATGCGCCCAGGGACCGCCGGGAGCAAGGCCCGGGCACGGGCCGCGGAGGCGCGGCTCAGCCCGCGCCCGGGGCGCCCGTCTGCAGCCCGTCCATCAGCAGTCCGATGAGCCGCCGGGCCTGGCCCTGCCGGTCTGAGCCCGCGAGCGGACGCGGCCGGCCCGGCGGGCCGCCGTGGGGCAGCCGCCGGGCGCCCGTCACCGCAGAGCCGTCGGTGCCGTGAGTGCCGTGAGTGCCGGTGAGTGCCGTCAGAGCGCGTCGGCGAGGATCGGGGTCTCGTCCTGGGCGTCGTCCGATGTGGTCTTGACCGCGCCCCGCAGCGGGGTCTCCACCAGGAACCAGGCGGCGATGAAGCCGAGGACGCTGATCACCGCGCCCCAGAAGAACACCACGTGCGTGCCCGACGCGACCGCGTGGAAGTACGCGTCCTTCAGCGCGGGCGGGAACTTGGCGATGGTCGCCGGGTCCAGCTGCGCGCCGCCCGAGGTGGCCGCGGACCCGCTGCCCGCCATCCCGTCGGCGACCTTGTTGGCGAAGAGCGCGCCGAAGAGCGAGACACCGAAGGAGCCGCCGATCGTACGGAAGAGCGTGGCCGACGAGGAGCCGACGCCCATGTCCTTCATCTCCACGCTGTTCTGCGAGATCAGCATGGTGATCTGCATGACGAAGCCCATGCCCGCGCCGAGCACCGCCATGAAGGCGCCCGAGGCGAACCGGCCGGTGTGCACGTCCATGGTGGAGAGCAGGTAGAGGCCGATCGTCATCAGCGCGCCGCCGAGGATCGGGAAGATCCGGTACCTGCCGGTCGCGGTGGTGACCCGTCCCGCGACCATGGAGACCGCCATCATCGCCAGCAGCATCGGGAGCAGCAGCAGCCCGGAGTTGGTGGCCGAGGCGCCCTGGACGGTCTGCTGGTAGAGCGGCAGGAAGGTCATCGCGCCGAACATGGTGAAGCCGACCAGGAAGCCGATCACCGAGATCAGCGAGAAGTTCACGTTGCGGAAGATCCGCAGCGGCATGATCGGCTCGGCGACCCTGGTCTCGGCGAAGAGGAAGGCGCCGAGCGCGGCCAGCCCCAGCACCAGCAGCCCGATGATCTGCACCGACCCCCAGGCGTACTGCGTACCGCCCCAGGTGGTGAGGAGGACCAGCGCGGTGATGGCCACCGTCAGCAGCACGGCGCCCCAGTAGTCGATCCGGCCCTGGCCGCGCTTCTTCGGCAGGTGCAGCACGATCGTGATCATCGCCAGCGCGACCACGCCGATCGGCAGGTTGATGTAGAAGCTCCAGCGCCAGCCCCAGTTGTCGGTGATGGAGCCGCCGACCAGCGGACCGCCGATCATCGCGATCGCCATCACGCCGGCGATCATGCCCTGGTACTTGCCGCGCTCGCGCGGCGGGATCAGCTCGCCGATCACCGCCATCACACCGACGATCAGTCCGCCGGCGCCCAGACCCTGGAGCGCCCGGAAGCTGATCAGCTGGTCCATCGACTGGGACGCGCCGGAGAGCGCGGAGCCGGCCAGGAAGAGCACGATCGAGGTGAGGAATACACCCTTACGGCCGTACAGGTCGCCGAGCTTTCCCCAGATCGGGGTGGAGGCGGCGGTGGCGAGCGTGTAGGCGGTGACCACCCAGGAGAGATGGTCCAGGCCGCCGAGCTCACCGACGATGGTCGGCATCGCGGTACCGACGATCATGTTGTCGAGCATGGCGAGCAGCATCGCCACCATCAGTCCTGCCATCACCACCCGGACGCTGCGCTGCCGGGGACCTGCGGCGGCTTCACCGGCTTCGGCGGCCGTTCCGGCGCCGGGTTGCTTCTTCTCGGGTGCGTCTGTCGCTGACATGAGGTGTGCCTCCCCCGCTGAGGGCGGCCGTTCAGCGCGGCGGGGGCCTCTCGGCCATCCAGCAGCCATGCTTACTTACTTGCCGCCCGGCTAGTTGTGTGCAGGATCAAGGTACGATCCTTACTAGCCGGGCGTCAAGTAAGTGCGTAGGGTCGAGCCGAGCCCGTACCGTGGGCCCGACGGCATGTCGCACCGTGAGCACGGGGTGACGCGTAGTGCAGCAGGAGAGCGACACCATGGCCACACCACCGCATCACCCGCGGCGCAGCGACACCCGGCGCCGCATCCAGGACGTGGCGCTGGAACTCTTCGCCGAGCACGGATACGAGAAGACCTCGCTCCGGGAGATCGCCGAGCGGCTCGACGTCACCAAGGCCGCGCTCTACTACCACTTCAAGACCAAGGAAGACATCCTGGTCAGCATCTCGGAGGACCTGGCCAGGCCGGTCGACGAGCTGATCGCGTGGGCCGAGTCGCAGCCGCGCACCCTCGCCACCAAGCAGGAGATGCTGCGCCGCTACAGCGACGCGCTGTGGGGCGCGGTGCCGCTCTTCCGCTTCATCCAGGAGAACCAGGCCACGGTCAGGGAACTGTCCATCGGCGAGTCGATCAAGTCCCGGATCACCGCGCTGAGCGAGATGCTCAAGGAGCCGGACTCCTCGCTCTCCGCCCAGGTGCGCTGCATGACCGCGCTCTTCGCGATGCACGCCGGCATGTTCGCCATGCAAGGCATCGAGGGCGACCCCGAGGAGAAGCGCGCGGCCATCCTCGAAGTCGCCCTCGATCTCGTCGCCCAGGCTGAGGCGAGCGGCGTAGCGGGGTGAACCCACCGGTAACGCCGTGCCGCCCGCCGTACGGGTCGAACTCCGTCCTACGGGTTGACGCCCGCCTTACAGGTTGACGCCAGCCCTACGGGTTGACCTCCGCCTTACGGGTTGACGCCGTGCGTCCGCAGGAAGTGCAGCGGCTCGACGGAGGAGCCGTAGTACGGCGTGGTGCGGATCTCGAAGTGCAGGTGCGGGCCGGTCGAGTTGCCGGTCGACCCGGACAGGCCGATCTTCTGGCCGGTCTTCACGTGCTGGCCGACCGAGACGCCTATGTGCGACAGGTGGCCGTACTGCGAGTAGGTGTGGTCCGCGTGCTTGATCACGATGTTGTTGCCGTACGCGCCACCCCAGCCGGCCGTCACGACGGTGCCGGTGTGGACGGCCCGTACGGTGGTCCCGCTGTTCACCACGAAGTCCTGGCCGGAGTGGGTGTGCGCCCAGTGCGGCCCGGCCTGCGCGTAGCCCGCGCCCAGCACGTAGCCGGTGGTCGGGGTGACCCAGGAGGCGTTGCGCGCCTTGCGGTCGGCGGCGGCCTTGGCGGCGGCCCGCTTCTCCGCGGCTGCCTTGGCGGCCTTCGTCTTGACCGCGTCGGCCTTCGCCTTCGCGGCGGCGGCGTCGGCCTTGACGGCCGCGGCCTTCTGGTCGACCGCCTGCTTCTGCACCACGGAGGAGATGCTGGTCGTCGCTCCGCCGGAAAGGGAACCCTCGGAGTGCGCGTCGGCCGCGTGGGCCGCCGTGGAGCCCAGCGCGATCGCCGCGACCAGTCCTCCGGTCACGAGGGCCACCCGGCCACGGGTGACGGACTTCGGGGTGCGGTTCTTCATCGTCGAGATCTTGCGCATCAAGAAATAACCTCACAGGAATGGGGGAGCAACAGATCCGGCTGCGGTCCGTTGCCATTCCTTGGTAACCCGGCATTCGAGGGGTGACAAGGAGCCCTCTTACTACCCGCGGTCGTAGCTCCGGCCGTTCGCGGTTCCCGCCATCGGGCGGCCGAAAACATCCTGGATGCCCGAATTGCCCGTCGCGATTCCCCGGTCAAGCCGGGCATACGGCCCCCGGCGCCCCGGCCTCCGCTGTCCACCGCCTGTGGACAGCCGCCGCCCCGACGGGCCTCGACTAATCCCGTTAGTAAGTGGTGTGCGTCACGTGCGGCACATCACCGGGGGCCCGCAATTGACCCCGTTCGCGGCCAGGAAAAAGGCATGAAAAAGCGGTCGGCCCCGGGTCCGAAGACCCGGGGCCGACCGCCTCAAGCGACTACTGCCGGAAACGCACCCCCGCGGGGTCACGCCTCCTTGGAGAGGTTCGGCGGGCCGCCGGCCGTCTCGACCGGGGGCGTGTCCGCCACGGTGACCTTCTCCTCGCCGCGGAAGGTGAACTTCGCGGCCTCGCCCTCGCCCTCGACGTCCACGACGACGATGTGGCCGGGACGCAGCTCGCCGAAGAGGATCTTCTCCGACAGCGAGTCCTCGATCTCCCGCTGGATCGTGCGCCGCAGCGGACGCGCGCCGAGCACCGGGTCGTAGCCCCGCTGGGAGAGCAGGACCTTCGCCTCCGTGCTGAGCTCGATGCCCATGTCGCGGTCACGCAGCCGCTCGTCCACCCGGCCGATCATCAGGTCGACGATCTGCAGGATGTCGTCCTGGGTGAGCTGCGGGAAGACGATCACGTCGTCGACGCGGTTCAGGAACTCCGGGCGGAAGTGCTGCTTCAGCTCGTCGCTGACCTTCGCCTTCATCCGCTCGTAGTTGGACTTCGTGTCGCCCTGGGCGGCGAAGCCCAGGTTGAAGCCCTTCGAGATGTCCCTGGTGCCGAGGTTGGTGGTCATGATGATCACCGTGTTCTTGAAGTCCACGACCCGGCCCTGGGAGTCGGTCAGGCGACCGTCCTCCAGGATCTGCAACAGGCTGTTGAAGATGTCCGGGTGGGCCTTCTCGACCTCGTCGAAGAGGACCACGGAGAACGGCTTGCGGCGCACCTTCTCGGTGAGCTGGCCGCCCTCCTCGTACCCGACGTAGCCGGGCGGGGAGCCGAAGAGCCGCGAGACGGTGTGCTTCTCGCTGAACTCCGACATGTCGAGGGAGATCAGCGCGTCCTCGTCGCCGAAGAGGAACTCGGCGAGCGCCTTGGAGAGCTCGGTCTTACCCACGCCGGACGGGCCGGCGAAGATGAACGAGCCACCGGGACGCTTCGGGTCCTTCAGACCCGCACGGGTCCGCCGGATGGCCTTGGAGAGCGCCTTGACGGCGTCCCGCTGGCCGATGACGCGCTTGTGGAGCTCGTCCTCCATGCGCAGCAGCCGGGAGGACTCCTCCTCGGTGAGCTTGAAGACCGGGATGCCGGTGGCGGTGGCGAGGACCTCGGCGATCAGCTCGCCGTCGACCTCGGCGACGACGTCCATGTCGCCGGCCTTCCACTCCTTCTCCCGCTTGGTCTTCGCGGCGAGCAGCTGCTTCTCGTTGTCCCGCAGCGAGGCGGCCTTCTCGAAGTCCTGCGAGTCGATCGCGGACTCCTTCTCGCGCCGCACTTCGGCGATCTTCTCGTCGAACTCGCGCAGGTCCGGCGGCGCGGTCATCCGGCGGATCCGCATCCGGGAGCCGGCCTCGTCGATCAGGTCGATCGCCTTGTCCGGCAGGAAGCGGTCCGAGATGTAGCGGTCGGCCAGCGTGGCCGCCTGCACCAGGGCCTCATCGGTGATGGACACGCGGTGGTGCGCCTCGTAACGGTCCCGCAGGCCCTTGAGGATCTCGATGGTGTGCGGCAGCGACGGCTCCGCGACCTGGATGGGCTGGAAGCGGCGCTCCAGGGCCGCGTCCTTCTCCAGGTACTTGCGGTACTCGTCGAGGGTGGTGGCACCGATGGTCTGCAGCTCACCGCGGGCCAGCATCGGCTTGAGGATCGAGGCCGCGTCGATCGCGCCCTCGGCGGCGCCGGCGCCGACCAGGGTGTGCAGCTCGTCGATGAACAGGATGATGTCGCCGCGGGTACGGATCTCCTTGAGCACCTTCTTCAGGCGCTCTTCGAAGTCACCGCGGTAACGGGAGCCGGCGACCAGGGCGCCCAGGTCCAGCGTGTACAGCTGCTTGTCCTTGAGCGTCTCGGGCACCTCGCCCTTGACGATCGCCTGGGCCAGGCCCTCCACGACGGCGGTCTTGCCGACGCCGGGCTCGCCGATCAGCACCGGGTTGTTCTTGGTGCGGCGGGAGAGCACCTGCATGACCCGCTCGATCTCCTTCTCGCGCCCGATCACCGGGTCGAGCTTGGTCTCACGAGCGGCCTGGGTGAGGTTGCGGCCGAACTGGTCCAGGACGAGCGAGGTCGAGGGGGTGCCCTCGGCCGGCCCGCCGGCCGTGGCCGACTCCTTGCCGGTGGAGTATCCGGAGAGCAGCTGGATGACCTGCTGCCTGACCCGGTTGAGATCGGCGCCCAGCTTCACCAGGACCTGGGCGGCGACGCCCTCGCCCTCGCGGATCAGGCCGAGCAGGATGTGCTCGGTGCCGATGTAGTTGTGGCCGAGCTGAAGGGCCTCGCGGAGCGACAGCTCCAGCACCTTCTTCGCCCGGGGCGTGAAGGGGATGTGACCGGACGGGGCCTGCTGCCCCTGGCCGATGATCTCCTCCACCTGCTGACGGACCGCCTCGAGCGAAATCCCGAGGCTCTCCAGGGCCTTAGCGGCGACACCCTCACCCTCGTGGATCAGGCCCAGGAGGATGTGCTCGGTGCCGATGTAGTTGTGGTTGAGCATCCGGGCTTCTTCCTGAGCCAGGACGACAACCCGCCGCGCGCGGTCGGTGAACCTCTCGAACATCGTTAATCGCTCCTCAGAGCGGTCGGGCAGTGAGGGGTCGGTCCCCTCCCAGTCCTTCCGCATGCTAGTCCCGCACAGCGGCGCGGCCCTCGTATCACCCCCACTCGCGCGAGGGAAGCTGCGCTACCGGCTGACGTCAATCCCACAACCTCGATGGTGCGAGACGATGTTCCCGCAGGCCAGGCGAATAGCCCTTTATCAAGTACGCCCGTGGCGAACGGCCGCCCCACCTGCTCGAACACCAGCACTTCTCACTAGGTACTTCTTACCCTCAGCCGCCGGTAATCCACACCGCGGCGCCACTTCGAGTGCGCTACGGGCGAACAAACCGGCTGCTCCCCCGACCTTACCGGGCGCCGCGGAACCGTCACTTTTCGCATCTGTCGCAAAACGGTACGTAACCCTTGCCCGGCACGGCAGTTGCATACGGCATGGGCTGGTACGAGCACGAGCTGCGGTGGCCGGTGGCGGAGGGGCTGCCGCCGGGGCTGGTCACGGGGGTGCGGTTCGACGCGCTCGACGTCCCCGCCGAGGCCGGCTTCGCGATCCTGGGCCGGTTCTCCCGGCCGGACCAGCTGGGCCCGGTGGCGCTCGACGGCCACCGGATCCGGCTGCTGACCGCCGCCGGGACCGCGGAGGAGCTGCCGGGGCTCCTGGAGTGGCTGGAGTGGGGCGGCATCCGGCTGGATCTGGCCGCGCTGGGCGCGGGGCAGACGATGCGGGCGCCGGCGCACCCCGAGTGGGCCCGCCGGGAGGCCGCGTACGACCGGTCGGCACCGGTGTGGCTGCGGCCTCCCCGGCCGGGGTTCGATGTGGAATCCACCGTGCCCGCACTGCGGGTCACGGGCCAGGCCGATGGCTCGGGGGAACCCATCGGACTGCCGGCACTGGTCGCCGCCCTGGCGACGGCCTGCCATCGGATCACGCTGCGAACGGGCCGGCTCGATCAGCCGTGGGCCTTCTCGTACGCCTCACGGATGGTCGCCGGGACCCGGCCGCGGTCATTGACCTCGTAGCCCTTCTCCTTGGCCCACGCACGGATCTTCGCGGTGTCGGGGCCGGACGCGCCACCGCCGCGCGGCGCCTTGGTGCGGCCCCGGCCGGCCCGCCCGCCGGTGCGCCGGCCACTGTCCGTGTACGGGTTGAGCAGCCCGCGGAGCTTGTCGGCATTTTCCGTGGTGAGGTCGATCTCGTACGTCACACCGTCAAGAGCGAACGTCACGGTCTCGTCCGCCTCGCCGCCGTCGAGGTCGTCAACAAGAAGGACCTGAACCTTCTGTGCCACCGGCTTCCCTTTCATCGAAAACGGATTAACGGTAAAAGCAAAGCGCCTTTCCGCGGAAAACACAAACCCCTTGCGCGAACAGGCGCCTCCGGGGTAGCGCGATCCGGACATACCGGATCACTCAGAGTTGCAGCAGCATGCGGCTGTTACCCAAGGTGTTCGGTTTCACTCGCTCCAGGTCCAGGAACTCGGCGACGCCCTCGTCATTGGAACGCAGCAGCTCCCCGAACACATCGCCGTCCACCGGGGTCTCACCGATCTCCACGAAGCCGTGCTTGGCGAAGAAGTCCACTTCGAAGGTGAGGCAGAAAATGCGCCGGACTCCGAGCCAGCGCGCGGTGTGCAGCAACTTCCCCAGCAACTGGTGCCCGACGCCCTCGCCACGCAACGACGGGGCAACCGCGAGTGTCCTGACCTCGGCCAGGTCCTCCCACATCACATGGAGCGCGCCGCACGCCACCACACTGGCGTCCTCGTCGCGTTCCGCCACCCAGAACTCCTGGATGTCCTCATAAAGGGTCACCGTCGCCTTGTCCAGCAGGATGCCGTCGCGGACATAGGAGTCCAGCAGCCCCCGTAGGGCGGTGACATCGCCGGTGCGCGCACGGCGGATGGTGACCTCATTCGACTTCAACGGCATGGGCGGACGCTATCGCCCTTCCTCCTCCGGCGTGCCGGAGGGGTCCACGGACTGGATGATGCGCAATGCGTCCCGGACCGCTTCCCGCTGTTCCGGGGTCATCATGCCGAAGAAGTGGACCAGCGCCTCGGCGCGGTTGTCGCTCGCCGCCCAGGCTTCGTTCATCAGTGCGGCGGAGTATGCCGCTCTTGTGGATACCGCCTCATAGCGATATGCGCGGCCTTCCGCCTGGCGGCGCAGCCAGCCCTTCTGCCGCAGGTTGTCCATTACCGTCATCACCGTTGTGTAGGCGATGGAACGGTCCTGCGCCAGGTCTTCCAGAACCTCACGAACCGTGACCGGGCGGTTCCACTCCCACACTCGGGTCATCACGACGTCTTCGAGCTCTCCCAGTGGTCGTACCACACGGGAAATACTACGGGCCGACTTACGGAAATGCCCGAATTACGGCTTTCAGCGATCCTCGCCGGTCGCCTGCTTCGCGGCCTCCGCCCGGGCGAACGCGGCATCCACCGCCGCGTCCTCCTTCGCCTTGTTGGCCCCGCCCTGGTTCTTGATCATCGTCACGATGACCCCGATGAAGAGAACCGCCATCACCAGCGGCGGCACGATCGCGGAAACGTAGTCCATGCGGTCAGCGTAGCCGCGCCCCGCACGCCGCTTTTGCCCGCCCTCCGTTCTCCGCGCCGGAGAGCCGGTCAGGACGCGTGCGTCGGGAGAGATCACCTGAACGTGTCGGTGCAGCACACATGGACCCGCCGGGGGAACCGCGAAAGGTGTCGGCGGCGCGGCGCGGAAGAACGACCGGCGGCCCGCCGGGAAAGTTCCCGGCGGGCCGCTCGGTGGTGGACTCACGGGGCCGTGGGAAGCCGGCCGCGGGCCGCCGCGGGCCGGTCTCGGGTGGGTTCGGCCCCCGGTGGCCGGCTTCGGATCAGGCGCTGCGGGCCTGGTCCGGTTTCCCGGACCCGGGGTTGCGGCGGTGCGGCGGCCAGAGCTCGGCCGGCGTGGGGGTGCGGCGGTTCGGGTCCTGCGGGACCGGCGGGGTCGCGGGCTTCTTCTCCGGATTCTGCTGCGGCTCGTCGGCAAGCGACGGGAGGGCCGGGAGCAGGGTCAGCAGGCGGCGCGGCGCGGGCATGTGGGCCTCCAGGCGCAGTCGTACGTCGTTCTCCGCGAGGGTTTCGCAGCGGCGCAGCATGGCGGTGCGCCGCAGGTGCTCAGGGGCGGCGCAGGGCAGGGAGCGCAGCCGGCGCAGGGCGGCCAGGTCGTCAGGACCGGGTACGTAACCGCCGTCCAGGGCGGTGCCGAGCCGTTCCAGGTAGCCGGGTGAGCTGCCGGGCAGGGCGTCCCGGTAGCGGCGCACTTCGGCGAGCAGGAAGGCGCGCAGCCGCCCCGCTTCGTGCATCGCGTCGTCCACGGCCTCCACCAGCCGCAGATAGTCCTGGACGTACTCGGCGGGACGGGGAACGGTGGCTACGGCAGTGCTCCGGCTCGGGTGCAGCACCTCCGCGAGAGCGCGCCGCACCACGCGCAGCTCGTCGGCACTGAACGCCATGCCGCCTCGGGTTCCGTGTGGCGTGGGCATGAATGGACTTTAAGTGCTAAGCGGACGAACCGAGCGAATTACGGTATACCCGGTGCGTCGCCCCCACCGGCCCCTGGCTTCCGCGCCCCCGCGGGCAGGGGCGGCGCCGGCCGGGCGGTCCGGGGGCGCCGGACACAGGGTTCGGGACCCCGGCGCCGGGGGTTCGGGGTCAGGTGACGGAGACGTTGCGTTCGTAGACGAGGCGGAGGCCGATCAGGGTCAGCCAGGGCTCGTGCTCGTCGATCAGGGACGCCTCGCCGAGGACCAGGGGGGCCAGGCCGCCGGTGGCGATGACCGTGACGTCGTCGGGGTCGTCGGCCAGCTCGCGGGCCATCCGCTCGGCGATGCCGTCCGCCTGACCGGCGAAACCGTAGAGGATGCCCGACTGCATCGCCTCGATCGTGTTCTTGCCGATGACGCTGCGCGGCCTGGCCAGCTCGATCTTCCGCAGCTGCGCACCCCGCACCCCGAGCGCGTCCACCGAGATCTCGATGCCGGGCGCGATCGCCCCGCCCACGTACTCCCCACGCGCCGACACCGCGTCGAAGGTGGTCGCCGTGCCGAAGTCGACGACGATGCACGGCCCCCCGTAAAGGTGCACCGCCGCAAGGGAGTTGATGATCCGGTCGGAACCGACCTCCTTGGGGTGGTCGACCAGGATCGGCACCCCCGTCTTGACCCCCGGCTCCACCAGGATCGCCGGCACATCGCCGTAATACCGCCGGGTCACCTCCCGCAGCTCGTGCAGCACCGACGGCACGGTGGAGCAGATCGCGATCCCGTCGATGCCGTCGCCCAGGTCCCCGAGCAGCGGGTGCATCCCCATCAGGCCCTGGAGCAGCACCGCCAGCTCGTCCGCCGTACGGCGCGGGTCGGTGGAGATCCGCCAGTGCTCGACGATCTCCTCGCCGTCGAACAGTCCGAGGACCGTGTGCGTGTTGCCGACGTCGATGGTGAGCAGCATCCGCCTCTACGCTTCCGCTCGCAGGTCCAGGCCGATGTCGAGGATCCGCGACGAGTGCGTGAGCGCGCCGACCGCCAGATAGTGGACGCCGGTGCCGGCGTAGGCACGCGCGTTTTCCAGGGTGAGCCGCCCGGAGGACTCCAGGAACGCCTGGTCGCCCACCAGGACCACCGCCTCCCGGGTCTGCTCCGGGGTGAAGTTGTCCAGCAGGATCAGGTCCGCCCCGGCCTCCAGCACCTCCCGCACCTGGTCGAGGGTGTCCACCTCGACCTCGATCGGCACGCCGGGGAACTCCTGCCTGACCAGCTTGAACGCGTTCGCCACACCGCCGGCCGCCACCACGTGGTTGTCCTTGACCAGCGCCGCGTCGGACAGCGACATCCGGTGGTTGACGCCGCCGCCGCAGCGGACCGCGTACTTCTCCAGCGCCCGCAGGCCCGGGGTGGTCTTCCGGGTGTCGCGGACCTTCGTCCCGGTGCCCTCCAGTGCGTCGGCCCAGGCCCGGGTGGCGGTGGCGATACCGGACAGCCGGCAGAGCAGATTCAGCGCGCTGCGTTCGGCGGTCAGCAGATCGCGGGTCCGGCTGGTGACGGTGAGCAGCTTCTGCCCGGCGGCGACCCGGTCGCCGTCCTCGACGTGCCGCTCGACCTCGAACGCGTCGGTGCACACCACCGACAGCACCGCCTCGGCGATGTGCAGCCCCGCGACCACGCCGGCCTCGCGGGCGGTGAAGTCACCGACCGCGCGGGCGTCCTCGGGCACGGTGGCGACCGTGGTCACGTCCACGCCCTGGTCGAGGTCCTCCTCGATGGCCAGGTGCGCGATGTCCTCGACCTGGATTGGGTCGAGCCCGGCGTCGGCGAGCAGCTGCGCCAGGTCCGGGTCGAGCCCGCACTCCAGCGGATCGGCGTCGAAGCCGGCGTGGTCGTCTGAGCAGCCGCAGCCGTCACCGCAGCCACCGCCGCCGGCGGCCGCCACGGGCGGCCCGAACTGCGGCAGGGGGAGGGACACGGGACCGGGACGGTCGGGGGTGGTCACTGAAACTCCTTCGTCTTCGGGGCGGCGGCCCCATCATCCCCGAATCCGGGGCCGTCCGTGGTACGGACGGAAAGGGTGCGGTGCGGGGTCAGCCGTACCACCAGGTGACGGCGCCACCGCTCGTCGTCCCGGTCCGGCCGGTCCTCCCGCCAGTGGCAGCCGCGGGTCTCCTCGCGGCGCCGGGCGGCGGCCACCAGCACCCGGGCGACCAGGCTCAGATTGGTGGCCTCCCAGGTCTCCACGCACGGCTCGGCGGTCTTGCCGTCCCGGTCGTACGCCTCCACCGCCGCGGTGTTCAGCCGCTCCAGCGCCCCGGCCGCGGTCGCCAGGCTCTCCGCGCTGCGCAGCACCCCCGCGCCCGCGGTCATGATGCGCTGCAGCTCGTACCGCGTCTCGGAGGCCATCAGCGGGCTGTCCGCGGGGGCCGGGATCTGCGGCTCCCCCGGCGCGGTGCGGTCCGCCAGTACGTCGGCGGCGATCCGCTCGGCGAAGACCAGCCCCTCCAGCAGGGAGTTCGACGCGAGCCGGTTCGCGCCGTGCACGCCGGTGCAGGCCACCTCACCGCAGGCGTAGAGCCCCGGCACGGTGGTACGGCCCCGCAGGTCGGTGACGACGCCACCGGAGGCGTAGTGGGCGGCCGGCGCGACCGGGATGGGCTGCGTCACCGGGTCGATGCCGTGCGCCCGGCAGGCGGCCAGGATCGTCGGGAACCGCTGCTCCCACATCCGCGCCCCGAAGTGCCGGGCGTCAAGGAACATGTGCTCCGCGCCGGTCTCCCGCATCCGCCGCGTGATGCCCTTGGCGACGATGTCGCGCGGCGCCAGCTCGGCCAGCTCGTGCTGTCCGACCATGAACCGCACCCCGTCGGCGTCCACCAGGTACGCGCCCTCGCCGCGGACCGCCTCCGACACCAGCGGCTGCTGGCCCTCGGCGTCCGCGCCCAGCCAGAGCACGGTGGGGTGGAACTGGACGAACTCCAGGTCGCTGACCTCGGCCCCGGCGCGCAGCGCCAGCGCCACGCCGTCACCGGTGGAGACGGCGGGGTTGGTGGTGGCCGAGAAGACCTGGCCCATGCCGCCGGTGGCCAGCACCACCGCGCGGGCCCTGACCGCGCCGACGCCGTCCCGCTGCCCGGCGCCCATCACGTGCAGGGTGACGCCGGCGGTACGGCCCTCGGCGTCGGTGAGCAGGTCGAGCACCAGGGCGTTCTCGACCAGCTCTATGGTGCGGGCGCCGTCCGGGGCGGTGTGCGCCTCGCGCACCGCGTCGATCAGCGTCCTGGAGACCTCCGCGCCGGTCGCGTCACCGCCCGCATGGATGATCCGGCGCCGGTGGTGGCCACCCTCCCGGGTGAGCAGGACGCCTCCGTCGTCGCCGGTGTCGAAGTGCGCGCCGGTCGCGATCAGCCGGCGGACCGCGTCCGGGCCCTCGGTGACCAGCGCGCGCACCGCGTCCTCGTCGCACAGCCCCGCGCCGGCCACCAGGGTGTCGGCCAGGTGCTGCTCCGGGGAGTCGCCGTCGCCGAGCGCCGCGGCGATCCCGCCCTGTGCCCAGCGGGTCGAACCGTCGTCCAGGTGGGCCTTGGTGACCACCGTGACCTTCGCGCCGGCCGCGGCGCAGCGCAGCGCCACGGTCAGGCCGGCCACGCCGGACCCGACCACCACCACATCGGCGTCGATGGCCCAGCCGGGCGCGGCGGCATGCAGACGTATGCCGGTGCTCTCGTTCGTGGAACTGGTCATGCGGCGGCTCCGGACTCCGGGGGCGCTACGGCCTCCCGGGCAGCGAAATCGAGCGGGATGTTGTCGATCAGGCGGGTGCTGCCGACTTTCGCGGCGACGGCGAGGACCGCCGGGCCGCTGTGGCCGGAGGCGGCCTCGGTGAAGGTGCTCGGGTCGATGAGCGCGAGGTAGTCCAGGCCGATGCCCGGCGCCTCGGCGAGGTGGTCGCGCGCCGCTTTCCGTACCGCCTCCGGCCCTTCGCCGGCCGCGTCCCGGCCGGCGAACAGGGCCCGGGACAGCACCAGGGCCTGCTCGCGCTCTCCGGGCGTGAGGTAGCGGTTCCGGCTGGACAGGGCCAGGCCGTCCGGTTCGCGGACGGTCGGTACGGCGACGATCTCGACCGGGAAGTTCAGGTCGGTGACCATCCGGCGGATCAGCGCGAGCTGCTGGGCGTCCTTCTGGCCGTAGAAGGCGGCGCCGGGCCGGGTCAGGTGCAGCATCTTGGCGACGACGGTGAGCATGCCGTCGAAGTGGCCGGGGCGGGACGCGCCTTCGTACCGCTCACCCATGGGGCCGGCCGAGATACGTACCTGGGGCTGCCCGCCGGGGTAGACCTCGTCGGTGCCGGGGGCGAAGACCAGGTCGGCGCCGGCCGCCGCGGCGAGTTCGACGTCGGCGTCCAGGGTGCGGGGGTAGCGGTCCAGGTCCTCGTTCGGACCGAACTGCAGCGGGTTGACGAAGACGGTCACGGTGACCAGGCCGCCGCCGGCCCGGGCGCGGGCGGCCCGGATCAGCGCGGCGTGGCCCTCGTGGAGGGCGCCCATCGTCATCACCACGGCGGAGGCCGGGGCGAGGTCGCGGGCGTGGTGCACCAGGTCCGTCATCGGGTCATCGGGTCCCCTCGTCGGCGAGGGCGCCCAGCAGCGCCTCCGCGTACTCCGCTTTCAGCATGCCGTTGGCCAGTGCGAGGTCCGCGGTGGCGCGGGCCATCGCCACGTAGGAGGCGACGGTCTCGGGGGCGTGCGCCCTGAGTTCCGCCAGGTGGGCGCTGACCGTGCCGGCGTCCCCGCGGGCGACCGGTCCGGTCAGGGCGGCGTCGCCGGAGCGCAGCGCGTTGTCCAGGGCGGCGCCGAGCAGCGGGCCGAGCATCCGGCCGGGCTCGGTGACGCCGGCCGCCTTCAGCAGGTCCATCGACTGGGCCACCAGGGTGACCAGGTGGTTCGCGCCGATCGCCAGGGCCGCGTGGTAGAGCGGGCGGGCGCTCTCCTCGATCCACTCGGGCTCGCCGCCCATCTCGATGACCAGCGCCTCGGCGGCCATCCGCAGTTCGCCGGGGGCGGTGACGCCGAAGGAGCAGCCGGCCAGGCGCTGGACGTCCACGGCGGTGCCGGTGAAGGTCATCGCCGGGTGCAGGGCGAGCGGGAGGCCGCCGGCCCGCAGCGCGGGGTCGAGGACGGCGGTGCCGTAGCGGCCGGAGGAGTGAACGATGAGCTGGCCGGGGCGGACGGCGCCGGTTTCGGCGAGGCCGCGGACCAGGTCGGGCAGGGCGTCGTCGGGGACGGTCAGCAGGACGAGGTCGCTGCGGGCCATCA
This sequence comes from Streptomyces sp. NBC_01476, assembly GCF_036227265.1. NCBI lineage: Bacteria > Bacillati > Actinomycetota > Actinomycetes > Kitasatosporales > Streptomycetaceae > Streptomyces > Streptomyces sp. NBC_01476. The sequence continues at coordinate 4,729,284 of NZ_CP109446.1, read as the reverse complement.
CGTCGGGGGGCTCGGTCAGCGGGACGCCGGGCAGCAGTTCCTCGGCCCGGCGCCGCGACGCGTTCGACACGCCGGTGGCGGCGACCACGCGGTGCCCGGCCAGGCCGAGCGCGGCGCCGAGCGCGGCGCCCACCCGCCCGGCACCGATCACCCCGACCGCCAGCCTCGCCGGCTTCTCCTCCACGACCACGACGCCTCCCGTCACCCTTCTCGTCAATCCTACGCGAACCCGCCCCCCACCCCGCCGGTGGCCCACCCCTGCCCCCGCCGCACGGCCCACGCCGGACCGGCCGGCCAGGACCCGGGGGGACGGCCCCGCCCCCCAACCCCGCCGCAGCGGCGAGAAGCCCCCACGAGCTCACCGGCGGTACCAAGCCCGGCGCAACCGTCCCATTCCACAACGCTCAGCAGAAAACCGCCGCCCCCCACCACCCCGCGTCCCGCCGCCGCGGCGGAAAGGGGTGGCCGGGGAAGCGCGATGGGCGCGGCGCGGGCGGGAGAGCGCGGCACCCGCCGCGCAGGCGGCGGGTGGGTTGGGGGCGGCGGACACCGCCCGCACCGGGACGTCCGGGCCCGGGCGGTCGGCCCCCGCCCCCACCCGACCGCAACTGCGAGAAGCTCGCACGAGCTCACCGGCGGTGCCAAGCCCGGCGCAACCGTCCCGCCGCGGCGGACAGGGGGGGCGGCCAGGCGGAGGGACACGGCGGGGGACGGACGATGGGGGTCACCCCCGGAGGGGGGTCCACCTTTGGGAGTAGGGGGGATCGCTCTGCGGGGTGACCCCGCCACGAGATCCCCTCTTTACGCTGGGTTATGTGCAGCGCATCTACGACTTCTTCCGCCGCCACCCGACGTGGGTCGACTCCTTCTGGGCCGTCATCCTGCTCGCCGTGTGCGCGGTCTGGGTCGTGGAGGACAGTGGCCCCTCCCCGGCCGCCCGCGCCACCGCGGTCCCGCTGTCGATCGCCCTCGCCGCCGTCGTGGCCCTGCGCCGCCGCGCCCCCGAACGCATGCTGCTGCTCGCGCTGGGCACCGGCGTCCTCCAGCTGATCCTCAACGTCAGGACCAACCCCGGCGACGCCGCCTTCCTGGTGATCATCTACACCTGCGCCTCCAACGGCACCCGCTGGTCCTCCCGCCTCGCCCTGCTCGCCGGCCTCGCCGCCGCCCCGGTCTCGATGGTCCGCTGGCCCCCGCACGACCGGTACTCCACGATCTGGACCACCCTGCTCCAGACCTTCTTCCTCGCCGTGATCTTCGCCCTGTCCTGGGTCGTCGGCGACCGCCTCCGCACCCGCCGCGCGTACTACGCCGAGCTGGAGGAACGTAACGCCCGCCTGCACCGCGAACGCGAGGCCCAGTCGAAGGCCGCGGTCGCCGCCGAGCGAGCCCGTATCGCCCGGGAGCTGCACGACGTCGTCGCCCACAACGTCTCCGTGATGGTGGTCCAGGCCGACGGCGCCGCCTACGTCCTGGACGCCGCCCCCGACCAGGCCAAACAGGCCCTCGCCACCATCTCCACCACCGGCCGGCAGGCCCTCGCCGAGATGCGCCGGCTGCTCGGCCTGCTGCGGGCCGGTGACGACGCCGGCGGCGAGTACGTGCCCCAGCCCGGCGTAGACCAGCTGGCCGACCTGATCGACCAGGTCCGCGGCGCCGGCCTGCCGGTGCGGTTCGAGGTGGCCGGCGACGCCCGCCCGCTCTCCAGCGGCGTCGAGCTGACCGCGTACCGCATCGTCCAGGAGGCCCTCACCAACGTCCGCAAGCACGGCGGCGACGGGGCCAGCGCCAGCGTCCTGCTCGGCTTCGGCGACGCCGCCCTCGACCTGCTGATCGAGGACGACGGCCGCGGCGCCCGGCACGAGCTGCTGGAGCAGGGCGGCCGGGACGGCCTCGGCCAGGGTCTGATCGGCATGCGGGAGCGCATCGGCATGGTCGGCGGCACCCTGGACGCCGGCCCGCGCCCCGGCGGCGGCTTCCGGATCAGCGCGGTGCTCCCCCTGAAAGCCTCCCGGTGACGCCCTCGTGACCTCCCTCTGACCACCACCCCCGACCCCTCCAGCGCGAACCCCCCAAATCCCATCAGAAGGGCCCCAGAGAAAATGGCGATCCGCGTCATGCTCGTCGACGACCAGGTGCTGCTGCGCACCGGCTTCCGGATGGTGCTCGCCGCCCAGCCGGACATGGAGGTCGTCGCCGAGGCGGGCGACGGCGCGGCGGCGATCGAGGTGCTCCGCTCCACCCGGGTGGACGTCGTGCTGATGGACGTCCGGATGCCCCGGATGGACGGGGTGGAGGCCACCCGGCAGATCTGCGGCGGCGACCGCGGCGAGCCGGGAGAGCGCGAAGGGACCACCCCCCGCGTACTGATCCTGACCACCTTCGACCTGGACGAGTACGCCTTCACCGCGCTCAAGGCCGGCGCGAGCGGCTTCATGCTCAAGGACGTGCCGCCCGACGAGCTGCTCACCGCGATCCGGGCGGTGCACAGCGGTGACGCGGTGGTCGCCCCGTCCACCACCCGGCGGCTGCTGGACCGCTTCACGCCGATGCTCCCCAGCTCCTCCGCCGACCAGGGGCACCAGGGGATCGACCGGCTCACCGACCGGGAGCACGAGGTGCTGCTGCTGGTCGCCCAGGGGCTGTCGAACGGCGAGATCGCCCGGAAGCTGGTGCTCTCCGAGGCCACCGTGAAGACGCATGTGGGCCGCATCCTCACCAAGCTGGAGCTGCGCGACCGGGTCCAGGCCGTGGTGCTTGCCTACGAGTCGGGCCTGATCAGAGCCGGCGGCGGGACGTCCTGACCGGAACCGGTCACCTGACCGGACCGCGCCGGGTCACCCGGCCTGACCGGCCCCGGCCTCCCGGCCGGCACCGTCGGAGCGCAGCACCAGCTCCAGCAGCCCGGGGAAGCGCGCCTCGAACTCCGCCCGCCGCAGCCGGTTGAACCGCTTCGGCCCGGCGTCCCGCTGCTCGACCAGGCCGGCCGCCCGCAGCACCGCGAAGTGGTGGCTGAGCGCCGCCTTGCCGACGGGTACGTCGAAGGAGCCGCACGACCGCTCCCAGTCGGCCGACCCCGCCAGGTCGCGCACCAGCTTGAGCCGTACCGGATCGGCCAGCGCGGCGAGCGCGGTCTGCACCGGCACGTCGGCGGGGTGGGTGTGTTCCGGGGCGGACCGGTGGTGCGCGCGGGGCGTGGCCACGACGTTCTCCGAGGGGTTCCAAAGGTGGCGGGGGGCCTCAACTCAGGCCGGGCGATTACCTGTTGCGTAGTGTTCGATGAGAACCATACAGTCGCGGGTGTCCGGGTTCCACGGAATGCGGTTTTCGGTTGAACGGTTGATCGGTTGATCGGTTGATCGGTTGAACGAGCTGCCGCATTGCCGCACGGCTCACTGAACAACATCGCCACGGGGAGCACCACATGCGCGCCATCGTTTTCGAAGAGTTCGGCGGTCCCGAGGTCCTGCGGTCCGTCGAGGTTCCGGTGCCGGAGCCGGGTCCCGGCGAGGTCACCATCGACGTCGCCTACAGCGGGGTCAACTTCGCCGACATCAAGGCCCGTAGCGAGGGCTACCGGGTCGACTCGCTGCCCTTCCGCCCCGGCCTGGAGGTCTCCGGACTGATCCGCGCCACCGGCCCGGGCGTCACCGATTTCAAGGCCGGCCAGGAGGTCGCCGCGTTCCTCAGCGGCGGGGGCTACGCCGAGGTCGTACGCGCCCCGGCCACCACCGTCTTCGCCGTCCCCGACGGCCTGGACCTGCGGACCGGAGCGACCCTGCCCAGCGTGCTGCCCACCGCGTACGCGCTGCTCCACGAGGTGGCCCGGCTGCGCGAGGGCGACACCGTACTGATCCACGGCGCGGCCGGCGGCGTCGGCACGGTCGCGGGCCAACTCGCCCGGATGGGCGGCGCGTCGGCGGTCTACGGGGTGGTGTCCTCGCTCGACAAGGCCGGCCACGCGCTCAAGTCCGGCTACGACCGGGTCTTCGAGGCGGCCGCCTTCGACGCCCACGCCCTGGCGGCGACCGACGGGCGCGGGGTGGACATCGCGCTCGATCCGGTGGGCGGGGAGACCTTCCGGCGCACCCTCGCGGTGCTCTCCCGGTTCGGGCGGCTGGTGTCCTTCGGCAACGCGGGCGCCGACGAGCCATGGTCGGTCGGGCCGGCCGAAACGTATCCGCGGGCCGTCTCGGTGGCCGGTTTCTCACTCCTCGGCATGGCGGCGGCCGAACCGGCCAGGCTGCGGGAGATCGCCGGGCGGTCGTTCCGCACGGTCGCCGAGGGCGAGGTCGAACTGCCGGTGAGCGCGGAGTTCGCGCTGGCGGACGCGGCGGACGCCCACCGGCTGGTCGAGTCCCGTACGAGCACGGGGAAGCTGCTGCTGCGGGTCACCCAGGGCGCCTAGTTCGCCTGGGACGCCTCGGGCGCCTGGGGCGCCTGGGGCGTCTCCTCTGCCGCCTCGGCTTCCGTGACGCAGCGGGCAAAGACGGCCGCCGCGTCCCGTACGTCCTGCTCGGACCAGTCCAGCGCGTCGGCGGCGACCGTCACCTCGGTCATCGCCAGGCCCGGGAGCGCGGGTTCGCGGAAGAGACCGCTGCCGAAGAGGCTGACGCCGGTCTCCTCGGCCTGGCGCAGCGACGCGGCGTTGAGGACGTCCGCCCGGTACGGCAGCCAGAGCTGGAACTGGTGGGTGTGCGGCTCCGGCGGGTGGACGCGGGGCCAGGTCAGGCCGGCCTCGGCGAGCCCTTCGCGCAGGGCGCGGGCCACCGGCCCGGCATGCGCCACGTACGAGGGCAGGCGCGGCAGTTCGTCCCGCAGCCCGGCGAGGGCGGCGAGCGCGGCGGGGTACTGCTGGTAGAGCATGCCGCCGTAGCGGTGCCGCCAGGTCCTGGCCTCGGCGATCAGGTCGGCGGAGCCGGCCAGCGCGGCGCCGGAGATGCCGCCGAGGGACTTGTAGAAGCTCACATAGACGCTGTCCGCGAGGGCGGCGATCTCCGGGAGCGGCCGGCCGAAGTGCGCGGTGCACTCCCAGAGCCGGGCGCCGTCGAAGTGCACCACGGCGTCGCGGTCGCGGGCCGCGGCGACGGTGCCGGTCAGCTCGTCCCACGTCGGCAGGACGAAACCGGCGTCCCGCAGGGGCAGTTCGAGCATCAGCGTGCCGAAGGGCTCCTCGAACTCCCGCACCTCCTCGGCGGTGGGCAGCCGGGGCTCCCACGTCGGGTGGACGGTGCGCAGCCCGCTCACCACCGCCAGGGCGCCCCGCTCGTGCAGTTCCGGGTGGGCCAGCGGGTGCAGGGCGACCGTGGGGTTCCCGGTCCGCCCGGCCCAGGCCCGCAGGGCCGCCTGCTGGGCCATCGTCCCGGTCGGGAAGAACGCGGCGTCCGCCGTCCCGAGCGCGCCGGCGACCTCCTCCTCGACCCGCCGGACCACCCCGTTCCCGTACACGTCCGGCGCCTCGTCCTCCGCCGCGAACTCCGCCGCGGCCCGCGCGATCGCCGCGGCCCCTTCCCGTACCCCCGCGAGCCCCCGCCCCACCAGCACCTTCCGGCAACCCCGCACTACCGCCCGCCGCCGCGCCTTCTCATCCTCATCCATCCCCCGATCCTCCCCCGCACCGCCCACCCGTCCCCCGCCGGGTCACCTCAGCGGGGTGTGGTGAGCGCCTCCCGCAGCAGGTCGTGCCGGAAGACATACGCCGTCCCGTCCGTGCGCATCAGGCCGACCTGGCACAGGTCCGCCAGGAAACCTCCGTAGCGCAGCGGCAGCCGGTCGCAGGCCCCGAGCCACAGATGTGCGGCCCGGAACACCGGCCAGGCGGTGAACATCGGCGGGCCGGCCGCCGCCGAGGTGAGTGCCGCGAGCACCCAGAAGAGCGCCGGCGGCCGTGCGTCGGGCATCTGCGGCCATACCGGCCACGCGATGACCGCCGTAGCCGCCGCGAAGCACACCGCGACCGCGGCGGTGGCGAGGCCGTCACGCCGGAGCAGTTCGGCGGGACGGGCGGCGTGTGCCGGCGCCACCTGGGAGTCGAGGCCGTTGGCCCGGTACAGCATGATCGCGGCGATCAGACCGCCGATCAGCCCGGCCGCGACCGACAGCAGGAGCCCCCGCAGCAGCATCTCCGCCAGCCCGCGCGTACCGAGCCCGGCGAACGGCAGCCCGGCCGCCGCCTGTGCGACGACGAGCGGCACGGCCAGGAAGGGCACCACCCACGCCAGCCGCTTGGCCGTCGGCCACCGGTCGGTGGCCACCCGGAAGAGGCCGGAGGTCTGGTAGGTGGAGTCCTGGACCGCACGCAGCCGGCTGTAGGACCAGGTGAAGGTACCGCCGCAGCCGACCCCCCACAGCGCGCCCGCGAAGAGCCCCGCACCGGCCTGCGCCGAGACCGCCGTCACCGCGGTGAGCACGCCGACCGCCACCGCGTCGTAGGCCAGGAACATCCCGGTCCGGCAGGACCGGTAGAGGCGCCACCACTGGATGGTGCCGTTGCGGCTGTGCGGGACGGCCCGGGCGAGGAAGTCCAGCCAGCGCCCGGCCCGTCGCGGCTGCCACGCGCCATGGGTGCCCGCGGTGCCGTCGATGGCGTCCAGCACGGAGGGAAGCAGGTACGTCAGCAGATGACGCCTGATGTCGTCCGCGGCCGGGAAACGGGCGGCGTCCGCGAGTTCCATCGGCACCCGGACCGTGTGGTCGTACGTCTGAAGGCCGAGCCACTGCATCAGCGGGGTGTCGAACGCACCCGCGACCGCTGCGGAGTTGCCCGCCCGACCCGGCTGGAGCAGTTGCCGCCAGGAGTCGGCGTGCCGGGCCGAGGAGTCCTCCAGGTACCGCAGGAAGTCGTCGTTCCCCGTGGGCACCAGCCGGACTGCCGCGGCGCCGCGTACCGGTCCCGCCCCAGCGACCGCCGCGGTGATCTGGTCCTCCCGGGAGGAGAGGACGAAGCTGAGCGTGGACCGCTCCGCCCGGTTGAGCCTCTCGATGAGCAACGCCCCCTGGCCCTCGGCGAGTTCGTCGAAGCCGTCGAGGAACAGCACGATCCCGCCGTCGGGCCGCAGCGCCTGCGCCAGCTCCTCGGCCCGCTCGGGGCCCGCCTCCGGGCCCACCAGCGTCGGGTGGCGCAAGGCCAGTTCGCGCGCGGTCCAGCTCTCGACCGGCTCCGCGTCGGTCCAGCCGGACAGCGGCAGCACCACCGGCAGGAAACGCCCGGCCCTGTCCAGGGAGTGGAGTTCGGCGGCCAGCAGCTCCAGCGCGATGCTCTTGCCGGATCCCGCCGGGCCCACCACCACGAGGCGGTACGGATCGAGATCGAGGTCGAGCAGATCGCCGATGTGCCGCTCGGCGGGCAGGGGAGCGCGGCCCGAGCCCAGGTGCTGGGCGGGCTCCCACCGGACGTCAATGGTGGCCCGGGTGACACCGCGCCCCAGAAGGTCGTCCCGGATGCGCCGGTTCTCGGCCCGGGCGAGTTCGCTCAGCCACTCGGGTTGCGGCACGGCCTCATCCCTCCGCTGTCCCACGGCCTGCCGCCAGAGAGCCACCATCACCGGCGTGACGTAGCCGACCGCTCCCAGGAAGGTATCGACCGTGTCGGCCAAGGGCGAGACCGCCTGCCAAAGGTGCAGCAGCCCGCTGGCGACCACCAGGCCCCCGCCGATCAGCATGATGAGACCGATCGCGCCTAATCGGCCCAGGCGTGCCATCCGAACCCCTCCCCCACCGGCGGGGCCCCGCGTACGCCCGCCCGTCAGCGACGAATATGACAGGTGGTCAGGGCGCGCGCGGGCGGTTCCCGCAGGATCGTCGCGGCCGGCTCAGTCGGCCGAGTCGGTCCGGCCGGAGGGGAAGCAGGGGTCGGAGGAGCCGCAGGGGTACGCGTTCCGGTGGGCCCCCGGAGGGGTCAGCCGGCGCGGCGGTGGTTGTTGCGGGGGGAGGTGGCGGAGCGGCTGCGTTTTTCGACGTACATGCGCTGGTCGGCGCTGTGCAGGACCTCTTCCGCGGTCATGCCGCAGCCGGCCCAGCCGATGCCGAAGCTCGCGCCGACCCGGACGCCGCGGCCGTCGACGCGGATCGGGGGGATGATCGCGTTGCGCAGCCGGACCGCGAGGTCGGCCGCGTCGGCCGGGGAGAGGTGGTCGGCCAGGACCACGAACTCGTCGCCGCCGAGCCTGGCAACGGTGTCACCGTCGCGGACGGCGGCGGTCAGCCGCCTGGCCACCTCGATGAGGACCGCGTCCCCGGTGTGGTGGCCGAACCGGTCGTTGATCGACTTGAAGCCGTCGAGGTCGCAGAAGAGCACCGCGAGCCCCTTGGCCGCGCCCTCCTCGTCCGTCTCGTCCGGCGCCACCGTGTGCGTATGGGAGTCCCGCGTGCCCAGCGGCGCGGCCAGCTCGTCCGGCCCGTAGCCGTAACTGAAGGCGAAGTCGTCGATCCCGTCGACCCCGACCGCGAGCACCGTCGAGGTCTCGTTGGCGTCGCGGTCCTGGGGCCGGGAACAGAGCCGGGCCGACAGCCGGGACCGCAGCTCCGCGCTGTTGGGCAGCCCGGTCAGCGAGTCATGGCTGGCCCGGTGCGCCAACTGCAGCTCACGGCTCTTGCGTTCCTCGATGTCCTCGACGTGGGTGAGCAGGAAGCGCGGTCCGTCCGCGGTGTCGGCGACCACCGAATTCCGCAGCGACACCCACACATAGGTGCCGTCCCGCCGGGCGAGGCGCAGCTCGGCCCGCCCGCCCTCGGCCGAGGTCCGCAGCAGCAGCCCGACGTCCTCGGGGTGCACCAGGTCGGAGAAGGAGTACCGGCGCATGGTGGACGCCGACCGCCCGAGCAGCCGGCAGAGCGCGTCATTGGCCCGCAGCAGCTTCCCGTGCTGGTCCCCGCCCATCTCCGCGATCGCCATGCCGCTGGGCGCGTACTCGAACGCCTGCCGGAAGGACTCCTCGCTGGCCCGCAGCGCCTGCTGCTCGCGTTCCAGCCGCACCAGCGCCCGCTGCATGTTCGCCCGCAGCCGGGCGTTGCTGATCGCGATGCCGGCCTGGAACGCGTACATCTGCAGCGCCTCGCACCCCCACGGGCCCGGGTGCCGCCCGCTGGCCGGCCGGTCCACCGAGATCACGCCGATCAGCTCGCTGCCGACGGTCTGCGAGGAGTACATCGGCGCGTAGAGCCGGTCCCCGGGGTGCCACTCGTCGGCGAACCGCGGCAGCGGCCCCTCGGTGTGCCACTGGGGTACGTCGTCGTCGATGAGCACCCAGCCCTCGGTGTGCGGTATGAACCGCAGGGTGCCCCACCGCTCGCCCATGTTCAGCCGGCGGTCCCAGGAGGTGCGGGAGCCCGCGCGGCCCAGCAGCAGCGCCTCGCCGGCCGCGCTGCCGGCGAAGGCGGCGACCACCAGGTCGCCGTCCGGCCGGACCAGGTTGACGGCCGCCAGCTCGTAACCGAGCCCGCGGACGATCCCGTCGGCGACCGCCTGCAGGGTGTCGGCGAGACTGCGTGCCGTGTTGAGGTCCGCTACGACCTGATGCAGCTGACGCAGGGTCGCGAGGCGGACGTACGGCTCCGACTCGGTGTCCATGCCTCTCTCCACACCTTCGACGACGACTCCTTGGTGGTGCGGTTCCGATCCCCGTCTCAGCACTGGCCGGCCCCCGCCCGCCCCTCCCGATCGCGAACTGCCACGACCGAGGTGTAATTCACACTCTTCCAATTACACCGCCACTGAATCACAGCGAGCTGTCCGTTCGGTACACAGGGTCAACAATTCCTGCCCCTTGTGACTCAAGTCACATCATCACGTAATCGGTTGGGTACCCACGGTAGAGCCGTGGTCCTAGGACCGGACCCCTCCCGGAACTGCGACCACAGTCCGATGCCCCCGTCCCCTACCGACCCGTAACGTGGTGAGCGTGCTTCGTACTCCCCCTGGACGGCATCCTGGAACCACCATGGGTCAGACCGTCAGTACCGACGACTTCCGCGCCGCCATGACCCGCCTCGCCGCGGGTGTGGTCCTCATCACCGCGCACGACCCCGACGACGGGCCGCGCGGCGAGGACGTCGGCATGACCGCCACCGCGTTCATGTCGGTGTCCCTGGAGCCCCCGCTGGTGCTGGCGAGCGTACGGGTGGGGTGCCGGATGGACGAACTGCTGGAGCGGCAGCCGCGCTGGGCCGTCTCGGTGCTCAGCGAGAGCCAGCGGCACATCGCCGGCCGGTTCGCGATGCGCGGCCGGATCAGCGACCGGCTGCTCTTCGAGGACGTCGCCTACTACCGCGGCGAGCAGACCGACGCGCCGGTCCTGGGCGGCGCGCTGGCGATACTCGAGTGCGAGACCGAGCAGCGGGTGGTGGCCGGCGATCACACGCTGGTGATCGGCCGGGTGCTCACCGCCCGCACCCCGAGCGCCGAGGGCGGCCCGCTGACCTACTTCCGCGGCCGGTACCGCTACCTGAGCTGAGCCGGGCCGAAGGGCCCCGCGCCGAACCGGACCGGGCGAAGGGCCCCGCGCCAGGGGCTCGCGGGCTCCGGGGCAGGAGCCCCCCGGGCCCGGATAAAGGCCCCCCGGTCAGTCCCAATCGCCGCCGCTGCGGCCCTTCTTGGTCTGGCCGCGCTGCTTCTTGACCCGCAGCCGGCGCTCGTTGATGCCGCGCGGGATCTTCGTCGGGCGGCGGGCCTTCGGCGGCGGTGCGGTGGCCTGCGCGAGGATCGCGGTGAGGCGGGCGGCGGCGGCCTCGCGGTTGCGCCACTGGGAGCGGTGCTCGGACGCCCTGACGGTCAGCACGCCCTCGCCGGTCAGCCGGCCCGCCAGCCGCTCCAGCGCGCGCTCCTTCCACACCCGCGGCAGCGACTCGGTGGCCGCGAGGTCGAAACGCAACTCCACCTGACTGTCACTGGTGTTCACATGCTGTCCACCGGGCCCCGAGGACCTGGAGAAACGCCAGACCAGCTCGGCCTCCGGCACGGAGACCGAACCGCGGATGACAAGAGGCCCGGACATGTCTCCATGATCCCGCGCCCGCGCTCCCGCGTCACGGGGATTTCGCCCCGGAGCGCAAACTCCGTCCGGTGAAGAAGAAGCTTCAGGGAACCGCGGGCTCCCCGGTCCGCGTTCTGTCCGATGACGGTACTTTCGTCGTAACACCTACGACCACAAAAGGGGACTTCCCATGGCGGTAAGCCTGTCCAAGGGCGGCAACGTCTCACTCACCAAAGAGGCGCCCGGTCTGACGGCCGTGACGGTCGGTCTCGGCTGGGACGTCCGGACGACCACCGGCACGGACTTCGACCTCGACGCGAGCGCCATCGCCGTCAACGCGACCGGGAAGGTCTACTCCGACGGCCACTTCGTGTTCTTCAACAACAAGCAGAGCCCGGACCAGACCATCGTCCACACCGGTGACAACCGCACCGGCGAGGGCGAGGGCGACGACGAGCAGATCAACGTCAACCTCGCGGCCCTGCCGGCCGACGTCGACAAGATCGTCTTCCCGGTCTCCATCTACGACGCCGAGGCCCGCAGCCAGAACTTCGGCCAGGTCCGCAACGCGTACATCCGCATCATCAACCAGGCCGGCGGCACCGAGATCGCCCGTTACGACCTGAGCGAGGACGCCGCCGTCGAGACCGCCATGGTCTTCGGCGAGCTGTACCGCAACGGCGCCGAGTGGAAGTTCCGCGCGGTCGGCCAGGGTTACGCCTCCGGTCTGGTCGGTATCGCCTCCGACTTCGGCGTCTCGCTCTGACGCACCGCTGAGCCGGGGCCGCCACGGCTCAGCGGGGCCCGGCTCCACCGCGGCGCCGGCCCGTCCCGCACAGCCACGCACGGCTACGCACGGCCCCGTACAGCCCCGTACAGCCCCGCACGGCCCGCACTCCGTCCGGCCCCCGCCCCCGGTCCACCCGGGGCACGGGGGCCGTTCGCGTCTGACACCATCGCCTGCGTGATCGACCTCGGCTACGCCCTGTCCCGACGTTTCCCCGATCCGCCGCAGACGGACTACCGGCGTGCGGACGTACGGGCACTACGGCACGACCTGTTCTGCGGGGACGTGTATCTGGCGGAGGGCGAGCGGGAACTGTCCACAGCCTGGGGATGGGTGCCGGTACTGGATTTCGCGTGGGCCCTGTGCGACCTGGTGGAGGAGCTGGACCGGGACCCGCGAGGAAGCCGGTCCGCCCGGCCGCAGTACGCGGAGTTCGACTTCACCGAATCCACCGACCGGCTCCGGTTCGTCCGCCGCTTCGGGCATGTGGAGGTGACCGCGGACTGGCTGCCGGACGAGGCGCCGCTGGTGCTGCCGTACGGCGGACTGCGCCGCGAGGCACGGGACTTCCTGCACGACCTGACCGCCGACCTCACCGACATGCACGAGGGCCTGGACGGCAACCCGGCGGTCTGGGACCTGCTGGCCCGCTTCCCGCGGGTCTGAGCCCCCGGCCGACCGCGGGGCCCGTTTCCGGCGCGGACCCCTCTCCGGCGCGGGCCCGTCTCCGCCGCCGGCCCGTTTCCGGCGCGGACCTGCGGCGTTCGCCGAGAGCGAACTCGCCGGACGAAAGGGCATTCCGGCCCCCGAGGGCGGGCCGAGCGCGGTCAATCGCCCCGGAAGCCCGCCACACGAGTGGTGGAACGGGCCAGCGGGGACGCGCGCTTGGGAACTCCTTTACGCTCCCGGAGAGTTCTCAGTGCGCACGAACGAACCCCGTCGAGGAGAGACCAGCCATGGCCCTGTGGGACCGTTTCAAGGAATCCACCCAGAGCATGCAGACCCAGCTCAACGCCAAGAAGAACGACCTCAAGAGCGGCGCCTTCCGCGACGCCAGCATGGCGATGTGCGCGCTGGTCGCCGCCGCCGACGGCTCCGTCGACCCCGCCGAGCGGCAGCGCGTCGCCACCCTCATCGGCACCAACGAGGTGCTGCAGAACTTCCCGGCCCTCGACCTGCAGCGCCGCTTCGAGGACTACCTCGGCAAGCTCACCGCCGACTTCGACTTCGGCAAGGTCGCGATCCTGCAGGAGATCGCCAAGGCGAAGAAGAAGCCCACCGAGGCACGGGCCGTCATCCAGATCGGTATCGTCATCGGCGGCGCGGACGGCGTCTTCGACAAGTCCGAGCAGGCAGTGGTGCGCGAGGCCTGCTTCGCGGTGGGCCTCGACCCCGCGGAGTTCGACCTCTGAGCACTTCGAACCCCTGAGTTGCTGTCCGGAGGGGCCGTCCGATGCAGGACGACGACGAGACACCCGCACTGGTGCTCTACCAAACGCTCCGCGCCCGCGGTGCGGCCACCTCCGAGGCGGAACTGGGCAAGGCCGCCGGCCTGGACCGCGAGCAGACCGAACGCGGCCGGCAGCGGCTGACCCGGCTCGGCCTGATCCGCCACGAGGACGGCGTACTCGAACCGGTCGACCCCGACACCGCGCTCACCCGGACCATGGACGCCTACCGCGCCACCGCCGCCGAGCAGGTGCGCACCGCGGCCGACCTGCAGGAGCTCACCGGCTCGCTGCTCACCGTCTACCGCCCGGCCGTCGCCCGCGAGGCGTCCCTGGTCGAGGTGGAGTACTACAGCGACCGGCGGCAGAAGGTCCGGGTGCTCCGCGAGCTCGACAGCACCGTCCGCCACACCTCCGACTCGATCCACCCCGGCCCGGTGGCCCCGATGGACGTGCTGCACACCTCGGCGCGCCAGGACGAGGAGATGATCCGCCGGGGCGTCCGCAACCGGACGGTCTATCCGCAGTCCGCCGTCTCCAACCCGCAGTTCAACCGCTATCTGCGGGAGCTGACCGAGATGGGCGTCGCGGTCCGGCTGATCGACCACGCCCCCTACGACATGATCATCTACGACGGCCAGGTGGCCGCCTTCCGCGGCAACCCGCCGGTGCCCGGCGACCCGCACCTGGTGGTCGTGGTCCGCGGCTCGGCGCTCATCCAGGCGCAGATCGCGGTCTTCGAGGACCTCTGGCTGCGGGCGGTCCCGTACGAGCCGCCGGCCGCGGCCTCCCCCGGCGACACCGAACTCGCCCCGCAGGAAAGGACCGTCATCCGGCTGATGGCCGGCGGCCTGAGCGACGACCAGATCGCCCGGAAGATGGGCGTCAGCCGCCGTACGGTCCAGCGCGCGGTCACCAAACTCATGGAGCGGCTCGGTGCGACCAGCCGCTTCGAAGCGGGCCTCAAGCTCGCGCAGGACCCCGAATTCAGCCGGGCGGTACGGCGCTGAGTCGTGGCGGCGGGCTGAGGATGCCTGGGGGTGGGTGGGGACCGGCGGGCCGTGCCGGGCCCCACCCTTCCGACGGATGGCTCCCCCCCGGGAAACCGGGCGAGCGTGCCGGTTGCTGCCATCTGCGGATCCGGACGCGGCGACTCGGGGGAGCCGCGACCGGCGGCATCTCGCGATGCCACGGCGCTCCCGGGCGGAGATGTCCACCGCGAGTTCGCCGCTTCAGATAATTACCCGATGCCGCGGTCCGGCGCCTAGCGGCTTTTCCGCCGGAAAGCGCGTGTGCCACCCGGCGGTTACCCCCGCGAGCTGCGCTTTTGCCACCTCCGGTCACTCTGTGTCCAAAAAGCGACACGTCCCTATCTGGACATCATCGGAGGCCGGGCCGGCTCGGCCCGGCCCGGCCGCCGCGCGGCTCTTGTTCAGCGCAGCGCCCGCCGTGCGTGGATACGGCTCACCCACGTGGTGAGCAGCAGGAAGACGGTCGCGACCGCGGCCACCACCTGGGAGACCACGGTGCGCGTCTTGTCGGCGAACCAGACCGGCTCGTACATGTTGGGCAGCGGGCCCAGCGTGCCGACGTCGACGTAGCGGTAGAGCAGGATCGCGAAGAGCCCGGCCAGGGCGACGAGCAGGGCGAAGGCATCGACGAACGCCCGGCGCCAGACCAGGACGAGGAGCGCGGCCAGCGACGCGAGGCCGGCCTCGGCACGGAAGAGGTCGCCCTGGCTCCAGGTGGCGGTGACCGCGTCGTACTGCGAGGCGAGTTTGGCGTGCACATACGCGTCCACGGCCAGGCCGGCCGCGGCGATCACCCGGGCGGTGCCGCGGAAGACGGTGAGGAAACTGGGCTGGTCCATGGGTCCACCTTGCCCGTGCCGGACGTCGCCTCCCCGATGGCGGCGACGGTAACAGCGGTGGCGTCCCCCTTGACCACCTGTACGGCGGTCCCCTGGGGGCCCGGCGGCCCCGGCGAGTGCCCCGCCGCGCCGCCACCAGCGCCGCGGCCGTTCCGGCCCCGCGTCCTCGGTGAAGTCGCCCAGCGCCTGCGCGGTGATCCGCACGGCGTCACTGTTCAGGTCCTGTGACTGCTCGGTGAGTTCCGCCAGCAGCCGGGTGTCGATGCGCTCCGCGCCCATCACGCCCCATCTCTCCACAGCGCGCCCGCTCTGTCCGCGGGCACTTCGCGACCTGCTTCGTCACGGCCGGGCAGGCGGATTGGTCCGTCACCCGTACGGAGGAGGCACAGCCGCGCCCGGTGCTGACGGCCGGCGGATCTCCCGTACCGCGAGACTTTCCGTCCATCACGGGCCACCGCGGGCTGTGGGCGGTTACGCTCGGTCTATGCCCTCTTGGTGGCAAATGTCAGGTGGTCGGCGCGCGAGCCGGCTGCTGACCGAGGCCATTCGGGAGGCCGGCGCCTACGGCGGCTCCCTCTATGTCATGGATCCGGCCGCGTCCCTGCTGCGGATGCTGCTGATCAGCGGCATCCCGCAGGAGCTCTGCACCCCCTGGCACACGGTGCCGCTGCACTACCAGGTGCCCGTGCCCATGGCGGCACGCGAACGGCGCCAGGTCTGGCAGGCCGTGCAGGGCTCGGACGGACAGCCGGTGGCGCGTTTCCACGACGGCTCGGTCACCATCCCCTACCCGTTCGCCGTGCTCGCGGTGCCGATCTTCGGCGCGGACGACCAGCGGGAGGAGCAGGAGGACGGACAAGGGAACGGACTGGGAGACGGACACGGGGACGGACCGGGAGATGGTGAGGTGCTGGGTGTCCTCTCCCTGCTGTGGGACGGCTGCCACGCCCGGACGGTGGCGCCGGCCGAGGCGGCCACCGGCGCCGCCACCGCGCGGCGGCTGGCACCGCTGGTACGCCGGGTGGTCCGCTCGGGCGCTGCCTCCTCCGCGGGCACCCCGGTGGACGTCCTGCCGCCCCGCGACCGCCGGCCCGGCCGGTCGGAGGCGATGGCCGCCGCCGACTTCACCGAACTCATGCCGGAGGGCGCCTGCACGCTCGACCTGACCGGCCGGGTGCTGCACATGAACGCCGCCGCCGCCCGGCTGCTCGGCGCGAGCCCCGCCCAGCTGCTCGGCAGACGCCCCCGGGAGGTGCTCCCCTGGCTGGACGACCCCACCGCCGAGGACCGCTACCGTACGGCGCTCTTCGGCCGCCAGCCGGTGGCGTTCACCATCCGCCGGCCCACCGGGCAGGCACTCACCTTCGAGGTCCGCCCGGGCGAGCGGGTGATGAACGTCCGGATCACGCCGGCCGGCACGATGGACGAGCAGGCGACGCTCCCCGCCTCTCCCGTCCCCCCGAGCGCCCGCGGCGGCGCCCTCTACCGGCTCACCCAACTCGCCGCCGCCCTCGCCCAGGCCGTTGGCGTGGGAGACGTGATCGACACCCTGGCCGTCCACTCCCTGCCGGTCTTCGGCGCGCAGGCGGTGGCGGTGTTCAGCGCGGAGAGCGGCAGGCTGACGCTGCTCGGCACCCACGGCTACCCGCCGGGCGCCCTCGACCAGTACGACAATCTGCCGCTCTCCTCCGGCACCCCGTCGGCGCGCGCCCTGGCCGACCGCGTCCCGCTCTTCTCGTCCTCGCCCGACGAACTGCGCAGGCACGCACCGGGCATCGAACCCGACCCCTCCCGCCAGGCGTGGGCGCACCTCCCGCTGATCATCTCCGACCGGGCGATCGGCGGCCTCGTCCTCGCCTACGACCAGCCGCATCCGTTCCCGCCGGACGAACGGGCTGTCCTGCTCTCGCTGTCCAGCGTGGTCGCCCAGGCCTTCGACCGGGCGCGGCTCTACGACACCCAGCACCAGCTCGTCCGCAGCCTGCAGTCCGCGCTGCTGCCCAGGTCACTGCCGGCGGTGCCCGGCCTGGAGACCGCCTTCCGCTACCGCGCCGCCACGGAGGGCGTCGAGATCGGCGGTGACTTCTTCGACCTGGTCCCGCTCGACGACGGCAGCACGGTCGCCGTCATCGGTGACGTCCAGGGCCACAACGTGAACGCGGCGGCGCTGATGGGCCAGGTGCGGACCGCGGTGCGGGCCACCGCGAACACCGCCCCCGACACCGTGCTCAGCCAGGTCAACCGGCTGCTCACCGACCTCGACCCCGGGCTCTTCACCAGCTGCCTGTACGCCCACTACGACCCGGTGACCTCGGTGGTACGGCTGGCGAGCGCCGGCCACCCGCCGCCGCTGCTGCGCGACCCGGCGGGCGGGACCACCGTCGTACCGGTGCCGCCCGGCCTGCTGCTCGGCATCGACGCGAAGGCCGACTTCACGGTCACCGACGTACCGCTGCTCCCGGGGTCGGTGCTCGTCCTCTACACCGACGGCCTGGTCGAGACCCGCGGCGAGGACCTCGACTTCTCCACCCTGCGCCTGTCCGAGCTGCTGGAGGACCACGGCGCCGAACATCTCGACGCCCTCGCCGACGCCCTTCTGCGGGCCACCTCCCCGGCCGAACGCCTCGCCGACGACGTGGCGCTGCTGCTGCTCAAGGTGACCGTCTGACAGTCCGGCGACACGGTCCGCCGGCCGCCGTGGGCTACCGCCGGTCCGGCGGCGGGTTGAGCACCGCCCGCACCGCGTCCGTCACCAGCTGCCGACGGGCCGACCGGCTGCTCTTGCGGGCCACCGAGTGGTATTCCGGCGTCTGGGCGGTCCACAGGCCCGCCAGCGTGAGCACCAGCGTCAGCAGGTCCGTCGCGGAGAAGTGGTCCGGGAGCAGCCCGTCGCGCTGTGCCTTGTCGATCGCGGCGATCTTCGCGTGGCTGGAGTCGACGATCGACTGGATCGGATCGTGCCGTTCGGCCCGCTCCAGCCGGTACCAGGTGGCCAGCCTGGCCACCTCCGGGTGGTCCTCGTAGCCGTCGAAGAGCCGGCCCGCGTACCCCGGGAGGTCGGCCGCGTCCATGGCGATCTCGTCCGTCGTCCGCACCACGAGACGGTCGAAGACCGCGTCGAAGAGGGCCTCCTTGCTGCCGAAGTAGTGGTAGATCTGCGCCTTGTTCGAGCGGGCCGCCAGGGCGATCCGATCGACCCGGCCGCCCGCGATCCCGTACTCGGCGAACTCCTGCGCGGCGGCGTTCAGCAGCCGGTCTCTGGTCGCTTGTGCGTCTCCTGCCATGCCGGCAGCTTAGCAACTAACCAATCGGTTGACATCTGCGGAGCTTCGGAGCGGAATACGACTAACCGGATAGTCGCATGAAAGATGCAGTTCAGATGGTGCGACTAACCAGGTGGTTGACAATCGACTGCCGCGCCGCTTCACTTCAATCAACCGGTTAGTCAGAAGGACGGGCCGGGCAACGGACAGCAGGGAACCGCCATGCGGAGATTCACCGGCAGGACCGCACGGTCACCGGCGCGGGCAGCGGCGCGGGCAGCGGCATCGGAGCCGCCACCGCCGAACAGCTCGCCCGAGCGGTGCGCGCGGCCCGTGGGCTCCTTCACCTCGACCTCGGCGGGCGCCTCCGCCGCGCGAGCTGTGCGCCGCCCTCGGCGGGCGCCTCCGCCGCGTGAGCAGTGCGCCGACCACGGCGGGCGCCTCCGCCCCCTGAGCCGCGCGTGGGGCGCGAACAGCCCGGCCCCTCCGGCCGGTTCGCCCCCTCAGCCGTCCCGCTTCTCCTTCCGGCACCGCTCCCCCCGCCCTCCTCCCGAAAGGCCCGTCA
Source organism: Streptomyces sp. NBC_01476 (assembly GCF_036227265.1). Classification (NCBI taxonomy): domain Bacteria; kingdom Bacillati; phylum Actinomycetota; class Actinomycetes; order Kitasatosporales; family Streptomycetaceae; genus Streptomyces; species Streptomyces sp. NBC_01476. Next base: position 4,710,381 of record NZ_CP109446.1, on the reverse strand, counting down.
CCGTGTCCGCATCCGTTTCCTTCGCCGGCGCCCGCTCCCCGTTCGTCACCGGCCTCGACCCCGATGTGCTCGCCGCCCAGCGGCAGGCCAACCTCGTACTGGCCCAGATGCCGCAGCCCGATGTCACGACCCCCGAGGGGCTCGCCGCACTGCGTGCTCTCACCTCCCCGGCGCAGCCGGCCTCCCAACTCGTGCCCGAGGACATCACCGTGGACGGCCCGGCCGGGCCGCTGCGGCTGCGGGTCTTCACCCCCGAGGGCGACATCCGCGCGGTCTATCTGCGCATCCACGGCGGCGGCTGGGCGGCCGGCACCCCGGAGGACGACGAGGCGGTCAACGATCACATCGCCCGTACCTGCCAGGTCGCCGTGGTCAGCCCCGCCTACCGGCTGGTCCCGGAGTCGACGATCGCGGTCCAGATCGAGGAGTGCCTGGCCGCGGCCCGCTGGGCGGCCGGCCAGGCCGGTCCCCGGTTCGGCGCCGGCCGGCTGCTGATCGGCGGCATCTCGGCCGGCGGCCACCTGGCCGCCACGGTCGCCCTCCGGCTGCGCGACCAGGGCGATCCGGCGTTCGCGCTGCTGGCGGGCGCGCTGCTGGACTGCGGGGCGTACGACATGTCGTACACGCCCAGCGTCCGCCGGTCCGACCACACCACCCTGGTCCTGCCCCGCACCTGGATCGAGGGCCTCACCACGCTGGGGCTCCCCGGCCTGGACGCGGAGGCCCGCCGCGACCCGGAACTCTCCCCGCTCTACGCCGACCTCACCGGACTGCCCCCCGCGCTCTTCACCGTCGGCGCCCTCGACCCGCTCCGCGACGACTCCGTGTTCCTCGCCACCGCCTGGCAGTTGGCCGGCGGACACGCCGACCTCGACGTCTGGCCGGAAGGGGCGCACGCCTTCACCAACATGGGCACCCCGCTGGCCGCCCTGGCCCTTCAGCGCACCACGGACTGGATCGACGCCCTGCTCGCCTGATCGCCCTCCGGCCCACCCCGACTCCGTACCCCCCCGCCCGTACACCCCGCCCCCCAAGGAGCCCTCATGTCCGCCTGGACCGTTGCCGACATCCCCGCCCAGCACGGCAAGCTCGCGCTGGTCACCGGTGCCAACTCCGGCCTCGGCCGTATCACCGCACTCGAACTGGCCCGGGCCGGCGCGACCGTGCTGCTGGCCGGCCGTACGCCCGCCTCGCTGGAGGAGGCCGCCGCCGCCATCACCCGGGAAGTGCCGGGCGCCGGCCTCCTGCCGGTCCGGCTCGACCTCGCCGATCTCGCGTCGGTCGAGGAGGCCGCGGCAGCGGTCATCGCCCTGGACCGGCCGCTCGACCTGCTGATCAACAACGCCGGTGTGATGGCGGTGCCCGAACGCCGCACCACCAAGGACGGCTTCGAGCTGACCTTCGGCACGAACCATCTCGGCCACTTCGCACTCACCGGCCGGCTGCTCCCCGCGCTGCTGCGGGCCGAAAGCGCCCGGGTCGTCACGGTGAGCGCCCTGGTCGCCCGCAACCGCGGCCTGACCTTCGACGACGTGGCGGGCGAACGGAAGTACACGCCGATGAGCGCCTACGCCCTCTCCAAGTACGCGAACGTCGTCTTCACCCAGGAGCTGGCCCGCCGGGCGGCGGCCACGCCGCTGACCGCCGTCGCCGTCCACCCGGGGTCCGCGAACACCGGCATCCAGCGCCATGTGCCCCGGCTGGTCAAGGCGGTTGTCGGAGTGGCCATGGAACGCGTGCTGGGGCAGCGCCCCGAGGAGGCCGCGCTGCCTTCCCTCTACGCCGCCACCGAGCCCGGCATCGCGCCCGCCGCCTTCATCGGCCCCACCGGACGGATGGAGACCCGCGGCGCGCCCGGCCCGGTCAAACTCCCCGCCACGGCAGCGGATCCGGCCATCGGCCGCACCCTGTGGGAGCTGTCGGAACGCCTCACCCACGTCGGCTACGCCCTCCCCTGACCAGCACCGTTCAGCACCCGCCCGGCCGGCGGCCGGCCCAGCCGCCCGGCCGACCCCCGGCCCGGTCGGCGGCCCGGTCCGGCGGCACCCGGCCGGAACGGGCCGGTGACCGGCCGACCGATCAGACCCCGTCCGGTCAGCCGGCCCACGGGCGTCCGGGGCCCTTCCCGCCGGGGTCCTGGCTGCCCGAACCCACGGCGTCCGGACGGTTCGCCCCGGGCGGTTCGCCTCCGGACCACCCCCACCCCAACCACCATCCCAGCGGCGCAACCACGCCCCCCTCGTATCGGTTAGGTAAGGCTAAGCTAATCTGTCGGCCGTGAGAGTTGCAGCAGGCCCAACGGGTGCGGTGCCGGCGCCGCGCCGCGGTCATGAACTGGCCGCCGACGGCGTGACCGTGGCGTACGACGGGGTCGACGTCGTGCACGGCGCCGCGATCACGCTCAGGCCCGCCGAGGTCACCGCGCTCGTCGGTCCCAACGGCAGCGGGAAGTCGACGCTCCTGCGTACGCTCGCCCGCCTGCAGCCCGCCAGGGCCGGAACCCTCGCCCTCGACGGCGGCACCGCGTCCGCCCTGGACGGCTGGGAGCTGTCGGCCCGTGAGTTCGCCCGCCGCGTCGCCCTCCTGACGCAGGGCCGGCCCACCCCCAGCGGACTCAGCGTCCGCGACGTCGTCGAGTTCGGCCGCTACCCGTACCGGGGCCGCTGGGGCCGCCCCGACCCCGGCGGCGCCGCCGCGGTCGACCGGGCGCTCGGCCTGACCGGCCTGGAGGACCTGGCCGGACGCGGCGTCGACCACCTCTCCGGCGGACAGCTCCAGCGGGTGTGGCTCGCCGGCTGCCTCGCCCAGGAGACCGGCGTACTCCTCCTCGACGAGCCGACCACGTACCTCGACCTGCGCTACCAGGTCGAACTCCTCGACCTGATCCGCGACCTCGCCGACGACCACGGGATCGCGGTCGGCGTGGTCCTGCACGACCTCGACCAGGCGGCGGCCGTCGCCGACCGGGTCACCCTGCTCCACGCGGGACGCATCGTCGCCGACGGCGCACCCGAGGACGTCTTGACGCCGCACCGGCTGACCGAGGTCTACGGCATCCGGATCGACGTCGACACCGACCCCGCGACCGGCCGGCTGCGCACCCGCGCGATCGGCCGCCACCACGCCCGAAGCGAAAGGCACCAGGCCACCTCATGAAGCACCTCCCCGCCGCAGCCGCGGCCGCCGCCGCGGCGCTGCTCCTGGCCGGCTGCGGCACCACCGAGCACGCGTCCGCCGACTCCTCCCCGTCCGTCTCCCCCACCGGCTCGGCCACGACCGCGGGACCGGTCACCCTCACCGACGCCACCGGCGCGACGGTCCGCCTCGACCACCCCGCCACCCGGGTCGTCGGCACCGAGTGGAACGTCGTCGAGGACCTCCTCACCCTCGGCGTCGCGCCGGTCGGCGTCGCCGACGTCAAGGGCTACAAAGCCTGGGACACAGCCGTCCCGCTGACGAACGCGCCGAAGGACATCGGCACCCGCGGCGAGCCCAGCACGGACACCATCGCGGCCCTCTCGCCCGACCTCGTCGTGGCCACCACCGACCTGTCGGCGGCCGTGGTGAAGCAGCTGCGGAAGGCCGCCCCGGTCCTCGTGGTGCGCTCGGCCGACGCCGCCGACCAGATCGGCCTGATGATGAAGGACCTCGACCTCATCGCCCAGGCCACCGGGACGACCGCCAAGGCCGGCACCGTACGGCAGGCGTTCGAGGCGAAGCTCGCCGCCGGCAAGCAGGCCCTGGCGAGCGCCGGCCGCACCGGCGCGAAGGTCGCCCCCGCCGACGGCTACGTCGTGTCCAACCAGGTCTCCGTCCGCCCCTACACCAGCGGCTCCCTCATAGGAGCGGTCAACGAGCGGCTCGGCCTGCGGAACGCCTGGACGATCAAGGGCGACAAGGACTACGGCCTCGCCACCACCGACGTCGAAGGGCTCACCGGCCTGGGCGACATCCAGTTCACCTACATCGCCAACGACACCGACGGCGACCCGTTCGCCGGCGCCCTCGCCAAGAACGCGGTGTGGAAGTCGCTCCCGTTCGTCAAGGACGGCCACGTGCACCGGCTCCCCGACGGCATCTGGATGTTCGGCGGACCCGGGTCGATGGAGGCGTACGTCGACGCCGTCGTCGACGCCCTCACCAAGTAGCGCCATGGCCGCCACCGGGACGACCGCACCCGCCCGCGACCGCACCGCCCCGGCTCCGGCCGCGTCCAGGACCGGCGCGGTCGCGGCGACGGCCGCGCTCGTGGCCCTGCTCGCCGCCCTGGCCGTACTGGACATCACCCAGGGCACGGCCGCGGTCGGCGCGGGCGAGGTGTGGAAGGCGCTCACCGGCCACGCCGACCAGAGCGACGCCTCCGTCGTCATCGCCTCCCGCCTGCCGCGGATGACCGCCGGCGTCCTGGTCGGCGTCGCCCTCGGCAGCGCGGGCGCCGCGCTCCAGGCGGTGAGCCGCAATGTGCTCGCCGCGCCGGACACGCTCGCGGTCAACGCCGGTTCGTATCTCGCGCTCGGGGTGCTCACCGTCACCGGCGCGTCCGTCCCGCTGCTGGCCTCCTCCGGCGTCGCGTTCGCCGGCGGTCTCGCGGCGGCGGCCGTGGTACTCGGGCTCTCCGGCCTCGGCGCCGGTACGGTCCGGCTGGTCCTGGCCGGCAGCGCCCTCGCACTCGGCCTCGGCTCCCTCACCGACGCCCTGCTCCTGCTCTTCCCTGAGCGGACCAACGGCCTCTACCAGTGGAGCCAGGGCAGCATCAGCCAGAACGGCTTCGGCGGGGTCGGCCAGATGGCGCCGGTGATCCTCGTGGGCCTGGCCGGACTGCTGCTCGTCGCCCGCCGCGTCGACGCCCTCTCCCTCGGCGACGACGCGGCCCGCGGCCTCGGCGTCCCGGTGCGGGCCACCCGGATCACCGTCGTCGTCCTCACCGCCCTGCTCTCCGCGGCGGCGGTGACGCTCGCCGGACCCATCGGCTTCGTCGGACTGTGCGCGCCGGCGCTGGTCCGGCCGCTCGGCCGCCGGTTCCGGGCACTGCTGCGGGCCCGGGCGGCCCTGCCGGTCGCCGGGCTCACCGGGGCGGCGCTCGTCCTCGGTTCCGATGTCCTGCTGCGCGCCCTGGTCAGCGCCCAGTCCGCGGTCGCGGTGCCCACCGGGGTCGTCACGAGCGTCGTCGGCGCCCTGTTCCTGGTCGCGATGGCCTTCCGCGCCCGTGAGTCCGGTGCCCCCGCCGAGCCGGACCGGATGCGTATCCCGAGCCGGGCGGCGTTCTGGTCGACCGTCGCCGTACTGACGGCGGTGCTGGTCGGCGTACTGATCGCCGCGGTGCTCTTCGGTGACACCGGACTGCTGCTCGGCGATGTCACCAACTGGGCGCTGGGCCGGGCCGGTCAGGGGGTCACCTTCGTCCTCGACACCCGGGTGCCCCGGGTGCTCGCCGCGCTTCTGGTGGGCGCGGCCCTCGCCCTGGCCGGGACATTCGTGCAGGCCGTGACCCGTAATCCGCTCGCCGAGCCGGGCATCCTGGGCGTCTCCGGTGGGGCCGGCCTGGGCGCCGTGCTGCTGGTCACCACGGTGCCCGCGGCCGGCGCGTGGAGCATCGCCGGCGCGGCCTTCGCCGGCGCCTCGGCCGCCGCCGTACTCGTCTTCGGCCTGGCCGCGCGCGGTGGCTTCCAGCAGAACCGGCTGGTCCTCGTCGGCGTCGGCGTGTCCGCCGCCGCCACGGCGCTCATCAGCCTGGTCATCGTGCTCACCGATCCGTTCAACGCGACCAAGGCGCTGACCTGGCTGTCGGGTTCGACCTACGGGCGGACCGCGCCCGACCTGCTGCCGGTCGCCGTGGTCCTTCTCGTCGCCACCGCCGTCGCGGTCGCCCGGCGCCGCGAACTCGACCTGGTCTCCCTCGACGAGGACACCCCGCGGCTGCTCGGGCTCGGCCTCGCCCGCTCCCGGCTCGCGTTCCTCGCGCTGGGCGTCCTGCTGAGCGCCACCGCGGCCGCGGCCGCCGGCACGATCGGCTTCGTCGGCCTCGTCGCCCCGCACGCGGCCCGCGCCCTGGTGGGCCGCCGCCACGCGCGGGTCATCCCGGTCGCCATGCTGCTGGGCGCGGTTCTGGTCTGCGCGGCCGACCTGCTGGGCCGTACGGTCATCGCCCCCGCGCAACTGGGCGCCGGCCTCATGACGGCGGTCGTCGGCACCCCGTACTTCGTCCGCCTCCTGCTGCGCACGCGCCGCTAGGGCGCGTATCGAGTTGCGATCAGACGCCCCTCCCGGGGTGGACGAACGCGGCCACGGGGGTCGCTCCGGTGGGAGGCGGGCGCTTTGTACGGCCTGCGGCGGGGCGTCGGCGGCGTCTTCGCAGGGTGCGCCGCTGCATCCACCGCGCGCTGGGACGCGCTCGCCGGCCCGGACGGCGAGGGTCGGCATCCGCCAACCAGCACATCACCGGTAGACTGCCACCTGATGCCGAAAAACCGCCACCCTTCTGCGGGGCCCTCAGCGCCGCAGCACATTCCCAGCGGCGCCGGCTGGCTGCCGCACGGCTACCACCTCGCCCCTCACACCCACGACCAGGGCCAGCTCGTCTACGCAGCCGCCGGGACGCTGGCCACCACGACGGAGCGCGGAACCTGGGTGGCCCCGGCCAACCGTGCGACGTGGACGCCGCCCGGCTTCGCCCACGGTCACCGCTTTTACGGACGCACCGACGTACGCCTGCTGACGATCCCGGTCGAACTGTGCGTCGAACTGGTGGAGCACCCCAGCGTTTTCGCCGTCAGTCCGCTGCTGCGCGAGGCCGTCCTGACCCTGACCGACGACCGGCCCGAGGCCCGCCCCGGCGCCCACCAGCGGCTGCTCGCCGTGGTGATCGACGAGCTCTCCGACGCTCCCGAGCACTCCCTCCACCTGCCCGAACCCGGCGACGACCGGCTGCGCACCGTCACCGACCTCCTGCATGCCGACCCCGCCCGACCTGCGACCCTGACCGGGCTGGGACAGGCCGCAGGAGCCAGCGAGCGCACCCTGAGCCGCCTGTTCCACACCGAACTGGGCATGAGCTTCCACCGGTGGCGCACCATTTTGCGCATCCACCACGCACTGGCCCACCTTGCCAACGGCATGTCGGTCACCGACACCGCGGTGACGTGCGGGTGGTCGAACCCGTCCAGCTTCATCGATGCCTTCAACGAGGTCGTCGGCCAGACCCCGGGCAGCTACCAGGCGGACCTGCGCAACAGCCCCACGTTGCCGTAGCGGGATCCGCCTCAGCGCATGGCAGGGCGACGTGGATCCCGGATTCTTGGCGGGTTTTCAGCATCAGGTGTCAGTCTGCCGGTGGTATGCGGCAGGGGCCGGGTTCCAGGCTGGTGGTCAGGCCGCCGCACCACCTGGTCGGCGGGCCGCCACTTCCCAACCCGAGGAGACCTGGAACAACATGGCCGAGACACGCGAGAATCCCTCCGTCGTCATCGTGGGAGCCGGGGTCGCCGGCCTCACGCTCGCCAACATCCTGCTGCGCAACGGCGTCGGCTGCGTCGTACTGGAAAAGCGCAACCGCGAGTACGTCGACCAGCGCCAGCGCGCCGGGGCCATCGACAGCTTCGGGGTGGGCATCATCCGCGAGTGGGGGCTCGGCGAAGTCCTGGAGGGCGACCCCATCCCACAGGACGAGGGCGGCTTCTTCATCGACGGGCAGGCGATGCCGATGGACATCGAGCACGACGAGGACGGCGGCATGTTCATCCCCCAGCACGTCCTGACCCGCAACCTCACCGACGCCTTCCTCGCCCAGGGCGGAGACCTCCGCTACGAGGCCCTCGATGTGACCCTGCAGGACCTCGACAGCCGGCAGCCCACGGTCCGCTACCAGGACCCCGACGGCACCGCGCATGTCATCACCTGCGATTTCATCGCCGGCGCTGACGGCTTCCACGGGGTGAGCCGGTCCTCCATCCCCGCCGACGTGCTGACCGAGTACTCCTACGAGTACGGGTACTCATGGCTCACCGTCTGGGCCGCGGTGGCGACCAACCCCGCGGGCATGGCGATCCACGAGCGCGGCCTGGGCGGCATGATCCCCCGCGGCGCCACCGCCACGCGTATCTACCTCCAGTGCCCGCCCCAGGACACCCCCGAGCAGTGGCCCGACGCGCGCATCTGGAGCGAACTGGAGGCCCGCTTCGGCACCACCGTGACCAGCGGCGAGATCCTCAGCAAGCAGGTCATCCCGCTGCGCAGCGTGGTCTTCGACCCGATGAGCTACGGCAGGCTGTTCCTGCTGGGCGACGCGGCCCACATCGTCCCGCCGATGAGCGCGAAGGGCATCCACCTCGCCCTCCACGACACCGACGTCTTCGCCCGCGCGGTCCTCGCCCAGATCCAGAAGGACGATGCGAGCCTGCTGGAGAACTACTCCTCGGACTGCCTGCGCCACATCTGGAACTACCAGGCATTCGCCGCATGGATCACCGATCTCATGCACAACGCCGGTGACACCTCCTACGAAGGAGAGTTCCGCAAGCAAGTCGCCCGCGCGGAGATGACACGCCTGTTCGCCTCCCCCACCGCGAACAAGCTCTTCGGCGAACTCACCGCCGGCACCAACTAGGGCGCGCGGTGTCCGGCGGCGGATCAGGGTGGCGGCGGGACGTCCGGACGTAGCGGTGGGCCGCTGTGGGCCGCGGTGGGCCGCGGTGTGCCGTGTCCGGCGGTCGGATCGGACGCCGCGGGGCCGCCGGCCGGATCGGGGTGGCGGCGAACGGTCCGCCGCCGGCCGGATCGGGGGGCGGCGGAGCCGGGGTGGAGGCGGGGCCGGCCGGGCCGCCAACTGCCGTGAAACGGGGCGAAGACGGCGGGATCGCGGCCGCAGGCGCACCGTCGGGAGCAGGTCCGCCCGGCGGATTCCGGTGCGCTTCCGAAACTGCCTGCTCTCCACCCTCCCCTGACACTTGACGTCTTCATATGGCAGAGTTCGCCCTGCGGTCCGGTCGTGTGAAGGCTTCCCCACGGATTTCTGTGCCTTCCCACCCTCCGCGGAATCGCCGGACCGGCCCCGAGGGCCGGCCACGGCAGAGCTGTCGTCCCCAACGACGCCTTGTCCGTTGAGTGTCCAGTGATCGTGTCCGTGGAGTGTAGGTGCTGCCTTGATCGCCAGACCTGGTGTGGACCCGCCCACCGAGCACCTGGGCGATCCGTGCGACCGCCGACGAGATCTCTCCCATGGTCCGCCCCGCTCCAACCGCTGGTGAGGAAACGTCGGAAGCGGCGCGAAGCGGCGCAAACAGGATCAAGAGACAGACTGGGATGCGAGCATGGCACACGGGCCTGTACGAGACCACCGCCGGTCCGCGAAGGCGCCCGCGCGGGCGCCCGCCGGCCGGGCGGCCGGCCGGTCCGCCGCCCGGCAGGCGCAGCGCCGGCGCAGGCAGAAGGTCGTCAAGGTAGTGGCGATCTCCCTCGCCTCCGTCGTGCTGCTCGGCGCCGGTGCCGCGTTCTACGTCTACCACCAGCTGAACGGCAACATCCAGACGACCGCGATCTCGTCGAAGAACAAGGGCGTGGAGAAGAAGGACGCGCTCGGGCGGTCCCCGATCAACATCCTCGCGATGGGATCGGACGCCCGCAACAGCGCCGCGGACTGCAAACTCGGCGGCGCCTGCAAGGACAGCAGCGGAGCGCGGGCCGACGTGGAGATGGTGGTCCACATATCCGCCGACCGCAGCAACGCCACGGTGATGAGCATCCCGCGCGACCTGGTCACCGACCTGCCGGCGTGCACCGACGAGAAGTCCGGGCGGAGCGTCGCCGCCCGCCAGGACATGATCAACAGCGCCCTTGATTACGGTGCGAACTGCCAGGTGGCGGCGGTGCACCAGCTCACCGGCATACCGATCGACCATTTCGTCGAGGTGGACTTCGCCGGCGTCGTCTCCATGTCCAACGCGGTCGGCGGCGTCCCGGTCTGTGTGAACCACAATGTCTACGATCCGCAGTCCCACCTGAAGCTGTCCGCCAACAAGGTGCACATCCTCAAGGACGTCGCTGCCCTCCAATTCCTGCGCACCCGGCACGGTTTCGGCGACGGCAGTGACAACATCGGGCGGACCAGCGGGCAGCACATCTTCCTCAGCGCGATGATCAACCAGCTCAAGAGCGCGGGCACACTGAGCAGTCCGACCAAGCTGTACAAGCTGGCCAACGCGGCCACCAAGTCCCTGACGGTGGACACCGGGCTCGGCAGCATCCCGAAACTGATCGACCTGGCCGAGGACCTCAGCAAGGTCCCCACCAAGCGGATCACCTTCACCACGATGCAGAACAACGTCGATCCGGCGAACACCGCGCGCGTCCTCGAAGGGCCGGACGCGGACACGCTCTTCCGGACCATCGCCAACGACCAGCCGCTGACCGACGCGGCCGGCAAGAAGACCGGGACCACCGCCCCGACGGTCGCCCCGGTCGACAAGAGCACCGTCAGCGTCCACGTGGAGAACGGCACCAGCACGATCGGCTGGGCGGGCACCGTCCTGAAGAAGCTGACGGACGCCGGGTTCAGCCCGTCCTCGACCGCCGGCAACGCGGACGCGCCGACCGCGACCACGACGCTGACCTACCCGGCCGGCCAGGTCGCCCAGGCCAAGGCCGTCGCCACCGCGCTGGGCCTGCCGACCTCCCATGTGAAGCAGGGCACCGGCGACGGAATCGTCCTGCTGCTGGGCGCCGACTGGACGACCGGCGACACCTTCCCCGGCGGCCACCCGGCCCCGGTGGACACCAAGAAGGCGCTGACCGGCGCGCTGGCCTACAACGGCGGCGACAAATCCACCTGCGTCCAGGTCAGCACGCAGCGCACGATCGCGTCACCCACGGGGGGCATCACCCCGGAACAGTCCTACGCCCGCCACCCCGAAATCAAGGACTCCGCCCCGTAAGGCGCCCGACTCCGTCAGCCACGCGCGGAGCCCAACGACGCACCCGCGCTCCTCGCCGGACACGGTCCCGGCCGGGTCGTCAGCCACCGCCCGGGCGCCACGAGCGGGTCTCCCGCACCATGACCACCGCACCCCAGAGGAAAATCAGCGCCGCCACGGCGGTGGTGGAGGCCGCGCAGGCAGCCAGAAAAGTTCCGGCGAGCGTCGAGCCGTTGGCGCGGCTGGGCAGTGCGGCCCAGGTGCCGACGAACTCCCCGAGCAGTCCGGCAGCTGTGAGGGGCGCGAAGACGGAGAGGGCCGCGTGGGTGACGAAGACCGTCCGGCGGCCCGTCAACACCGCGATCGGGCTGAGAGCGCGCCCCAGCCGGAGGAACTCCGACAGTCCGGTGATTCCCACCGCCGCGCCGAGCACGAGGATGCCGAGCACCTCGAGGAAGGCGATCCCCCGTCCCTGGTCGGAGTTGACGTGCGCCCCCGCGAGGAACTGGCTGCCGACGGTGTCGACTTGTGAGCTGCCCAGGACATGGAACTCGGCCTTCTTCAGCGCGGGGACGGACAGATCCCGCCCGTCGGCGGAAATCAGCATGATGACCGCGCTCGTGTCCTTCCCGGCCCCCGCTTCCGCTACGGCACCGGAGCGGACCGTCGCGTCCGCCGCACCCGCCCCGTACCACCGGATCATCTCCGCCAGTCGTGGGTCCGCCGGGACGGCGGGCAAGGGGAGTTGGGCACCGGCAGGCGGGCAGGGCAGGCGCAGTGCCGCGAGGGAGCCGCACGGCCCCTGGACCCGGAACAGGCCGCGCAGGGGATCACCCACAAGGGCGACCGGGAGGGCAGGGCGGGCCGACTCCGCAATGATGTCGGCGAGTTGTGACTCCGACAGCTTGGCTCCGTCCAGGACGGCGGCGGAACTGCCGATACGGTCCACCGTCGCCTGTGCGGCCCTCGCTTCACCGCTGTACTGGCCGTACCAGACGAGCGCCTGGATCAGCAGACACACGGCCACCACCGCGCCGGAGACCAGTCGTGCCGTGACGGTGGGGTGGTGGGCGACCCGGCTGCCCGCGGTGATGGGCGCCGGACTGCCGGTTCTCCGGCCGAGCCGGGCAACTCCGCGGCCGGTGAGGGCAGTTAGCGAAGCCACGGCGGCCGGCAAAGTCACAACGGTGGCCGCGACCCCGACCCAGTTGGTCACCACGTAGCCGCTGGTGCCGGGATCGAAGAGCGACGGACCGCGTACCGCCACCAGCAGCATCACCGGACACAGGACCGCCCACTTGGTGGTGCTCCGCTTCGCGCCCAGTGGACGTACCCGGTCGGATGCCCGCCGTCCGACCGGGTACGTCGCCACCGCCACAAGCAGCACCGCGGCCACCGCGCCGGCAACGCACGCGGTGAGCGGGCCGAGACCAGCGCGCAGATCCCGAGCGGAGAGGACGTAGCCGACGAAGGGGAAGGTGACGTCACGCGACGCCGCGACCGCCACAACTGCCGCCGCGATCAGCCCTCCCAGGCACACCGGGACCAAAGCCTCGCCCACCACGATGAGCGAGCGTTCCACTGCTCCACCGCCCAGCGCTTCGATCAGCGCCGTCCGCCGGTCGCGCTGCGCGGCACCGCAGCGCACCGCGACGGCAAGGAGCACCCCAACAGGCAGGAGCACCAGGGCGATCAGCATCGCCTGGAACGTCCACTCGGGCCGCCTGATGTCCGTGTCGCCGACCCACTCCCAGGTGGTCCCGCCGAAAGCGCGGACCGGCTGGGCCCGGGAGCGGTCGATCGCGTCCCCCAACGGGCGGACGTAGGCGAGGCGTTCACCCGGTGAGCTCAGCCCGGCCGCGCCGATGGTGCCGACCTGCTTCCCGTACCGGTCGGCGATGCCCTCCGAGCGGCCCTGTTCCGCCAGCGCCGGAGACAGCAGGGACTCCCCCGGCCCTGGCCAGTGCGACACCCCTGGAGGCAGGGGAGCGTCCCGGGCCGGCGGAACGACCTTGACGATCGTGACGTAGCGCTCGTTCACGGTGTCCATGCCGGGCAGCCACAGGAGCTTCGCCGCTACCACATCACCGGCACGCGCAACGGCGGGAGAACGGGCGTCTTCCCGCGCGACGCTGCCGGCGTAGGTGGCGTGCGCCGCCACCAGCGAGGCGAACCCCAAGGCCAGGAAGAACGTCGCGCCGAGCAGCGCCACGAAGCGGACGCGGCCCGACTCCGCGCGCCCGCCTGCCGCGTGGCCGATACGCAGCAACTGGCCCCGCAGGCCCGCGCCGTCACGACGAACCGCCGGCCGGCAGCGCCTCGCGCAGCGCCCCGTCCGTCAGACGCACGATCCGGTCGGCCCGCCGCGCCACTGCGGGATCGTGCGTCACGACGAGCAGCCCGCACGAGCGCCGGGCGGGCAGGGCGAACAGGATGTCCGCCACCTGCCGGGAGGTCGCCTCATCCAGGGAACCCGTCGGCTCGTCCGCGAGCACCAGCGACGGGCTGTTGACGAGAGCCCTGGCCACCGCCGTAGGCCTGCCGCTCGGTGACGCCCCCGGCCGGCACACCCAACTCCCGCAGCAGAGCCTCCGCGGCGCGGTACGCGTCGGCGCGGCGGACCCCGGTCGTGGTCGACGCCCGCCCGGACAGCCTGCTCATCTCCGTGGATCTCGGCGGCCGGCAGTTCGGCCAGGTGGGCTGTGCAGTGCGTCAGCTCCCCGATGAGGTGGTCGGCGCACCGGGGCACGCTTCCCGGACAGACGGTCTGCGCCAGCGACGGGTGAAGGAAGTTGTCAGCGCGCGTGATTCGGTGAACCTTGGCTCAGCACTCCTGCCACGCGGGCAGGAGGAGCGCAGTATGGGCAGACGCGGACCGCCGGGAGCCGCGGTAACGCGCTTCGCGCCCTGGGTCTCGCTCTCGCCGCGGGAGTCGGTCCACGGCGGTACAGTGACGGGAGCAGGGGAAGCCGGTGAGATTCCGGCGCTGCCCCGCAACGGTGTAAGTTACGTCTTCAAGCGGAGCGCCAGCCCGATCGCCTGCTCGCAGAACACGCCTGGGTGTCTGACATCTGGGTCTCTTCTGGGAGGGCTCCGGGGCACCCACACGGAGTCCAACTCGATTCGGGTTGGACTTTCTTGCTGTTGAGGACCAGGTCGCTCCCGAGGGGTCGAGGTCTCCTGCAGCCGCAGGGACCCAGTGATAAGGGCCCGTCCCGCCGGATCATGACCGGCAAGACGCGCCCTCCGACCCAGGGTCTGGTCATGATCGACGGCATCGTCCACCGCTCGGCCGTACACGACAGCATGCGGATCACCTACCGCAGGTACAGCCGATGAAGCCCCTCCGGCATCTGGGCGTCCCTACTCCTGGGGTCTCCGTTCTCTCGGTGCTCTCCGGGTCGCATACGCCGTGGTGGGCGATGGTCGCGGTGGCCGTGGTGGGCATCGCCTACGCCGCACTGGCACGGGTCTTCCCCCAAGACTCCACGGACCGGCGGCAGATCTTGCAGTACTGGCTCGATCACCACGCGGATCGAGATCAGCCAGCAGCACGCGGCCGCCCTGACCATCCACCCCGACCCGTTCCACGGCGAGTGGAACTACACCATCCCGCCCCAGCCCGGCATCCCCGACGTCCCTCTCCACCCGCCCGGCCCTCGGTCCCATCCCCGACACGCGCACACTTTCGGCGCGACGCTGGCCACCCACCCCCTCCTGACAAGCCTGGACCGCCACGACCTCGACCGCCTCACCGCCGACATCCGCGACTGACTCGACGCCCTCCCGCCCAAGCAACGGCCCCGGCACCGCAAGCTCACCACCGAGAACATCATCTGGGCCACCCTCCTCGACCAGCACGGCCTGTCCTGCTCACTGACCGCCTACCTCTTCCGCATCGGCGAGAACCAGATGAGAGCCCTGATCAAACAGGTCCGCCCCCTCCTCGAGGACCACGGCCACCGCCCCGAGCCGATTCCCGCCCGCCTGATCGACCCCAGCGACCTCGCCAGCTACGTCATGCACGCGACATCCCAGGCCAGCGAGCACGACACGACCCACTAATTCATCGACAGGCCCCCCCGAAACACCGGAGCCCCCACCGACACACATCAGTGGGGGCTCCTGGCGTCCGCTGGCGTTGCCGTCACCGTTGCCGTCAAGCGCCTGGGTCACCGTCACCGACTATCCCATCAGAGCGGAATCGCTCTGGCACCCGTTTTCGTCAGGGTCGGCTATCGGTAGCGGAAATACGGGACTCCCCTGGCATTTCCCTCAAACAACTCGGACCCTACTTATACTCGGCAGGTCCCATACCCCTGTCAATGCCAGGCGCGTCACCGAATGTGCAGTCCTCAATCCTCGACCGGGTACACGCGAATGGGATCAGCACCGCCCAGATAGAGCATGCACCCCGCGTCCTCCTGGTCCGCGTTCTCCGGTGGGACCACGAAAATTCCCGCGGTGGGCGCGGGAATCCAGCCTAGGTTGCGCGGAGGATCGTACTTCTCGTAATGCCCGACATAGAGGCGCGTCGGCGGAATGGAAATCGTACAGACGTCTCCCGCGCGAAGCTCGGGCGCCGCCGGTTCGAGCTGGTATGGAACCCATTCCGCATGAAATTCTCCGTGCGGAAGCGAAAACGTTCCATCCCATCGGAAATTCGTAGAATTGTCGATCACCCTCCAGGGCCATTCCAGCGTGATGTACCGAGTGCTCACCGCAATGACTCTAGCGCTTGCCGGCTCGCACGACACCATGACTTCGCTGCCGACCTGAGGAAACACTTCTCGACACCCCTGAATCTGACTGTTAAACAGAACTGGTGCGCGCGGAGTTCTAGCCGCACGCACCAGCTCATCCTACATCTCTAGCAGAGAATTGACCTGATCAGTCCTTCCGCCAGAACATCCGGAACGGCGAAGCGTTCGGACCACCGGAAAACTGCGGACCACCGACGACGATTTCCGGGTCCGACGACAATGCGAGTGACAGCCCCAGCAGACATTGCGGGAGGCCGCGCCGAACGCGATCTCTTCGTCGTCAGCGAGGCCGTTCAGGATGGTCGTCTCAGCGTGACCCTCGCCCTGCACGAAAGCATCCTTGGCCCACTGCGGCCAGCTGTTCGGAGCTTCCCCGTCGTGGTTCACCGCAGTACGGACCGAGACTTCTCCTGTCGTTTTGTTGCGAACCCCGACGACGGCTGTTGTCCCGAACTTCCCCTGCGCTCCCCTGACGCCGGGGATGTCCTCGTTCGTGGCGCGGTAGCGCGATTGCTGAAGGACATCAGCGGCAATGGATGCGTGTTCTGCCTCCTCCTGGTTGCTGAGGCCGCCGCGGCCGTCGCAATTGTGTACGAGGACCGGTGTGGCTCCAGCCCCCACACAGTACGTGTGCTACGCGGACACCTCTACCTGCTTTTTCGCAGGTCAAGTACGATTTGCTAGTCCGGCAAGGTGCGTGGATGTCCGTGGTTGTGCGGGGTTGTTGCCGTCAGCTACTGCCGTCAGCTGGCTCCGTCTCCCCGGAGGTGCCGAAGCGCTTGAAAGACCCGGGCTGTATGGCTTCGCGGACCGAACACTGGCTGGTATGACCGTTCGCGACGAAGCGCACCGCCTGCTGGATGCTCTGCCGGAGGACCGGCTGGTGGACGCCATAGAGCTGCTGCGTGAGTGGGCAAAGGTGGAGCGTGGCGAGCGCCCACGACGGCGCTTCCGCACGACCGCTTCCTTCGATGGTGACCTGGACCTCGGGGCCCGGGCCAAGGACATCGTGCGTGAGACATGGGACGGTCAGGAGCGGCGCAGCGCGTGATCGTGATCGACACTGGCCCTGTGGTCGCGGCGGCCAACCGCAAGGACGATCAGCACGCCGCTTGTGTGCGCCTGCTGGAGAATCATCCGGGGCCGCTGCTGCTGCCGTCCCCGCTCGTGGCAAAGATCGGCTACATGCTCTCCAGCCGGGCAGGAGTGAAGGCCGAGGCCGACTTTCTGCGTGATGTGGCCGACGGGGTGTACAACCTGGTCCCGGTCACCTCCACCGAGGCCGCGCGGGCTGCCGATCTGGTGGAACGGTACGCAGACCTTCCCCTGGGCACGGCGGATGCCTTCGTCGTGGCCGTGGCGGAGAAGTTCCGTGCGGTCAACGTCGCAACGCTGGCCCGCCGCCACTTCAGCATCGTGCGTCCGGGCCACGTGCCCGCCTTCACTCTGCTCCCGTAGCAAGCTCTCGGCTCCTTCGCCTACCCATGGCTGGGGGTCGAGGCCTCAGCCGCCGACCGTCCGCCACGGCGGCGGGTCCGCCGGGCGGGCACCCGTCACGTGTGTCTCGCTCAGCCCCCACCGGCACCAGCCACGCTGTCTGTGCCGTCACGGCCCGAGGCAGCGACGGGCCCAGGCGTACGGAACGGTGGTTCGGCCGAGTCGGGGTTTCGCTTCTCTGCCGGTCGGGTCCGTGGGTGCCGGGGTGGGTGCGCGGCGAGTGGACGGTGGGCGTCGCCAGCGGGGCGGCAGACAGGAGCGGGCTGCGGGCACCGGCCGCCGGCGATCAAGGCGGCCCGCGTCAGTGGGGCGCCTTGATCAAGTAAAGAAACTCTGAACAGCTCGACCCGCAGCCCTGCCCGCCGGACCCCTCTGAAGGGCTTCTTACCTGACCTCCTGGGGTCCGCACTCGAGCCGGACTCTCCGGCCTGGAGGGCCCAACCCCGAGTCCGGCGATAGCCAGATCTAGTACTACAGGGCTAGATCTGCTGGATCTGGAGTTGCAGCCGTCGCTTGATGTGGTGGCGGCGTGCCTCGGCTTGGTGCTCGCGGCGCCAGTTTGACCAGTGAATTGCATGGTCAATGGCGTCGTGGGCGGCGCCGATCACGTTGAACAGCCGCCGGACCTCGGCCAGGGTGAGCGCGGCGAGGCGTCGTTTCCGAGGTGGGGGCGCGGTGGCCGTGCCCGTGCCCGGTTCAGCCTCGTTCGGGCTGTTCGTCCTTGCGTGGTCCGGAACTTGGCCACAGCTCACGGGACCCCTTTTGAGAGGTGCCGGCCATCGCGGCCAGGAATGCCAGGGCGAGCATGGACAAATCGATGTGGCGGTACCACGCGTCGTACTTGCGCACCTGATAGTTGTCCAGCCCGGCCTCCTGCTTTGCGGCCTCAAAGCATTCTGAGGTTCCCCCGCTGTGCGGGAGTGGCTGACTAGCTGGTCAGGGCGGGTTGACGTGGTTTCAGGTTCACCGGTTCGGCCGCTGCCTGGTCGGCGTAGCGCTTCTCCTCGAACTCGATCGGGCTGAGGTAGCCGAGGCGTTTTTGGATGCGTCGGGGGTTGTAGAAGCCGTCGATGTACTCGAAGAGCGCCAGATTGGCTTCGGCCCTGGTCGCGAAGACGCGGCCGCGGATGCACTCGGTCTTAATGATCATCCACAGGTTCTCCGCCAGGGCGTTGTCGAAGGAGTCCCCGACGGAGCCCATGGACGCCCGGATACCCGCTCTGACCAGCCGCGTCGTCAGCTTGATACTCGTATATTGACAGCCGTGATCGGCATGGTGGACCAGTTCGCCCGGGGCGACCTCACGGCTGGCCAGGGCATACTCCAACGAGGACAGGACCAGGTCCGCGTCCGCGCGGGCGGAGGTCTCCCATGCCACGACGCGGCGGGAGAACACGTCGCGGATCGCCGACAGCCACAAAGGCCCCTCCCCGGTGGAGATCATGGTGAGGTCGGTGACCCACAACCGGTTCGGCGCGGGCGCGGTGAAGTCGCGTTGCACGAGGTCAGGGGCGAGATCGGCGTCCGGATCGCGGCGGGTGAACCCCTTGCCGCGGCGGGGGCTGATGCCGACGAGACCGGCCTCGCGCATGAGGCGCTCGACCCGTTTGCGGCCGACGTGCACTCCACCGCGCTTCAAGACGGCATGGACACGGGGCGAGCCGTAGACCCCGCCGGATTCCTCATGGACCTGCCGGATCCGGCCGGTCAGCTCCGTGTCCTGACGGCGCCGTTCACACGGCTCCTTTTCTGCCTGGCGCCAGCGGTAATAGGTGGACGAGGGGATGTGCAGTTCCCGGAGTACGGGCTCGACCCCCAGGTGCGCGTGCTCATCGAGGAGCGCGGTCACCTGGGCCGGGTCGGGTCGAGCTGGGCCGCGAAAAAAGCCGAGGCTGTCCGCAGGACCTCGTTCGCCCGCTTGAGCTGGGCATTCTCCCTGCGCAGGGCGGCCAACTCCTCGCGCTCGGCAGTGGTCAACACGTCCTCCCGTTCGCCGGCGTCGGCCTCGGCCTGGCGGATCCAGTTGCGCAGGGCCTCGTGGTGGACACCGAGATCCTCGGCCATGCGGCGGATCACCGGCTTCGGCTCGGCCGCCCGGTACATCCGCACCGCACGCTCACGCAACTCCAGCGGGTACTTCCTCGGGGCAGGCATCGTCAGGGCTCCTCTCATGAGACCCATCTGACCTGCTGTCACCCTTCCCCGCATCTCGGGGGAACCTCATTCCTCCACCGGCCACCGCGAACCAGCGACCCGAACCAGCGCGCCGAACCCCTCTCGACGCGGGTCGTGACAGTGGTAGTAGGCCAGTTCGCCGTCGTCCAGGGAGCGCCGCACCAAGAAAAGGTGGTCCGGATCGTCGGATTCCAGCAGGGCCCAGTCGTAGACGCGAAAGCCCTTCGCGCCGATTCCGCACGCACGCCGCTGCCAGGCGCTCGGCCGCAGTGTCCCGACAGCCTTCTCAATCACGACCCCGTCGCCGTCCGCGGTCGTGAACTCGGTGTTCTTCGGAACGCCCATCACGTAAGCGATCCGGCGCTCCTGAAGCCAGGCGCGCAATCCAGGGTTCTGACCGAACTCCTCGTCCGCCGCAAACCAAGCGAAGGGCACCCCGGCCTTCAGCGCGCGCTCGATCATGACCGTGACCTGCTGCGGACGGGTCCGGAAGACCGCCTCCGCAGGGATGCCCGCCTCCGCACACCGATCCCGGTCAGCGAACCAGGAATGCTCCGGGATATACAACTCCCGGTCCAGCAGCACCCGCGATCCAACCGGATTCGCATACGCCAGGAACGTGCCGATCTGGC
The DNA here is from genome assembly GCF_036227265.1 of Streptomyces sp. NBC_01476. Taxonomy (NCBI): domain Bacteria; kingdom Bacillati; phylum Actinomycetota; class Actinomycetes; order Kitasatosporales; family Streptomycetaceae; genus Streptomyces; species Streptomyces sp. NBC_01476. The sequence goes on along the minus strand of NZ_CP109446.1, from coordinate 4,690,410 downwards.
AATTGTCGATCCGGCCCAGCGTGCCGGAATACTGCCGCTGCACTCCGGCTGACTTCCGGCCCTTCTTGGCGAACCCGGTCGGATCAGCGATCAATACCGACTGCGGGTCGGCGAAACGCTCCATTGCGTAGGCGACCACGAGATCCCGCAGGACATCGGAGTTCCACGGCGTCAGGTTCAAGAACCGCTGCAACGCCTTGGGCTCCTTCTCGCCGACATGCTCGGCGATCGTCCAACCGTTTTTTCGCTGCAGTGGAGCCATCAAACCGCGCAGGTACTGCCGCGCGTGACGGCGCGATTCCGGGCGGTAGAACAGCGGGTCCATCCGCGCACACAAAGCCGCGAACTCCTCGTCCCACACCGCCAATTCCGCCCGGGTTATCGAACCCTCCGGAAGATCCTGATCATGCGTCACCGTCGATGCCACGCCGCCCAGTCTCGCACCCCACACGATCAGAATCTAGCCCTGTAGTACTAGTGTCGCGTGAATGAAGTCCTTGGACGTTTAGGTGTGGCGTGTTCGAGGATTTCGTCGGCGGTTTTGGTCCATGCGAAGGGCTGACAGCGGTCGTTGTAGGCGTCGATGTAGCGGCGGATGGCGTCGGTGAGGTCGGGGACGGAAGTGAAGGTGCCGCGGCGTATGGCCTGGCGGGTGATGATGCCGAAGAAGATCTCCACCAGGTTCAGCCACGAGCAGGAGGTGGGGGTGAAGTGCAGGGTGATCCGGGGGTTCTTCGCCAGCCAGGCCTTCACGCGGGGGTGCTTGTGGGTGGCGTAGTTGTCGGCGACCACGTGCAGTTTCACCCTCGGGTGGGCTTTGGCGACCTGCTTGAGGAAGCGGAGGAACTCGTCGTTGCGGTGCCGGTCGTAACAGGCGTCCGCGGTGATCTTCCCGGTGGCGACCTCCAGGGCCGCGAACAGCGTGGTGGTGCCGTGGCGGACGTAGTCGTGGGTGCGGCGCTCGGCCAGCCCTGGCCGCACCGGCAGCATCGGCGCTGTCCGGTCCAGCGCCTGGATCTGCGATTTCTCATCGACGCAGACCACCACCGCTTTCTCCGGCGGGGCCAGATACAGCCCCACCACATCGCGGACCTTCGCCTCGAGTTCCGGGTCGGTGGAGAACTTGAACGTCTCGCTCCGCCAGGGCTGGATCTTCCACTTCCGCCACACCTTGGCCACCGCGACGTTGGACAGACCCAGTTCGGCGCCGAGCAGCCGGGACGACCAGTGGGTCACGCCGAGCCGGTCCGGCGGACCCTCCAGGGTCCGCACCACCACTTCGGCCTCGTCCACCGTGCCGGGCCGGCCCGACCGCGGCCGGTCCTCCAGCCCGGCAAGGCCGGCCGAACGGTACCGGCCCCGCCAGGTGACGACCGTCTGCCGGGACAGCTCCAACCGCCGCGCGATCTCGGTGTTCGAGGCGCCCTCCGCGGCAAGGAGCACGATCCGGGCCCGCGTCACCAGCCCCGACGGGGACGACGGCGAGCGGACCCACGAACGCAAGACCTCACGGTCCGCATTGGCGACGGCCAACGGCAGGGCGACAGGCATACGCCATTCAACCGCACTTCCAGCCACCGTCCAAGGACTTCATTCACGCGACACTAGAGGCAACGCCGTTCAGTTAGGTGTGGAGGCGGTTCGTCAAGGCTGGTGAACGAGGCAGCGGAGCTGCTGTAAAAGAGGTCTGTCCTCCAAGACATCCTCACTACAGGAGCTCCGCTGTTGGAACAGGCTGCCATATCAGAGAGGTTCGGGGTAGCGGCCGGGGTGTTCGCGCCGGGGCACATCGGTGAGCTGACCCGGATCGTGCCCTTCGAGATGGTCGACGAGGTGCTGGCGCAGACCGGTGCGGTGCAGTCCAGGGTCCGGCTGGTGCCGGCCCGGGTCACGGTGTACCTGCTGCTGGCCGGAGCGCTGTTCACCGGGCTGGGATACGGGCAGGTCTTCGACCGGCTGTGCGCCGGGCTGGCGGACCTGCCGCTGGTCCGGCCCAGCGGCAGTGCTCTTCGCCAAGCCCGCCAGCGGCTGGGTCAGGCGCCGATGAAAGCACTGTTCGACCTGGTGAGCGGCCCTGCGGCCACGGCTGCTGCGGCCGGGTGGTGGCGGGGACTGAGGGTGGTGGCGGTTGACGGTACCCTGCTGCCCGTCCCGGACTGTCCGGCCAACCTGGCGGTGTTCACCCGGCAGCGTCTCGGCAACGGAATCTCGGGATACCCGCAACTGCGTCTGGTCGCGCTGGTGGCCTGCGGGACCCGGTCGGTGATCGGGGCCGTGTTCGGCCCGGCCACGACCGGTGAACTGGAATACACCCGCCGCCTGGCGGGGCACCTGCGGGCGGGCATGCTGCTGCTGGGCGACCGGAACTTCTCCGCCGCGGCACTGCTGAACCAGTTGGCCGCCACCGGCACCGAACTGCTGGTCCGCTGCAAATCCGGGCGGAACCTGCCACCGGTGGCCCGCTGCCGCGACGGCTCGGTACTGGCCCGGATCGGTGCGCTGACCGTCCGCGTCATCGACGCCGAGATCACCATCCGCACCGCCCACAGCACCCGCACCGGCCACTACCGGCTGCTGACCACGCTCACCGACCCCGCAGCCCACCCGGCCGGTGAGCTCATCCGGCTCTACCACGAACGCTGGGAGACCGAGACAACCTACGCGGAGCTGAAGACCACGATCCTGGGCGGACGCGTCCTGCGGGCCCGCACCCCGACCGGGGTCGAGCAGGAGGTCTGGGCTCTCCTGACCGCCTACCAGGTACTGCGGACCGCGATGACCGACGCCACCGACAGCGTCCCGGGCACCGATCCGGACCGGGCCGGCTTCACCACCGCACTGTCCTGCGCCCGCGACCAGCTCGTCCTGGCAGCCGGCATCATCGCCGACACCGCCATCGACCTTGTCGGAGTCATCGGACGCAACGTCCTGGCCCAGCTCCTGCCCCAGCGGCGGGTCCGCACAAAAGACCGCATCGTCAAACGAGCGATCTCCAAGTACAACGCACGCGGACCCGCCATCGACCGGACCACCTACAAAGCCACCATCAGCATCAACATGCTCACAGCCAATCCTTGACACCACCCAGCCCGCCCTAACTGAACGGCGTTGGATCTAGAGGTTGGGCTCGCTGACGAAGGGACTCCGCCACCCAACCGTGTTGCCGTCAGCTACTGCCGTCAAGAGCTCCCTCAGGACCCGCGGGGTTCAAGGTCCGCAGTGAGGACCGGCACTTCTTTACCGCACATCCGCTTCACCCTGTGGGCGTTCCGGTGCTCATCGACGAAACGGAAGCGGATCACCGTGTCGTCTCCCGCGCGAAATAGGCGGCGGCTTTCCGGAGGATCTCGTTGTCCTCCTTCAGACGGGCGTTCTCCCGCCTCAAGCGCTTGAGCTCTTCCTTCTCATCAGGGGTCATGCCGGCCTCACCCCCGCCGTCCGCCGCTCGGACCCGAGCTTCGTCATCGCGGACCCAGTTGCGCAGAGTCTCCAGATGAATGCCCAAGCTGTGGGCGATGTCGGTGAGGGTCCGGTCCTTCGAGGAGCGCACCAGGTCCACCGCGTCCCGCTTGAACTCTTCGAGGTAGCTCTTCCGCCTTGCCACCTTGGATCACTTCCCCTGGATGACCAATCATCCAGCGCCCAGGTGTCGGAATTTCGGGGGTCACTCCATTCGCCGACTGACACCGGACGGCACATCCGAGGCCGTCCGAGGCGGTGGGCCACCAAGGCGCACCAAGGCGTCCTGTACGGACGACCAGGGCCACCTTTCCATCGGACGTGCGCGCCTCGATCGCCCGCGCTCGGGAGTGAAGCATTCACACGGGTCTCACTCCTCCGGGCCTGGACCATCGCCCGCCCCAGACGACTACTGCGATTCCACCAACTGAAACCATCGAAGATAAGTCTCACTAAGCATCTGCGATCCCTCGATCAAGTTGGCCCAAGTTCCATCATGAAGAGCAACAGATAGGTCTTCCATTTGCTTTTGAAATTCCCCATGAGCCAGACCGATGACTCCCGATCCTTCGGCTTCATCCTCCAGGAAGCCCGCAATGGAATAAGAAGCAAGTAGTACGTTAAAGCAATTCTTACTGCTCGCCTCTGGGGCGCCCCAGGTGCGCAATACGTAGTCAGCCAAGGAAGCGATATCCATGACCCAGGCCCCCCATCCGGGAAGCTCCTCGACTGGGTCGTCGTCTGGGCCAAGAAAGTCTCGAATACCCCGACTTAGCGCCGCAGGGACAACTTCATCATGTCCCATTGCGCGGCTAATCGCATAGTCCCGAATATCCCGGACCAGAATCGTCACGCTACGGAATTCTGCGACAATTCTGTCGTCATCCAGCAATCCAGCTACACGAGCCAGGCACGCAGTTGCCACCTGACCTCGGCGCTGAGAATCGAGGCTTTCGATGGCTCCTGCTGCGTACTCCCGATCAAACATTGGCACTTCCTGTCAGTCCCAGACGAATTGACTCTGTCCTGTCAATCGACCACCACCAGGGGCAGACCTAATTCTGCCAAGAATGGCCGTCCCATCGCTTGGGCCAACCAATCGCGCGGCGCCAACCGAGTCACTGAAAGAATCGAACAGCGAGTTCTGGCACCAGGGGCAGACAGGTCGGTTCGCAGCACCAGCTACCGGTGTCCAATTTTTGCTGCGAATGTGGTCCAATGCGCTGGTTTCAGCGTCCCCCGCAGTCCTGTCAGCCATCTCCTCTCCCCCCTGAAGCCCTTCCCTTATCAGCCGGTCCAGCCCACGCTTTGCTGTACCACTCCAACCCACAACGTCATGCATATTGCCGTCGCCATCCATCGCGCGAATTATCGCAGTGGACCGTCGGCCTTGGGCACCTTCGGGAAGGAGCTTGTGCAGGGCGTCGACACGAGACTTCAGTCCCGCTGCAATAGCTTCGTTGCAGTTGTGGACGAGGATCGGTGTGGTGCCAGCTTCCACATAGTAGGTGTGGAGGTCGCCGATGGTGAGGTCGTAGGTGGTGGTGTTGGCGTGGTAGAGGCGGACGGCGGTGATCTGGGCGGTGCCGGTGGGGGTTTGGAGGGTGTCGCCGGTTCGGAGGTACTGGGCGTCGACGAAAGCGGCTCGCGTCTCGTCGTAGAAGGGGTGGTGGAACGTCGTCGTCAGGTGGCCGGTCTGGACGGCAGCCGCCGAGGAGACCGCAGCCGTCGGGGCCGTGTGATCGCTGGCGTGGTGGACGCCGCCGAGGGTGGCGAGGACCGCCGCGGACGCCGCCAGCCCGTATGCGGCCTTCTTCGCCGCCGCCTTGGCGATGGTCTTCGCCGCTGCCGACGCCCGGCCCCGTACCGACACCTTCACCGGCGCCGACACCGCGGCCGGCACCGCCCCCTGCGCCTTCACCGTCAGGTCCACGAAGTCGTGGTCAGTCCTGGTGACGATGACCGCGGTCACCTTGTGCTCCTGCGTGCCCGCCTCGCCCGGCACGGAGTTGGCGATCGTGTCGCCGACCTTCACCTCGTCGATCGGTTTCGACGTGCCCCCGGCCAGCAGAACGCGGGTGTTGCCGGTGAAGCTGTGCGGGCTTCCCGTCCTGCAGCCGGAACCTTCGCTCTCCGACCGCGCCCCCGCTGCCTCCGTCTCGGCGGCGGCTTCGTCCGTGGCGTCCGCGACGCCGGATTCGGCCGCCTCGGTGGCGCCCTTGCCGAACAGCCCGCCAACAGCCTCCAACGCCTTCGGGGCGAGCTTGCCGAGGACCTTGCCACCCAGCGAACCGAGAGCCCCGCCCACCGCGCCGGCGACCGCGCCGGTCACCGCGGAAGCGGCGAACGCCCCGGCACTGCACGCCGCACCACCCTGATCGGCGCAAGCGAAGCCCTGCTCGACCAGCGAACCCGCCGCACCCGCGACCGCGGCGCACCCGATCGAGCCGACCCCCACCGTGGCCGCCTCACAGCCGGCAAAGACCGCCGTGGACACCACGAACGACGTGATCGAAGCCGCGTGGTTCTTCGTGTACGTGGCCGCGGTCTTCGCCGCCTTCACCGTCGCCTTGTACGCGGTGCGGGTGGCGCTGGCGACGGTATGGACGGCTGCCTTGGCCTTCTTCGCGACGGCCTTGGCGGCCTTCTTGACCTTGGCCACCACCCGTTTGGCCTTGCGTTTGACCGCGTGGTAGGCGGTGGTGACCTTGCGGACGGCCGCGTGGTAGACGCGCTTCACTTTCCGTGCCGCGTAGTGGTAGACCCGGGTGGCTCGCCGCACGGTGGCGTGGTAGACGTCCCTGACCTGCTTGACGGCCTTGCGCACCTTCCGCTTCACCGCCTTGACGACCTTGTGCACGATCGGCGGCGTGTAGTGATAGACGAAGGCAGTCGCGTGCGAGACCGCCTTGTGGACGGCGTGCTTGACGACGTGAGTGGCCTTGTGGACGAGGCTGCCGAGGCCCCAGTGGCCGGAGGGGTCGGTGCCGTCGAGCGGGTTGTCGTCGACGTAGACGAAGGGGTTGGCCTCCACCGAGTCGGGCACCGGGTTCAAGGACACCGAGTCCTTGTTCATGAAGGTGCCGGTCGCGGGGTTGTACCAGCGGGAGTCGGTGCCGACCTTGCCGGTGTCGGCCTCGGTCCAGCCGGACTGGAAGCCGAGACGGCCCATCACGCCGGCGGTGGCGGTCACATTGCCCAGGGGGTCGTAGGTCGCTGACCCGGACAGGCTCGTCGCCCCGGACGCGAAGGTCCCGACGACGTCGTTGTGGGCGTCGGTGACGGCCAGCAGCCCGCTGCCTGGAGACGATCCGGCGTTGACGCCGGTCAGCCCCCCGGACGGGTCGTAGGAGTAGGTGTAGTTGCCGTCCGAGGCGATGGTGTTGTCGGCACCGGAGTACTGGAAGGTGCGGCTGGTCAGGTCGGCGGCGTCGCTGTCGGTGATGTTCCGGCCGACGGCGTCGAGGGTGTACGAGTGGTCGGCGGCGGTGATCTGGTTGCCGAAGGCGTCAGTGGTGTAGTGGACGGCTCCGTCGGCGGTGGAGGTGTCCGTCGTCATCGTGCCCCGCGCGGAGTACGCGTAGGAGTGGACGCCGTCGGAGGTGATCTGGTCCCGGGCGTCGTAGGTATAGACGTTGGCGCCGACCTGAACGCGGTTGCCGGAGGCGTCGTAGCTGTAATTGGTGGTCGTGGCGCCGTTGTTCCACGACGCGAGCCGGTCGGACTGGTCGTAGGTGTACGCGTTGTTCGACGCGCCGGCCACCCCGACGGTGTTCTTACTGGTCAGATTCCCGTTGTTGTCGTAGCCGTAGGTGATGCCCGACAGGGTGCTGGCACCCTGCACCAGGGTGTCGCTCTTGAGCCGGTGCGCGGTGTCGTACGTGTAGGTGCGGGTCTGGCCGGTTGAGCCGTACTTGATGGAGCTGACCTGCTCCAGCGCGTTGTAGCCATAGGTCAACTGCGTTCCGGAGGAAGCGTCGTTGAGGGTGGACAGTCGGCCCGCGGTGTCGTAGCCGTAGGAGGTGGTGCCGGCTGCGTCGGTGCGGGTCAGCGGCGAGGAGTCGTCGTTGTACGTGAAGCTGGACGAACCCGCCGAGCCCGACGCGGACAGCAGGTCGCCCCGGTCGTCGTAGCCGAAGAACTCGCTGGTGGCGGCCTGGTGGTCACGGGCGCCCGCCAAGCCGGCCTCGCCGGTCGACGCCGACTTGACCTGCCCGTCGCCGTCGTAGCTGAACGAGCGGGTCGCAGTCGCCGCGTCCGCCCCGCTGCCCGACGCCGTCTTGAGGTTGCCGACCGCGTCGTAGCTCATCGCCGTGGCGACGCCCCCCGGCTGGGTACTGGAGACCAGTTGCCCGTCGAGGTCGTAGACGTTGGTGGTGGTCGAGTCCGCCGCCGAGCTGTAATCGGCGGTGGCCGGCGCCCGCGCGGTCTCCTGCTGGCCCCACGGCGTGTAGGTGTAGTACCAGGAGTTGCCACGTCCGTCGGTGAACCGCGTCTGGTTGCCGGACGCGTCGTAACCGAAGCCGGTCGTGATGGAGTGCGTCGCGTCGACCGGCTCGACCTGCTGGGTGACGGTGCCGGCCGCGTCGTACGTGAAGTGCGTGGTGTGCTGGTTGGCGTCGGTGGACGCCAGCACGTTGCCGACCCCGTCGTAGACCTGCGACGACCCCATCAGGAGCTTGCCCGTCGCGTCGTACTGCTCGCTGGAGACCGGGCGGCCCGAAGCGTCGTACTCGGTGGTGGAGTACGTGTTGTCGGCCTCGGTGGTCCTGGTCAGGTCGCCCTGGTAGTCGTAGCTGTACTGCGTGGTGTTGGCGGCGCCGTCGGTCACCGAAGTGGTCTCACCCACCCGGTTGTACCCGTAGGTGGTGCTGACCCCGCCCGGGGAGGTGGTCGACGACAGGTACGCCCCGTACGGATTCCCGGTGGTCGGCGCGTAGGAGTTGGTGGTGGTCAGGGTGCGGGCGGAGGGGTAACGCTCCAGTGTGGTGGAGGTCTTCTGCCGGCCGAGGTAGTCGTAAGTGGCCTGGCTGACAGCGCCATTGGCATCGGTGATGGACAGTTGCTCGCCGTTGGCGTCATAAGTCGCGTGCGTGACCGAACCGTCCGCCGCCGTGGTCTGCGCGACGTCACCGAGCTGGTCGAACAGGGTGTGCGTTGTCTCGTTCTTGGGCGTCGTGGAGGAGACCTGGTTGCCGTCGCTGTCGTACTCCCAACTCGACGTCGCCGTCAGCGGTGTGGACGAGCCGGCCGGCGTGTAGGGCGGCAGTGTCTCGGAGACCTTGTTGCCGTTCGGGTCGTAGACGGTGGTGGTCTGGGCCCCGTTCGGGTCGACCTCCTCGACCGCCTCGCCGTAGGTGTTGAACCCGCTGGTGGTCACCGGCCGCTGGGTCGACGGTGTGCCCCCGTTGGTCTCGACCTGCACCGCGGGGGCGGTGGTGACCGCCAGGTTCCCGGCCTCGTCGTAGTCGTAGTCCGTGGTCTGCACGTCCGCGTCGGTCATCGACTTCGGCAGACCACGCTTGTCGTAGGTCCACTTGGTGACCTGCGCGGTGGAGGAACCGACCGTTCCGCCGGTGCGGCCGTTGCCGTAGAGCTTGGTGATGTCGGCGGCGCTCAACGCCCGCGGGTAGACCTGCACGTTGGACTCGGATCCGGCCACCGCGTCGCTGGTCGCACCGCCGGCCGTCCGGGTACCGCCGATCGTCAGCGGCCCGGTGCCTGTCCAGGGCGTGGGATCGGTGGCCGAGGCGGCCGGCGCGCCGTTGATGTACAACCGCATCGCACCCGTACTGGCGTCGAAGACGCCGACCAGGTGGGTCCAGGTGTTCAGCGCCGCCGGAGCGGTTGCCTGCGCGTCGTAGAAAGCGGACGGCGAGGTGACATCGGAATTGGCGATGTGGAAGCGGTAGGCGTTGGCGCCCGGGTTGTACTGGAGGTAGAAGGAAGCCCTGTTGGTGCCTCCCTGGGCGACGAACGTGCGGAACGCCGAGGCGTCGGTGAGGTCGACCCAGGCCGACACCGAGTAGGAGGCCGTCGTGTCCAGTACGGGACCGTTGGTCGCGATGAGGCTGTTCGGCCCGGAGGTTCCGCTGAAGGTGGCGGCCCCGCCCGACCACGTCACGCCGGACCCGACCGACCCGGTGTTGCCGGTACCCGAGGAATCGTCGACCGTGCTGCCGCTGGTCTGGTCGAGCTTCCACCACCCGGACGGGTGGCCGGAGGAGTCGCCGGAGATGCTCTCGGAGAGCTGGTCGCTGGCCGCGTCGTAGGTGTTGGCCGTGGTGGTGCGGTTGCCGGTGGTGTCGCTGTCGGTCTCGGTGGCGACCATGTCGTCGGGCGTGTACGAGACGGTCGTGGTGCGGTTGGCCCCGGTCGGGTCGACGGTGGTGGTCGTGGTCCGCGATGCCGCGTCGACGGTGAAGTTGGTGACCGTGGCGCCGTTGTCGGTGGTCTCGCTGAGCTCGTTGCCCGCCGCGTCGAAGGTGTTCGCGGTCAGTACGCTGCTGCCGGTGCCGTCCGCGCTGGTCCTGGTGACCTTCGCGGTCAGGCCGTTGTCGGTGTACGTGTACGCGGTGGTGTTGCCCATCGCGTCGGTGATCGACGCCAGCCGCCCGGCGGGATCGTAGGCCCGCGACGACTCCACGAGCAGCTTGGCCGGCTGCGGGTTCACCGGGTCCCCGGTGTACATGATCCCCTGCGTGAGCAGATGGCCGTCGTCGTCATAGGTGTACTGGGTGGTGGTCCCGGACGACGTCACCTCGCTCAGCTTGTTGCCCGAGTGGTCGTAGGTGTACGTCGTGGTGTTGCCGTTCGGCAGTCCCGCCGCCTTGTTGGCGTCGCTGTCCGTCGAGACCTGGTCGTACTGGTCGTACGTCTGTGTTTCGGTGCGCGGGGCGTCACCGCCGGTGGCGTCCGCCACCGTCTGCGAGGTGACGTCCCCGTCCGCGTCGAAGAGCGTGGTGGAGACCGCCTGATGGATCGCGCCGCTCGCCCGGTCGGTGATCGGCGGATCCGTCTCCCGGTAGACCTGACCGGCCGCGTCGTAGGCGTAGGCAGTGGTCAGACCGGCCGGATAAGTGTCGGAGACGACCTTTTTGGTCAGCACCTGCCCGAGGCCGTCGTACGTGTACGACGTCACCAGACCCAGCGGGTCCGTGGTGGCGGCGACATCACCGGTGTGCAGGTACGCGATCGAACTGACCGCGCCACCGGGCGTCGTCGACCGGACCGGAAGCCCCTTCGGCACCGTCCCGCTGTCCGCCGCCGGGTAGGCGCTCGTCCCGTCGCTGTAGACCGTGCTCTCGGTGCGCCCGTTGGGGAAACCCGCCACCGGTGGCGTCGTGACGGCCGTCTCGTCACCGTCGGCGTCATACGTGTGCGTCGTCAGATACGTAGGATCCGTCGCCGAGGCGGACCGGCCGTCCCGCTCGGTGAGCAGTACGTCGTTGCGCGGATCGGCGGTGGTCAGCTGCGCTGTCGTGTCGTCGGGGTAGTAGGTGTAGTACTCCGTCGAGCAGCGGTTCGCGGCCTGGTCCTGGCAGGTGGTGGACGACACGATGTTGCCGCGGACGTCGTGGCCGGTGACCGTCATGGCGCCGTTGGGATCGACGACCGTGTGCTCGAAGCCGCCGGTGTCGTAGCCGAAGCTGGTGGTGTAGCCGAGGCCGTCGGTCTCGCTCAGCTCCCGCTCGTTGTTGTCCAGGTCGTACGTGTAGGTCGTGACCGCGCTGTACGGCGGCGGCGAGGTGACTTTCACCGTCTCCACCGGCAGCAGACCGGTCGAGTTCTGACCCGCCTCGAAGTGGCTCTCGGCGTCCTGCGCGGTGAGCGCCGTGCGGTACATCGCCACTTCGGCGAGGGACCCGTTGAAGTAGGCGACCGTGCCGCTGGTCAGTCCGGTCCAGCCGGCGCCGGTGGTGCCCGCGCCGATATAGGCGGTGCTGCGGGCTGCGTTGGACAACCCGGCCGTGCCGGTCTTCGTCGCGGCCTGGACCCCGTCCAGGTAGAGGGTCTGGGCTGTTGGTGTGGCGCTGAGCAGGACGTGGTGCCACTTGCCGTCGGTCACGGTGCCGGTCGTGCCCAACTGCACGGAACCGGCGGTGGTGGAGAAGCCGCCGTGCAGTTTGTTGTCGCTGCCGATCCACAGTTGCGGCGTGGTGGAGCTGACGGTGCCACCGATGGCCGCGCTCTGCGAATTCAGCAGGATCGCCGTGCCGTGGGTGGTCTTGAACCAGAGTTCCGCCGACGCCGCCGTGGCACCGGTGACGGTGTCCGGGACCTTCACGTACGAGCTGGTGCCGTTGAAGGTGGCGGCCTTCTGGTCGCTGAAGGGGCCGGTCGTGCCGAGGGTGACGGCGTTGTACGTGCCGTTGCCGCCGCGCGTCTCGTCCACCGCTGCCGAGGCTCCGGCGGCTTCGCCGAGCCGGAAGTACGTGGCCGGGGCGCCGCCGAGGACCGCGCTGCGGTAGGTCTGGCTGGAGCCGGCGACGGTGGGCGCACCGAGCTTCCACACCCCGCCGTTCTCGTCGGTGAGCTGGGTCAAGGTGGTGGTCGCCGGGTCGTACGTCATCGTGTGGTAGGTCTTGCCGGACGGCCGGATGGTCGAGCTGAGCAGGGCGGCGGGGTGGGTCCCGAAGTTCCGCAGGGCGGTGACGTCGGCGGCCACCAGCGGGCGGTCGTACCAGGCGGCGTCCGCGATCTGACCGTTGAAGTAGGTCGCCTTGCCGGTCGGGTCGGTGGTGCTGGAGTTCGGCTCGTCCGGCCACTTGCCGCCGAGGAAGCCCGCGCCGAGGGTGTTGTACGGCTGGTTCTTGCCGAAGGCGAGGCCGGGCTGGATGCCGATCGTGCCGGACAGCGAGCCGACCTTGGCACCGTCGAGGTAGAGCGTCTGGGAGTTGCCCGCGGCCGACATCACCATGTGGTGCCACTTGCCGTCGGCGACCGAGGCCGAGGTGGACATCGGGGCTATGCCACCGCTGTTCCAGAACTCGGCCTTCAGCTTGCCGTCCGTGCCGACGTAGGCCGCCGGGGTGTACGCGCCCGGCGAGTCGCCGGCGGTGACGGGCTGCGAGGCGTAGGAGTACAGCACCCCCGGGCCCGCGGAGGTCTTGAACCACAGCGACAGCGCGCCGGAGTCTGTGTTGTTGCCCATGTCGAACGGCAGCGTCGCGTACGAGCTGCTGCCGTTGAACCCGATCGCCGTGGCCGTGGAGCCGGCCATCGGCCCTGCCGCGCCGTACGTGACGTTGCTGTAGACGAGGTTGTCCGCGCCCTGGTTGGCCGGCACCGCGTCCTTGCCCGCCGTGCCCGACGCCTCGGACATCGGCCACATCGCGTGCGGCCCCAGGTCCAGGGAGGCGTTCTGGTACTGCGAGCCGGCGGTGTACCCGTAGGTCGTGCACTTCGTGGTGGAGATCGGCGAGCAGACCGAGGTCAGCTGGTCGCCGGTGTAGCCGTAGATCCACGTCTGCGCGCTCGTTGGCACCGCCGAGTCGACCAGGTCGGTCGCGATCGAGGAGATGTGCGCGGCGCTCGCCCCCGTCGGGGTCTGCCACGTCAGATGCAGCGCACGACTGGAAGTGACCGACGTCATCGTCGTGATGTGACCACCGGACCAGAGGAACGTCAGCGCGTGCCCGTCCGCGTCGGTCACCGACGAGATGCCGTACGCCCCCGAGCCCAGTGACTGCGTGAACGCGTACACCGTCGCGTCCTTGTCGGTCAGCGAATAGCCGCCGGTCACTGCCTTGAAGGTCGCGAAGCGCCCGGAGGGCGGGGCGTAACTGCCGTCGCCGTTCTTGCCGAAGCCGACCTGGGACCCGTCCGGATAGGTGACGACGTTGGAGACGATCGCGCCCGCGGTGTTGTACTGCTCGGTGGCGCGCGCGTCGAAAACGCTCGACCAGCCGGTGCCGAACGCGCCGGTCCAGCGCGGGTCACGGGAGTTGTAGGACCGGTCGACGTCGAGCCCAGGGCCGACCACCGAGATACTCGCGTCGGTGTCGTCGGTCGTGTAGTTGCCGATCGAAGCGTCGAAGCCGTGGTCGGAGCTGTTCTGCGACAGCCCCGACGTGATCAGCGGCTGCGGCACCTCGACCGACAGCGCGTACCAGGTGGCCGCGGAGTACAGGCCCGCGTCGTACGACTGCACCGTCCACTCGTAGGTCTGGCCCCATGTCAGCTTGCCGGCCGGCACCGTCCAGTCACCGGTGGCGAGCAGCCCCGAGTCGACGACCTTGGTGCCAGTGTTGTCGACGATCTGGAAGTCGTACTTGGTCGTCGTGTTCGCCTGCGAGTTGGCGCCACCCGACCAGGCGGTCAGCTCCGGCGTGGTCGTGTACGCGTCCGCGTTGTTGTTCGGGTACTGCTGGTAGACCTGCGGCGGGGTGGTGCCGGTGTAGGTGACGTCGATGTACGGACCCAGGCCGGGGTCGCTGAACGAACCGAACTGCTTCCAGTGCAGGTTGTCGGTGGTGTCCGCGTAGACCGCGAGACCGTAGTCCGGGGTGGTGCCGTTCACCCACCCCTGGATCGAAGCGGTGGTCAGCGGCACCTCCACCCAGTCACCCACACTGCGGTCGGAGGCGTTGTTGGCGCAGGCGTGCGGGACGCTGACGGTGAGGTTGCCGATCGAGGCGCCCTTCGACGGACCGGGGTAGGTCGTCACACCGGTCGGCGTCCACGCGCTGGTGACCAGCGCGACATCGAAGCGCTCCGCTGTGCAGGTCGACGCCCAGGTGTCGAAGAGGTGCAACGACGCCTTGGTGACGGTCACCCCGGAGCCGTCCCAGCCGCCGTACCAGTGGTTCACGAAGGAGTTGGCGGAGTGGGTGCCGGAGTCGTAGGACCCGACCTTGACGGTCTGCTCGAAGGAGTGGTCGCCGTCGTTGCCGGATTCGGCGTAGGTGGTGGTCCAGCCGTCGACGATCTCCGGCGGTGTCACCAGGGTCGGATCGACGGTCACCGGGAAGACCCGGGCCGGGTCGTGCAGCCAGGACGGGTCGAGAGTGACCCGCAGTGCGGTGCCGGAGCCGTCATGGATCAGGCGGTAGGTGACGGCATAGGTGGTGGTGGGATCACCGGAGCGGCGGTCGACCTTGGAGTCGTACGCATAAGCACGCGGAATCCGGACCGCGACCTTGCCCGCCGCGTCGCGCAGCTCGATCGACCCGTCCTTGACCTGCACCGGGGTCAGGCCGTGCGGCGACAGCGGGAACGTCCAGGAATTCGCGGCCTGCGCCGAGTGCAGGACCACGGACTCCTTGACACCCGTGGCGGACGGGGAGAGCACCAGGTCCGTCTGCGGGAGGGCGGCGGTGTAGGTGACCTCGGAGCCCGCCACGGTGCCGGTGACCTTCGCCGCGCCCCGCAGGCCGTACGAGACCCTGTGCTGCGCGTCAGGACGGAAGGACGCCAGTGCGCTGTCGCTGCTCTTCGCGGCGAAGTCGACCTCCACGGAGTTGGCCGCCTCGTGCAGCCGGCCGTCAGAACCGCGCCGCACCTTGGTGTCGATGGGCCGCCATGTCCCCTTTCCGTCGCGGTAGTTGACGGGGGATTGGGAAACCCGCCGGGTCCGCGTGCCGTCCGCGTTGTCGTAGACGGTGGTGGTGGCGTCCGACGCGGCAGCGTCCCGCTTGCTGGTCTTCGCCGAGAACCCGCCGACGAGCGCGCTGCGGCCCGACGGCGTCGCCTTGGCATACGGCTGGTACGCGTCCAGCTCGCTGGGCGCCTTGCCCGGCTTGTGGCCCGCCCCGCCCGCGGCCCGCGTGGACGCCGCGGTCGCCCGATGGCTGCGACCGGCGGCGGTCCCGCCCTGCTGCCGCGGTATGTCGTTCCAGTGCGGCGGATGATTCGCCCACGACATGAGCGACGACAGGCTCGGCATCGACAGCGCGGGCAACGTCGCCCCGTCCGCCGCCGCCTGATCGGTCGCCAGCATGAACGCCAGCGCCACGAACGCGAACATCGCGGTGATCCGCAGCCACCCTCTGCGGAGGGCGGAACGGCGCACGGAGCGACTCTTGGAGCGACCACGGAAGGATGCGCGCACGGCACAGGCCCCTGACAGAATCGACACAGAAAACGCGCAGATCCTGCCTGTTGTGACCGGCTGTTGACCAGACCAATCCCCCGTTCCGTCGACATTTATTGCCTGTACATGACGAAGCGCGGCAACATGTCCCGAGTGTCCGATTCGCTCCTGGGGCGACCTTTGCCGGTCGTCAGGTTTCAACGCGGCGGGGACGTTCGCGGTCCGCCTGTGGGCCGGCGGCAACTTGGCCGCGCCGGGGGTGAGTTGAGGGCCCGGACGGAGCCGCACGCCCGCTCGGCGGACGGCCGGGGATGCCGCCCCGGGCACGGCGGGGGGCGCCGAGGACGGTGCCGGCCGAGGTGCGGGGTCAGCCGTGGGCGAGGGCGGTTTCCACCGCGGTCCCGACTGCGGTTCGCGTACCCGCGACGGCGGTCACGTTGGCGCCGCCCCCGCCCCCGCCCCCGTCTCCGTCCCCGTCTCCGGCAGCCGTGCCAACGACCAGGAATCGGGCCCCGGGATACTTCGCGGCGGCCGACGCGGCGGCGCCGTCCGGCGCCGCCCCCACCGTCAGCACGACGGTGCACTTCCGCTCCACCAGCGTCGCCAGATACGGCCCGGCCGCGCCCGTGCTCTGCTCCCCCGCCATCGCCAGATACGTCACCTTGGCGTGTGTACGGGCGGAGGCATCCTGCATGCCCGCCCACACCGGCGCCGCCGCCGGATCGGCCAACCCGCGCTCCCCGGTGAGCAGGCACGCCTGCTGCTCGGTGTAGACCCGCGCCCTGGCCGGCGGCAACTCCCGCGGCCGCCCGGACCCGGACCCCGCCAGAAGGACGACAGTCACCACCGCGGCCAGCGCCACGACCCCCGCACCACCGGTCACCGACCAGCCGCGATGCGCGCGTATCCAAGCCTTCACGACGCGCAGCATACGGCCGGCCCACCCGCTGCGACCGCCCCAGCACCTCTGCGCTCCGATCCGCCGATCAGCCGTCCGCCGTCGCCACCGGCCACGTGCGCCGTCGGACGAAGGGCTCAATTGGCGTCCGACGTGGACCTGCTCGTGCGGGGGGGTACACCGGAGCCCTGACCTCCACCCCGTTATGTTTTTCGCGGTCCCGCAAGAGGGCCGCTGGCCTCCGGGCCCGGTATGACTGTTGCCCCCTGTCGAACGGATGACCTGGGGGGTGGTGTCACCGGGCCCGAGGGGTGCCGTCGGAGACGCTGATGAGAGGTCCGGCCACCGCCCGGCCTGGCGCAATGCCACGACTCGACTCTCGCAAGAAAACGAGTCACCACGGAATCCGGAACGCTTTATACTACGCAGCTCCGAATCCGCGTGGCTCCTCGTAGACGATGCGCCCCATCTCTTGGCCCAGGTAGGGCTTCGGCTTCCCCGGTGGCAGGACAGGTGCAACCGTGCGGAAGACGCGGTGCAGTGCCTGTCCTTCGTAATCGGTGAGTCGCTCAGTGGCCTGCAGCCACACTGCGCCGGTCGGCAGTTCCCACACCTCGTGAAAAGCTCCGCTCGCCCGCAACATATCTGGGCCGCCGAGCCGGGCCGCGATCTCCGGAGCGCAAACGGTCACCCACGGGTACCCACGGAGGACGCTCCGGCTCTCCGCCACGCCCAGCATCGCATCGCGCGCCTGTCGCATCTCCAGCATCGTCTGCCCATTTGGCCGCCAGTCGTCCCCCACTCCCCCGTAGGTGACCGGCATATCCTGCACCATTCTCCAGAGGAATCGACGCGCATCCTCATTCGTGATCCGCGCGATTCGATTATGCGGTCCGTCAGGAAACGTTTCGAACTCGCAGCCCATCCGGAACCACTGGCCGTGCTCGCTGGCGATCCGTGCCGTGATATGGGCACGGTCGCCATGCCGCGAATAGCCGTTGGCATCCAGCTCGACTATGTGCATCTCCGCGCCCGCCGGAAATTTCGCGAGTCCCTTGAGGAAGGTCTCCCACCCACGCGCGGACCAGGCCCGCCGGCTCGTCACTCGTCCCCAGGCGTTTCCGACCCGCACCAGCGCCGCCCACATACTGCCGGGTTCCCCCCACGGCGAATCACCCACCCCTGGCCGAGACATCGGCAGCGCGACCTCACCATCCCGAAGCCCGGCGATGACATCGGGAAACAACTCCTCCGGCATGCGCCTGGCCGGCCACGAGAAGCCCGGTGAGACCAGCCTGTCCCCGACCGTCCAGAAGGCCGTCGCACTCGACTACACCGTCAACGTGGCCGCCTCCCTGAAGATTCTGGCCGACAAGTGGAACGAGGTCCACACCACCGGCCAGACCGTCACCGTCAACAATGACGACGCCTCCAAGCCCGAGAACTGGTTCACCGCGGTCTGGAACTACAACCTCGGCTTCAACGCCCCCGCCGGCGCTCCCGGCGTCTCCTGGGGCCTGGGCTGGTACAACAACCCCGCCAACCCCATCTACCCCGCCTCCCGGCTGGCGTTCATGGACACCAGCCTCGACCCGGGCGCCAACCACGACGCCGCCCACCCGCAGGACTGGCCCTACGAGGAGAAGGTGATGGGCTGGGCCGCCTGGTCCATCGACACCGGCCACTCCTACGCCACCACAGGACGCCAGGACTGGCCCGGCGACAGCGGCTTCTCCTCCGCAGGCTTCCAGCCCTCCTGGTGGCTCACCCCCGCACAGCGCAGCGAGATCAAGCCCCCGCTGAACACCTTCTGCAACACCAGCAACGACTGCGACGTCAACAACCCGCCCCCCTGCGAGACCCAGCACATCGACGGCTGCGACCAACTCCACTGGTGGAACGCCCAGAACACCGTCTGGAAGACGGACTGCGCCGACACCTGCGGCCACGAGAGCATCAAATACCTCACCCTGCGCGCCGAACCCGGCCGCGGCTACCGCCTCCAGTACGGCGAACCCGACTGCGAGGGCCCCCCTGCGGGCGCCGTCGTCGTCAACTCGGTGCCCAACGGAACACCCACGTGGAGCGATACCTGCGGCAACGCGACATCCTCCGGGTCCTTCCAATTCACCTTCTACCCCGACTCCTCGGGCCAGTACGAGGCCAAGAGCGATCTCCATCAGATAGGCGGCGGCTACCAGGGCCACTTCTGGTACGCCCACGCCCGCGACAAGACCGCCCTCGGCGGTGACGGCGGGCGCATGACCGTCCTGGGAACCTGGTCGATGAGCGGCCCGGTCGCCGCGAAGCAGGCCGAGGTCCTCGTACACATCCCCGACACGGGAGCACAGACCAAACAAGCCGTCTACCAGATCGAGACCGCCTTCGGCACCGTCAAGCGCACGCTCGACCAGAGCGCTCACGCGGACAACGACTGGCTCGTCCTCGGCGCCTACCGCTTCAACAACAAGACGCCGCAGGTCAGTCTCTCGAACACGGTGAGCAGCGGGAACGGGGACGACGACGTCGCGTACGACGCCGTCGCCTTCCTGCCCGGCGACTTCGGTGTGCCCGACGGCCCGGCGATCGACCTCACCCTCCCCAATGCCGACGCCACCAGCCCCAACCCCGATCAGAAGGTCCAGCAGCCGAGCCACAACGTCACCCCTCCCCTGAGCCAGTCCGGCGCCTCCGCCGAACGCGTGGCCGGAAAGGCTGCCGCGAAGCCGCAATGCGGACCGGTGGAGAACGGCGCGCAGGCGTGCATGGGACCGTCACTCGCCGAGACCTCCGACCGCGCCGCCGCGGCCCGCGTCGCCCCACTGGACGCCGACGACTGGTGCAACTCTGAGGACCCCAAGCCGTACGCGACCCGGTTCAGGGAGTGCGACCACCGCATCGTGCCCGGATACATGCGCCTGGACGGGGAGGACCAGGCGGTGGTGAGCTTCTATTTCCACCGCGAACTGCTGCTGGACGACTCCGCCGGGACCTTCCACGAGGTCCTGTCCATCACCCCGTATTTCTGGGGAGGGCCGGTTGCCATGGTCAACATGCATATGGACCGGCATCTGTGCGGGTCCGGCTGCGCACCTGACAACTCCGCCTCGTGGGACGGCCAGCCGTCCTGGACACCCGGCGACACCCACGTCGCCACGCTCACCACCGAATACACGTGGGACCACTCCAAGGCGGGTGGGGCCCTCTTCCTCAAGCCGGACTTCCAACTCTCCGCGGACATCATCCCCGCGGCGGGCTACCCGAACGTCCCGACGGTCGGCTACCAGTTCAGCCTGGACAACCCGACCAGACTCGACGAAGTCCGCTGCGACACCGTCATCGACACCGCCGGCGGCTGCGTGTTCGTCAACTACGCCCCGACCTACACGTTCAACGCGGGCAAGTTCCCGCAGGCCGCCGCGCACGCCTGGCTCGTGCAGACCGAGCTGCTGCCACAGCCGGGACTCCCGGCCACGCCGCTGTACTACCTGCCCGGTGGCCGCGACGAGCAGAACAGGGATGTGGTCTGCGACGAGGAAGGGTGGGCCGCCGCCAACGGAGACCCCGCGGCGCTGAGCAGCCCGAACGACACACTGAACTGCGACGAGTTCTCCTTCAACGCCACCTACAACAGCGGGGGCATGCCCGCCTCATTGGGCGGGCTGAATCCCGTGTCCTCCGGCAGCGAGTGCCTGCAGACGTACGCGAAGAACGTGAACGGGACCGTTCACCTGTACAACATCGGCGGCTACGCCCCACAGTGGTCGGAGGTGTGCGGCCGCTCGTCGATATCAGGAAGCCAGAACAGCGGCTCGGCGGGCGGGCTGAGTAGCTTCTTCAGCAACCTGCGGCTGATGAACGGGGACGCCTTTCTCCTCGACACCGGGATGACCTCCGACTGCGCTCCGGTCGGCCGATCCCTCACCTGCACGATGACCCTGCGTCCGTGACGCACCGCGGTGGGCTGCCGGCCAAGCCGGCGGCCCACCGCGGATGTCGGCGAACGGCTCCGGAGCCGCCTGCCTACTCGGGTCGGAGCGGCCGCCAGCTCGACGGGATCCGATCCCGCACCCGGATGTCGTGCCACGACAGCCAGCCGTCGGCGACCCCGGGCACCAGGATCCCCCGGCCTGCTCCCCCGTGGAGTTCGTCGGCCACGCCCTCGATCCACTCGGCGAACGTTTCGCCCGATTCCTCCGGCTCGGTGAACTCGCCAGCATGGACATTCCACCCCAGCTGCCCTGTCGGTACATCGATGAAGTTCCAGAGGCGCGGCTCAGCCGTCGACATCGCACACGCGGGAACCCACGGACGCGGACCCATCTCCTCGGCTTCGAGGATGGCCGACAGCGCCTGATCACGACACCGGACCGCATCCATCGGCGGGAACACGTCATAGCCCCGGAGGATCCGTCGGCGAGGACCGCTGCCACGGCCCCCGACATGGCGCGACCACAACGCCAGCAATTCCGGCGGCAGTTCCCCCAGGGCATCCTCCGCCGCGGCGACCTCGGACGGATCGGCCGGGCCGGGCAGCGTCGCGTGCGACTGCGGCGCATGCACCCCCAGCCACTCCTCGATGCGCCCCCAGGCGGCTGTCGTCCGCTCCGCACGAGACGGGTCGTAGTCCATGCCCCGATGCTAGTCGCCGCGCCAGCAGATGAAGGTGCGGATCAAGGTTCACCGCCTCGAGTTCTCCCGCGAGCCGGTGGCGGCCGTCCAGCCTCCCGGACCCTGGGTGGGTCAGGCATTGCCGAACGGATGGGCCACCGCGAGCAGCCACCCTGCGCTATTCCATCCCGACCGCGCCCATCAGCAGCGTGTTGCCGAGCTGCGCGGCCGCATCGGCGACCCCATACAGGCCGACGCATTCCCAGCACCACGGGCGTTGGCACATTGCCACAATTCGGTAGGCCGTAGAGACCGCCGTCGGCTGCCCCCTCAGGCACCTATCTGCACGCTCGCTGCACGGATGGCCACCGCTCGGCCACCGTAACAACGACCGCACACCCCAGAGCTGAGGCCGAGACCAGTAAAGACGCAGCTCAGAGCCCCTCTTGAGCAAGATCCGTCACAGATCCGAAACCTGCGACCAACGCACTGCGATGCGCAGACCTCACGTGCCCGATTAGCCCGAATCCCAAGGTCATCCGAAACACAAAACCCCAGGTCAAAGGCTTGACCTGGGGTTGACCATGGAGCCCCCTGTCGGATTCGAACCGACGACCTTCGCTTTACAAGAGCGGTGCTCTGGCCGGCTGAGCTAAGGAGGCGCAGGGAGCAGTGTACCGGGAGCGGGTCGGGGGGTGGTTCGAAAATGGGGTCCGGGGGCTGGTGACAAGGGAGCACCCGGCAGGTACGGTCACCAGGAGTCTGTATGCAAACGGACTAGACCAATCAAGAACGCACCACAGTACGTTCTTCCTTTACTCGGATCGTCCGGCACGTTCCTGCCGGTGAAGGGACCGCAACAGTCATGGCTACTGTCACGTTCGACAAGGCGACCCGGATCTACCCGGGTGGCGACAAGCCCGCGGTGGACGGGCTCGACATCGAGGTCGGGGACGGCGAGTTCCTGGTGCTCGTCGGGCCGTCGGGCTGCGGCAAGTCGACCTCGCTCCGCATGCTCGCGGGGCTGGAGGACGTCAACGCCGGCTCGATCCGCATCGGTGAGCGCGATGTCACGCACCTGCCGCCGAAGGACCGGGACATCGCGATGGTGTTCCAGAACTACGCGCTCTACCCGCACATGACCGTCGCGGACAACATGGGCTTCGCGCTGAAGATCGCCGGCGTCAACAAGGCCGACATCCGCAAGCGGGTCGAGGAAGCCGCCAAGATCCTGGACCTCACCGAGTACCTGGCCCGTAAGCCCAAGGCGCTCTCCGGTGGTCAGCGGCAGCGTGTCGCGATGGGCCGCGCGATCGTCCGTGAGCCGCAGGTCTTCCTGATGGACGAGCCGCTGTCGAACCTCGACGCCAAGCTGCGTGTCCAGACCCGTACCCAGATCGCCAGCCTGCAGCGGCGCCTCGGCGTCACCACGGTCTACGTCACCCACGACCAGGTCGAGGCCATGACGATGGGCGACCGCGTGGCGGTGCTCAAGGACGGCATCCTGCAGCAGGTCGACAGCCCGCGGAACATGTACGACCGCCCGGCGAACCTCTTCGTGGCCGGCTTCATCGGCTCCCCCGCGATGAACCTGATCGAGGTCCCGATCCACGACGGTGGCGTGAAGTTCGGCAACGCGGTCGTCAACGTGGCGCGCGACGCCGTGCAGGCCGCCGCCGACAAGGGCGACAAGACGGTCTTCGTCGGTGTCCGCCCCGAGCACTTCGACATCGTCAGCGGCGAGAGCACCGGCCTGTCGAAGGACGCCCCGGCCGGCCTGGCCGTCACCGTCAACGTGGTCGAGGAGCTCGGCGCCGACGGCTTCGTCTACGGTGCCGCGGAGGTCGACGGCGACCACAAGGACATCGTCATCCGCGTCGGCGGCCGTGACATCCCGGAGAAGGGCTCCGTGCTGCACGTGGTCCCGCGGGCCGGCGAGACCCACGTCTTCGCCTCCTCGTCCGGCGAGCGCCTCAGCGACTGACCGCCCGACCGCCTCAGCGGCCGAGGCACCTCAGCCGCTGAGCCGGCCACGTGAGCGCCCGGCCACGTGAGCGCCCGAGCACCTGACCATACGCAGGCGCCCCCGGCACCCACGGCACCCCCGGCAACCACAGCCTGTGCGCACCCCCGGTGGGCCGGTACCTCTCGGAAGTTCGTACGAGAGGCACCGGCCCGCCGTCGTGCCTGCCGCCCCACCCGCTGGAGCGCCCCCCACCGTGCCCCACCCCCGCACCCCACCGCACCAACCACCCCCCATACGCCACCAAACCGGTCCTTTCGAGCGCCCCCTGCACCCGTTCGTCAACACCCGAACACCCCCTTCCGCGACTTCACTCCCTCGGGAGGGTGACTAAATGTCGCCAAATCATCACCAGTCGCTACGATCCGATGCGTGAACCAGGTAGCTCGCCGTCTCGGCAAGACATTCGCGCTCGTACTCCCGGTCGTTCTCGTCCTGTCGGGAACCCTCGCCGTCACCCGCGTCCCGTGGGCGGCCTCGTCCCCGGGCTCGCAGGTGCTGACCGCATCGGCGAAGCAGGACGCCACCACGCCCCAGGAGGCCCTGCGGCAGCGGCTGCTGGCCGAACTGCAGGAGAAGGACCCGGGGGTGGCGCTGACCGACCTCCAGGTCGCCATGGCCAAGCAGCCCTCACTCGCCCGCTACTGCGTCTCCATCGCGCGCTCGCTGGGCCGCGCGGCGGTCGCCAAGTACGACGGCGCCACGCAGAAGGCCCAGTCGTGGTCGCGCCCGGTGTGCGACACCGCCTTCGCCACCGGGGTCTCCTCGGTCGGGTGAACTTCCGGCCGGTCTGCCAGGGCGCCCACGGCGTGCGGTCCACCCGGTGGGGGCCGCACGCCCTCGTCGTCTAGGGTGCGCTGCATGACGTCCGCGCAAGCGCTAGCCGCCACCCCCGACAGCCCCGAACTCCCCCCGACGGTCACCCAGGCCGTCCTGCTGGCCGGCGGGCAGGGGTCGCGGCTGCGGCCGTACACCGACGACCGGCCCAAGCCCATGGTGGAGATCCCCGGCACCGGCACGCCGATCATCGGCCACCAGCTCGCCTGGCTGGCCGCCGAGGGCGTCACGGACGCGGTGGTCTCCTGCGGGCACATGGCCCACGTACTGCAGGAGTGGCTGGACACCTCCACGCTGCCGCTGAACGTCACCACCGTGGTCGAGACCGAGCCGCTGGGGCGCGGCGGCGGCCTGAAGTACGCGGCCAAGTCACTGCCCCGGCCCGACGAGCCCTGGTACGCGACCAACGGCGACATCTGGACCCGCTTCTCGCTGCGGGAGATGGCCGCCTTCCACGAGGAGCGGGCCGCCGTCGCCACCCTCGCGCTGGCCCGGCCGCGCATCCCGTGGGGCGCGGTGGAGACCAACGAGTTCGGCCAGGTGCTGGACTTCATCGAGGCGCCGCCGTCGCCGTTCCTGATCAACGCCGGTGTCTACGTCTTCGCGCCCGAGTTCACCGCGCTGCTGCCGGACCTCGGCGACCACGAACGCACCACCTTCCCGCACCTGGCCCGCGAACGCCGGCTGGCCGGCTTCCCGATCCCCCAGGGCGCCTACTGGCGGGCCATCGACACCGCGAAGGACCTCAGCGAGGCCGCGAAGGAACTCGAAGCCCTCCAGGCCCTCAACAAGGTGTAGCCCGGCGGCCGTACGGGCAACCCCGCCCGTACGGTAAAGCCCGCAAACGCCCGCACACCCGCCGTGGAACGGACCAGGCGGCCCGTACCGGGGAAGGGCCGGTACGGGCCGCCTGTCGTCGCGCCGGAGGGCCTCAGGGGGTCCGCAGGGGGACCTCAAAGGGTCCCGCGAGGGAGAACCCGGGGGAACTCAGGAGGGCTCAAAGGCTCCCGGCCCAGCGCATCCCCAGCGAGTCCTCAGCACGTCACGCCGCACCCCGCGGCGCATGCCCCGAGGGCCCGCCCGGGCCCATCCCCAGCAGCAGGCCGTCCGACGGCCCGCTGCCCAGCAGCCCGCCGATCGCCCCCTGCGTCGGCTTCGCGGTGGGCGGCGGAGGCGGAGGCGCCTCCGCGGTCGGCGCGGCCGGCTGCTGCGGGGGCTGCGAGCCGCCGGACGAATCCGCGCCGGACCCGCCGGCCGAACCCGTACCCGAACCGCCGTGCGTCGGGGTGCTGCCGACGCCGCTCCCGGTGCCGGTGCCCGCGGTCTCCTGCCGGCTCGGCGCCGTGGTGGGCGCCTGGGTGGCCTGCTTCCTGCGTTCCTCGGCCTTCTTCGCCTTCGCCCTCTCGGACTGCGAAGGCGTCGGCGAGATGCCCTGGGTGGCGTCGGGCGTGCCGGACACCTCGGGCAGCGGGGAGCCGGGCAGCACATTGGTGGGCGTCACATGCGGGCCGGAGTGCCCGTCGTGCGTGGTGCTGGCGCGGACCGCCGCACCCAGCACCGAACCGACCAGCAGCGTGCCGCCGGCGATGACCGCGGCCAGGATCGCGCCGCGGCGCAGCACCCGGCGGCGCAGGTCCCACACCGAGACCCGCGGGCCGAGCCGCCGCCAGGCGTCGCCGGCCAGATGGGCGTCGATGGAGTAGACGGGGGCGCCGGCGATGATCAGCGGGCTCCACGCGGCCAGGTAGATGAAGTCGGGGGCGTCGTAGACCGGGACGGTCCGCCAGCTGACGGTGACCAGCAGCGCGATCGACAGGGCCGCGCCGAAGACGCCCGCGACCCGCTGCCAGAGCCCGCAGACGGTCAGCACGCCGACCACGACCTGGAGGAAGGCGATGCTCAGGCCGGCGCCGACCGGGTGGTTGAGCGCAGCGTCCCGCAGCGGCTCGGCGAGGCCCCACGGATGCAGGGAGTTGAGCCAGGTGACCATCGAGCCGCGCTTGCCGCCGTCGAAGTAGACGCGGTCGCAGAGCTTGCCCATGCCGGCGTAGATCGACACGAAGCCGAGGAAGATCCGCAGCGGCAGCAGCACGATGCCGAGGTTGAGCCGGCGGTCCGGGTACCAGGCGTGCTTGCCCGGGTCGCCCTTGCGCTCGCGCGGCCTGGGCGCGTCATAACCGCCGGCCCCGTCATACCTGCCGGCCCCGTCATAGCCACCGGCCCGGTCGTACCCACCGGCCCCGTCCACACCGCCGGCGCGGACGCCGCCGGCCGGGCCGGACAGCTCGACCGGTCCGGTCACCTCGTCGTCCACCGGGTCGTACGCACCGGTGGCCGGCCGGATGCCGCCGAGCAGCCCGGTCGGCGAACCGGCGGTCCGCTGGCCCACCACGGTCGGCAGTACGGTCGTCTCCCCGACCCGCGGCAGCAGCTGCGTGCCGGCGCCGCGGCCCGCGCCCGCGCGGCGGACCGCCTGCTGCAGCTCGCCGGCGAGCGGGTCGCCCGGCGCCGAGGCACCGGACCAGACCACCGGCGCCGGCCGGCGCCGCCCGCCGGCCGCGCCCGCGGTGACCACCGGGATCTTCGCCGTCTCGTCCAGCCCGAGAGCACGTTCCGAGGCCGCCCCGAGCTGCACCCGGAAGCTGGCGTGGTTGACGATGACCTGGGCGGGATCGCTCGGGACCCGTGCCATGGTCATCACACGCTCATCAAATCCCGGCGCGCCTCCCCCCGTGGGAGTGCGGGGTGTTCTGGTGTCCACGCTCATCTAACCGAGTGAACGACCTTTAGGACACTGCCCCCGGCTCCCCCGGTGTCGGAACTCCGACAACTCCGGCAACTGCGACGCGCCGCAAGGGCGTTACGCGCGGCGCCGCGAAGCCTCGTAGAGGACCACGCCCGCCGCGACACCGGCGTTGAGCGATTCCGCGCCACCCGGCATCGGGATGCGGACCAGCAGGTCGCAGGTCTCGCCGACCAGCCGGGACAGGCCCTTGCCCTCGCTGCCGGCCACGATCACCACCGGACCGGAGAGGAGTTCGAGGTCCTGGAGTTCCACGTCGCCGTCGGCGGCCAGGCCGACCACGGTGAGCCCGGCCTTCTGGTACGACTCCAGGGTGCGGGTGAGGTTGGTGGCGCGGGCCACCGGGACCCGGGCCGCGGTACCCGCCGACGTCTTCCACGCACCGGCGGTCATCCCGGCCGCGCGCCGCTCGGGCACCACCACGCCGTGGCCGCCGAACGCCGCCATGGACCGGACGACCGCGCCGAGGTTGCGCGGGTCGGTCACCCCGTCGAGGGCGACGATCAGCGGGTCCTCGCCGCGGTCGGCCGCCTCGGCCACCAGGTCGTCGGGGTGCGCGTACTCGTACGGCGGGATCTGCAGCACCAGGCCCTGGTGGTTGAGCCCAGCGGTGATCCGGTCCAGTTCCGGCTTGGCCGCCTCCATCAGCGGCACCCCGCGGTCGGAGGCGAGCTTGATCGCCTCACGCACGCGGTCGTCGTTGTCGATGTACTGCTGGACGTAGACCGCGGTCGCCGGGATGTCCGCGCGCAGCGCCTCCACCACCGGGTTGCGGCCGACGACCATCTCGGACGACGACTTGGCGCCGCGGCCGGACGGGCGGCGGGACTGCGCCGACACCGTCCGCTTGGCCTGGGCGTTGGCGATGCGGTTCTTCTTGTGGCCCTTGCGCGCCTCGGCGGGCGGGGTCGGGCCCTTGCCTTCGAGCCCCCTGCGCCGCTGGCCGCCGCTGCCGACCGTGGCGCCCTTCTTGTTGGACGTACGGCGGTTCCTGCGCTGGCTGTTCCCGGCCATCGGGCACTCTCACTTCTTCGGTCGAACTCGGCAAACGTCAAAGGGCGCCGGACAGCGCCAGGGGGTCAGCCCCGCAGGGTCCAGCGGGAGCCGGTCGGCGTGTCCTCGATCTCCAGACCGGACTGCACCAGCCGGTCGCGGATCGCGTCGGCGGTCGCGTAGTCCTTGCGCGAGCGCGCCGACTGCCGCTGCTCCAGCACCAGCTGGACCAGGGAGTCCACCACCCCGTGCAGGTCGTCACCGCGGTCGGCGCCCGTCCAGTGCGGGTCCAGCGGGTCGAGACCCAGCACTCCGAGCATCGCACGGACCTCGGCCAGCCGCGCGACCGCTGTTTCCTTGTCGTCCGCGTTGAGCGCGCTGTTGCCCTGCCGGACGGTGGTGTGCACGACGGCGAGCGCCTGCGGGACGCCCAGGTCGTCGTCCATCGCCTCGGCGAAGGCGGGCGGCACCTCGGCGGCGGGCTCGACCGGCCCGGTCTTCTCGATGACCCGCTGGACGAAGCCCTCGATCCGCGCGAACGCCGACTCGGCCTCGCGCAGGGCCTCCTCGCTGTACTCGATCATCGACCGGTAGTGCGGGGTGCCCAGGTAGTAGCGGAGCACGATCGGGCGCCAGTGCCGGACCATCTCGGAGACCAGCACCGAGTTGCCGAGCGACTTGCTCATCTTCTCGCCGCTCATGGTGACCCAGGCGTTGTGCACCCAGTAGCGGGCGAACTCGTCGCCGAACGCCTTGGCCTGGGCGATCTCGTTCTCGTGGTGCGGGAAGATCAGGTCGATGCCGCCGCCGTGGATGTCGAAGGCGCCGCCCAGGTACTTGTGGGCCATCGCCGAGCACTCCAGGTGCCAGCCGGGCCGGCCGCGGCCCCAGGGGGTGTCCCAGGACGGCTCGCCGGGCTTGGCCGCCTTCCACATGGCGAAGTCCCGCTGGTCCCGCTTGCCGGTCTCCCCCTCGCCCTCGGGCTGGCGGAGGTTGTCCAGCTCCTGGTTGGAGAGCTCCAGGTAGTCGGGGAAGGAGCGCACGTCGAAGTAGACGTTGCCGTCGCTGACATACGCGTTGCCGCGCTCGATGAGGCCCTGCATCATCTCGATCATCTCCGGCACATGACCGGTCGCCCGCGGCTCGTAGGTGGGCGGCTGGCAGCCGAGCGCGTCGTAACCCGAGGTGAAGGCGCGCTCGTTCTCGTAGCCGATCGCCCACCAGGGGCGCTTCTGCTCGGTGGCCTTGCGGATGATCTTGTCGTCGATGTCGGTGACGTTCCGGATGAAGGTGACGTCGTAGCCGCGGTAGCGGAACCACCGCTGCAGGATGTCGAAGTTGAGGCCGGAGCGGATGTGCCCGATGTGCGGGGCCGCCTGCACAGTGGCGCCGCACAGGTAGATCGAGACACAGCCCGGCGTGAGCGGGACGAAGTCACGTACCTGGCGCGCGTCGGTGTCGTACAGGCGAATGGTCACTCCTCAAGGGTAGTGGGCCGGAGCGTGTGCCTTGTGCCCTATGGCACAGAGCACACACACCGGTCACATTCCCGCAGCACTCGGATGCCCGCGGGGCCCGTTCGCGCGGTCCCTCCGTACGGCCGGGGCTCAGCCGTGTTCGACGATGTGCTGCGCGCTGACCCGCACGATCACCCGGACCGCGCCCGGGACGTCGCTGCCGTACGGCTGCCCGGTGTACTTCCGGCTGAGGTCGTCGATCAGCTTGTCGCCGCCCTCGGTGGTCATGGTGGCGGTGCCGCGGATCTCGACGTACGCGTACGGCTTCTCGGGCAGCGTGATCAGCACCGTGACCCGGGGGTCGCGCACCAGGTTGCGGTGCTTGCGGCGGCCTTCGAGGGTGCTGAAGATGAGGTCGTCGCCGTCGCGGGCGACCCATACCAGGGACAGCTGCGGCTGCCCGTCGGGCTGGATGGTGCCGACGGTGGCGAAGCTGTTGGCGTCGATCAGGTCGCGGGCGGAGTCGGAGAGGGCGGCCATGGCGTTCCTTTCGCGGGGCGGGGGTCGATGCGCTCGGTCACGGGGACCGTTCCGGATCCTACGAAGCCGGGCCGGGCCCGGGAGTCCACTGACCGGCGCGCCGGTCAGTGGACTCCCGGGCCCCGGTCGCGTGCCGGTCAGTCCGGGGCGACGCGGACCACCAGCGCGGTGGCGATCGCCGCCAGGCCCTCGCCCCGGCCGGGGAAGCCGAGGCCGTCAGTGGTGGCGCCGCTGACCGCGACCGGTGCGCCGACCGCGGCGGAGAGCACCTGCTGCGCCTCGTCCCGGCGCTTGCCGACCTTGGGGCGCTGACCGACCACCTGGACGGCCACATTGCCGATGACGAAGCCGGCCGCGCGGACGATCCGGGCCGCTTCGGTGAGGAGCGTGAGGCCCGAGGCGCCGGCCCACTGCGGGCGGCCGGTGCCGAAGTGCGCGCCGAGGTCGCCGAGGCCGGCCGCGGAGAAGAGCGCGTTGCAGGCGGCGTGGGCGACCACATCGGCGTCGGAGTGTCCGGCGAGCCCGGGGCCCTCACCCTCCCAGCGCAGGCCCGCGCACCACAGTTCGCGGCCTTCCTCGAAGGCGTGGATGTCGGTGCCGATGCCGACCTGGGGCAGGACGTAGCCGGCGGGCAGCTCAGTAGCCATCGGTGGCCCTCCTGCGGGCGAGGACCGCCTCGGCGAGCACCAGGTCCAGCGGCCTGGTCACCTTGAACGCCTCCTCGTGCCCGGGCACCACCAGCACCGGCAGCCCGAGGTGCTCCACCATGCTCGCGTCGTCCGTGACGCCGTGGCTGACGGAGGCGTGCGCCTTGGCGAGGACGGCCCGGTCGAAGCCCTGCGGGGTCTGTACGGCGCGCAGCAGGGCGCGCTGCGGGGTGCCGGTGACGGTGCCGGTCTCCGGGTCGACGCTCTTGACGGTGTCGGCGAGCGACAGTCCGGGGACGACGGCGGGCGCGCCGGCCCGTACCGCGTCCACCACCGCCTCGACGGTCTCGACCGGCACCAGCGGGCGGGCCGCGTCGTGCACCAGCACCACGTCGACGTCGTCCGGCAGGGCGGCCAGGCCCAGCCGTACCGAGTCCTGGCGCTCGGCGCCGCCGGGCACCACCCTTATGTCGGTCGAGCCGGGCAGGCCGTGCGCGTCGAGCAGCGCCCTGACCTCGGCGGCTCCGTCGGGCGGCGCGACCACGACGATCACCTGGACGGCTCGGGCCCGCGCCATCGCGCGCACCGCGTGGACCAGGATCGGAACCCCGCCCAGGGTGCGCAGCGCTTTGGGCGCGCCGGGGCCCAGCCGGACGCCACGTCCGGCGGCGGGAATGACGGCTGCGGTACGCAGGTTTGTGTCCTTGTATGAGATGGGTATCGCACTCAAGGTGCCGGGCACGGCGTTCTTCCGGACCCCTTCCGTGAAGTCCGGGGGAACGCGTGCTGGGATAAGCATGCCGCAGCACCCGGTCATGGTCGTCAACCGGGTGCCGCGGCAGGATCCCCCCGAACGGGTCGGGGGGTGCGTCTTCAGAAGTCGGTACGTCACATCGGCGCACGGTGGTGTGCCGTCGGTCCGACGCGACCCGAGAACGTCCGAAAGGGGATGTTCTTACGACGCGAGGACCTCGTCGAGCAACGCCTCGGCCTTGTCCTCGTTGGTGTTCTCCGCCAGAGCCAGCTCGCTGACCAGGATCTGCCGTGCCTTGGCGAGCATGCGCTTCTCGCCGGCCGACAGGCCGCGCTCACGCTCCCGGCGCCACAGGTCACGTACGACTTCCGCGACCTTGATGACATCACCGGAGGCAAGCTTCTCCAGATTTGCCTTGTATCGGCGGGACCAGTTGGTGGGCTCCTCGGTGTACGGCGCGCGCAGCACCTCGAAGACCCGGTCCAGACCCTCCTGACCGACCACGTCGCGTACGCCGACGAACTCCGCATTGTCCGCGGGTACGCGTACCGTCAAGTCGCCCTGAGCGACCTTGAGCACCAAGTAGGTCTTGTCCACGCCTTTGATCTGGCGAATTTCGATGGCCTCGATCAGCGCGGCCCCGTGATGGGGATAGACCACGGTGTCGCCAACCTTGAACGTCATGTGACAGGTACCCCTTCCGTGGCTATCCAGAGTAACACGGGAACGGCCTCATCTGAATGGCGTTTTCGCAGGTCAGGGCATATCTCGGGGCTTGACAAGGGCCCCTGGATCGTGCTGGAGGGTGCGCCCGCAACAGGGTATTCGCAGGTCGGAGCGGGTATACGGCAGGGGCGAAACGTGCCCGTTACAGCCCCGGAAGCCCCTGAACAAGGGGTCATACGTCCGCATTTGTCCCTCCCGGACGAGTGGACCTTCGCTACTCCGTTCGGGTTCTCGGCTGTTGATGATCCAATTTTGCACAGTCCTGGAAATCGGCCCGGCGATCGGGCGTCCGATCCATGGCATGAAGTGATCACGACGAACAGGTAAAGAGCCGGGCCCAGTGCGCGGACTCCGGGGCGCCTCGGTAATCTAAGGCCGCCAGAAGATCTTCCCTGTCTGCCCTAGGAGATGCGCCGCCGTGGTCCGCAGCTTCCGTCGTGGCGCGTTCGCCGCCGTTCTCGCGCTCTCGCTCGCTCCGCTCGCCGCCTGCGCCGCGGGAACGGACGCCACCTCGCTGAAGGTCGAGCCGGACAGCGCGTACGCGAGCGCCGGCGTCATCAAGGTGCAGAACGCGTTCGTCCTGACCCAGGCGGACGGCCCGGCCACCGTCTCGGCGCGCCTGTTCAACAACGGGTCCTCGCCGCAGACCCTGCAGTCCGTGCAGCTGGCCGGGGCGCTCAACGCGCGGCTCTCCGGGGCGAACGGCGGCAAGGACGTGACGGTCCCGGCGCACGGCACCGTGCTGCTGGGCGGCAAGGGCAACCCGGCCGCGGTCATCGACTCCGGCCAGGAGTCCCTGCGGGACGGCGACGTCCAGACCGCGGTGTTCCGCTTCAGCGGCTCGGGGCCGGTCTCCCTGCCGATCAACATCACCCCGTCGGCGGGGTACTTCCAGCCGTACGGCCCCAGCTCGCTGCCCACCACCGCGACCCCGTCCCCGAGCGACACGGCCACCCCCACGACCACGCCGGACTCCACGGCCACCCCGACGGACACCGCCACCCCGACCGGCACCGCCACGCCCACGGCCTAACGGGCAGCGGCGGACACGCAGGAGGGGCCCGGCTCGCCCGCCGGGCCCCTCCTGCCACCGTCCGCCGTTCTACGGCTCGAACTTGTAGCCCAGGCCGCGGACCGTGACCAGGTAGCGCGGGGCGCCCGGGTCCGGCTCGATCTTCGCGCGCAGGCGCTTGACGTGGACGTCGAGGGTCTTGGTGTCACCGACGTAGTCGGCGCCCCAGACCCGGTCGATGAGCTGCATACGGGTAAGGACCCGGCCGGCGTTGCGCAGCAGCATCTCCAGCAGGTCGAACTCCTTGAGCGGGAGGTCGACCTTGCCACCGCCGACGGTGACCACGTGCCGGTCCACGTCCATCCGGACCGGACCGGCTTCGAGGGCGGCCGGGGAGACCTCCTCCGGCTCACCGCGGCGCCGCAGCACCGCACGGATGCGGGCGACCAGCTCCCGCGAGGAGAACGGCTTGGTCACATAGTCGTCCGCGCCTATTTCGAGGCCGACGACCTTGTCGATTTCACTGTCCTTGGCGGTCACCATGATCACCGGGACATTGGACTTGAGACGCAGCTGTCGGCAGACCTCGGTGCCGGGCAGTCCCGGCAGCATCAGGTCGAGCAGTACCAGGTCGGCACCATTGCGCTCGAACTCGTCCAGCGCGTCGGGCCCGGTCGCGGAGATGGCGACCTCGAAGCCCTCCTTGCGGAGCATGTACGACAGCGCGTCGCTGAAGGACTCTTCGTCCTCTACGACGAGTACGCGGGTCACGGAAGGACCTCCGGGGCGGGGATGTGTTCAGGCAGGGTCTGGAAAAGCTGATCGTCCGACGGCTCGTCGGCCGGGTCCGCGTCCGCTTCGGCATCGGGATCGGTGCCTGGCGGTAGCGCGCGGTCGCGGGCGATCCCGGCCTCGGGAAGCCGCAGTGTGAAAGTGGAGCCCTGGCCTTCGGCGCTCCACACCGTGACCTCCCCGCCGTGCGAGGCGGCCACGTGCTTGACGATGGACAAACCGAGCCCGGTGCCGCCAGTGGCCCGCGAGCGCGCCGGGTCCACCCGGTAGAAGCGCTCGAAGACCCGGTCGCGGTCCTTCTCGGAGATGCCGATGCCCTGGTCGGTGACGGAGATCTCAATGAGGTCCCCTCCCGTGGCGGCGATCCGCCGTCCGGCTATCCCGACCCTGGTACGGGCCGGGCTGTAGTTGACGGCGTTCTCCACCAGATTGCCCAGTGCGGCGGCGAGCTGGCCCCGGTTGCCCCAGATGAAGAGATCGGGGGTGGTCCCGGTGGCCATGGTGATCTGTTTGGTGTTGGCCTGGTGCCGGCAGCGGTCGACCGCCTCCGCCACCAGATCCTCGACGGCCACCGGTTCGGCGTCGTCGAGCAGGTCGTCGTTCTGCACCCGGGACAGGTCGATGATCTCCTGCACCAGGCTGGTCAGCCGGGTGGCCTCGATCTGCATCCGCCCGGCGAACCGGTTGACCGCCTCGGGGTCGTCGGCCGCGTCCATCACGGCCTCGGAGAGCAGCGAGAGCGCACCGACCGGGGTCTTCAGCTCGTGGCTGACGTTGGCCACGAAGTCCCGGCGCACCGCTTCGATCCGCCGGGCCTCGGTGAGATCCTCGACCAGCAGCAGCACCAGCCGGGAGCCCAGCGGAGCGACCCGGGCCGAAACCGCGAGCC
This sequence comes from Streptomyces sp. NBC_01476, assembly GCF_036227265.1. Taxonomy (NCBI): domain Bacteria; kingdom Bacillati; phylum Actinomycetota; class Actinomycetes; order Kitasatosporales; family Streptomycetaceae; genus Streptomyces; species Streptomyces sp. NBC_01476. The sequence continues at coordinate 4,655,935 of NZ_CP109446.1, read as the reverse complement.
CTTCACCGCGGCCGGCGCCCCGGCGCGGCAGGTCGAGCTCGACCTGCCGTATCTCGCCGTCACGGCGCGTTTCGCGGGCCATCTGCAGCATCTGGTCGACAGCGAGCCGGCCACCACGGACCAGTCCGAGGGCGTACGCCGCCGAGCTGGCCTTGACCACGACGTCGCCCTCGTCCAGGACGACGGCCGAGGAGCGCAGTACCGACAGTACGGTGTCCACGCCCGGCGGCAGGCTTGCGGTCATATGGTCCGGCCTCAATGCGGTACGGGTGGGGCGGGCCTGTTCCCGCTCGCTCCAGCGGAACGCGAGCACGGCGATGACGCCGGTCAGCAGACCGGCGATCGCACTGGCTGCGGCGACTGCCGCGTTCACGTCCATGGCTCCAGATTAGGTGGGCCGCTCAAACACTCCACAAGCCTGAGACATACCTCTCGGATGTACGTTGCCAAGAGTTCACCTTCACGTAGGTGCCGATTCACTCTGGGTGCGCGACCGGTACGCGTGGACCCACCAGCGTGTCAGCGTGGAGGAGAAGCCTCTGTTGAGACGGTTCGGACGGAAGGAAAGCGATGCGGGACGCATACCACGAGGAGCTCGACTCGATCGGTGACGGGCTGGTCGAGATGGCCCGCCTCGTCGGGTCCGCGATAGGCCGGGCCACCACCGCACTGCTGGACGCCGACCTGAACGTCGCGGAGAGCGTCATCGCGGCGGACGAGAAGGTCGACACGATCCAGCGGGAGCTGGAGAACCGGGCGATCACGCTGCTGGCCCGGCAGCAGCCGGTCGCCACTGATCTGCGGATAGTCGTCACCAGCCTGCGGATGAGCGCGGACCTGGAGCGGTCGGGCGACCTGGCCCGCCACGTCGCCAAGCTCGCCCGGCTGCGCTTCCCGAGCTCGGCGGTCCCGGCCGACCTGCACAGCACGATCCTGGAGATGGGCCAGCTCGCCCAGCGCCTGATGGCCAAGTGCGCCGAGGTCATCGTGACCAAGGACGTCGACGACGCGCTCCAGCTCGAAGCCGACGACGACCGCATGGACGAGCTCCACCGCACCCTCTTCCAGCACCTGCTGGACGACCGCTGGAAGCACGGCATCGAGACCGCGGTGGACGTCACCCTGGTCGGCCGCTACTACGAGCGGTTCGCCGACCACGCGGTGTCGGTCGCCAAGCGCGTCGTCTACCTGGTGACGGGCGAGCACGCGGACGAGCTGACCCCGGCCCCGACGGTGGTGGAGGGGGCGTAGGGAGCGGGCGGCGCTTGGGGGGAGTGCCCTTGTGCGCCGTTGAAGCGCCGTGATGTGACGGGGTTCACTGGTGGCAGGCAAGTCCGAGGAGGCTGTACTGATGCCGGAATCCCCCACGCAACCGCCCGCCCGCCGTGACCGGCCCGCACCTGTCGACGGCGCTGCCCCGCTGCGTACTCCGCTTCCCCTGGTCGCCGCCTGCGGCTGCGGCTCGGGCTGCGGCTGTGGCTGCCAGTCCGGCGCGCCCTGCCAGTGCAGTGGCTGCTCGCACTAGCTGAAAGCGGCGCCACCCGCGCGAGGGAAGGGCCCCACCCGATTCGGTCGGGTGGGGCCCTTCCGTCTGTCCGCCGCCGGCCGCTCCGGGCCGCGCCTGCGGACCTCGGCAGCTGCGGACCTCGGCAGCCCGCAGCTCCTCCGCACGCCCGCGCCCCCGGCCTCCGCAGCTCCGCGCCTCCGCACAGAGAGCCGATGTCTTCCGCGTCGATCACCCCGAACATTCTCTCCCTGCACGGGTATTGCCCCACGCCGATCTCCTCGTCACGCTACTCATCGGATGTATCCGGCTCCCGGCTCCCTCCGTAGTCCGTATGGAGATCACATGCGCTTCGGCACCCTCACCGCACACATCGCGCTCGCGGCCGCCGCCGTCCTCACCGGTGCGGGCGCGCTGCCCGCGCATACCGGCCATACCGGCGACGGCCACCCCCGTCCCGCTCCGGCCGAGGTGCTCCATGTCTCCCCGGCCGGCCACGGCGCCGCCTGCACCGCGCGCACCCCGTGCGGTCTGACCACGGCCCACACCCGGGCCCGCACGCTCGCCGCGAAGTCCGCCCACTCCGCTGCCGCCCGGTCCGTCGTGGTCGAACTCCAGGGCGGCACCTACCGGTTGACCGGCCCGCTCAGCCTCGGCCCGCAGGACTCCGGCACCCCCGGCCACCCGGTGGTCTACCGCGCCGCCGCCGGGCAGCGGCCCGTACTCAGCGGCGCCGTCCACGTCACCGGCTTCACCGAGGTGGATGCCGCCCGGCACCTCTACAGCGCGCCGGTCCCGGCCGGCACCGAGAGCCGCGAGCTGTTCGTGAACGGCGTACGGGCCGACCGGGCCCGCGGCGCCAAGAACCCCGGCGGCTTCACCGCGACCGCCACCGGCTTCACCACCAGCGACCCCTCGTACGCGGCCTGGCCGAAGACCCCCGACGTCGAAGTGGTCCAGAACAACGCCTGGAAGCAGATGCGCTGCCCGCTGACCGCCATCACCCCGAGCGCGTCCGGCGGCAGTGACCTCACCGTCGACCCCACCTGCTGGCACGACAACCACACGGCCGTCCCCAACCCGAGCTTCCCCTTCAACGGCGCCGGCCTGCCCACCCTGGACAACATCACCTGGATCGAGAACTCACCCCAACTGCTCGGCACGCCCGGGCAGTTCTACCTGGACAGCGCCAAGGGCCGGCTCTTCTACGTCCCCCGCCCCGGTGAGAACCTGGCCACCGCGGATGTCGAACTCCCCACCGTCCAGCAGCTGGTGAACCTCGCCGGCTCCCCGGGCCACCTGGCACCGCTCAACGACACCGACCCGCACGCCGTTTACACCGGAGCGTGGTCGTACCAGGGCGGACGCCACTACGGCGACCTCGGCGCGGACGTCCACTACACCGAGACCAACGGCGACTCCTTCTCGTACACCTTCGACGGGACCGGCATCCAGGTGCTCTCGGAGGTCAGCTCCGACGAGGGCGGCGCCGATGTGTACGTGGACGGCCGGAAGGTCTCGACGGTGACCGGGAGTACGACCGGGGACCGGCTCGCCCAGCAGGTGCTGGCGTCGGTGACCGGCCTGGCCAAGCGCACCCACACCGTCAAGGTGGTGAAGACCGGCGGCAGTTACCTGCTGATCGACGGCTTCACGGTCGTCCCGGACGTCGTCACCCCGGTCCACGACATCACCTTCTCCGGTCTCACCTTCGCCTACACGACCTGGAACGCGCCCAGTTCACTGGGCTACGTCGACAACCAGGCGGGTGTGCTCTGGGATCCCAGGACCCTCGCGCCGACCCGGATCCCGGCCGCCGTCCAGGTGCACCGGGGCGCCCGGATCACCTTCTCCGGTGATGTCGTCACGCACACCGGCACCAGCGGGATCGACCTCGCCGACCAGACCCAGGACTCCACGGTCACCGGCAGCACGATCACCGACCTGTCGGGCGCGGGGGTCGCCGTGGGCGAGGTCGACGACTACTACCAGACCCAGCCCGCCCTGATGACCAGCGGAAACACCATCTCGCAGAACATCGTGCAGACCCCGGGCCAGGAGTTCTCCGACGCGGTCGGCATCTGGGTCGGACACAGCCGCGGCACGACCCTCGCGCACAACGACGTCGGGTACACCCCGTACTCCGGCATCTCCATCGGCTGGGGCTGGGGCTGGGCGTCGAGCTGCGACCTCCAGGCCAGGCAGGGCCTGCCGGTGCCGTGTCTGCACGGCACCACCTACACCGGGGACAACCACGTCGTCGGCAACCACGTGCACAGCGTGATGGGCGTCCTCTTCGACGGCGGCCCGGTCTACACCCTCGGCGGGCAGGCGCTGCCGTCGGAGTTCACCGGAAACGTGCTCTCCGAGTGCATCGACGGCTGCAACATGATCTACCACGACGAGGGCAGCTCGCTGTGGAACACCCATGACAACGTGGTGCGTTACGCCAACGGCTCGCTGTGGCTGAATCTGTGGACGCCGAGCATCCACGACGACACGATCCACGACAACTTCAGCGACACCGCGGCGTACAACAACAGCGGAACCGCCATCGACTTCCAGCAGTCGACCGTGGTGACCGACGGCGACTGGCCCCCGGCCGCCCGCGCGATCATCGCCGCCGCCGGCCCGGGCACCCTGCCCGGCGCCACCGTGGACGACGACGACCTGCGGGTCGCGTACACCGGCAGCTGGTCCTCCAGCGGCTCCCGCGGCCTCGGTGATCTGCACGACGGCGTCCACTACACCCCGTCGGACGGCGCCGCCGCGACCATCACCTTCACCGGAACCGGCATCACCGCGTTCACCGAGACCAACTCCGACGAGGGCGACATCGCCGTCACCCTGGACGGCGCGGCGCGCGGCACGGTCAGCGCCGCCTCCGCCACCCGCCTGGCCCGGCAACCGGTCTTCACCGCGACCGGGCTGTCACCCGGCACCCACACCCTGACCCTCACCAAGGAGAGCGGCAGTTACCTGCTGATCGACGGATTCACCCTGCGCTGACGTTGGCGGTGAGGCGGCGCAACAGGCCCCTGATCTGCTCGGTCTCCCCGGCGTTCAGGCCCATTGCGCCGCCGATCTCCGCCGGCACCGCCGCCGCCCGTTCGCGCAGCTCGGCGCCCTGCGGGGTCAGCGTGATCCGCACCGAGCGCTCGTCGTCCGGGCGGCGCTCGCGGCGCACCAGGCCGCTCGCCTCAAGGCGCTTGAGCAGCGGCGTCAGGGTGCCGTAGTCGAGCTGGAGGGCGGCGCCGAGTTCCTTGACGGCGACCGCGTCGTGCTCCCACAGCACGAGCATCACCAGATACTGCGGGTACGTCAGCCCGATGGCGTCGAGCAGCGGGCGGTAGCGTGCGGTCACCGCGCGGGATGCCGCGTACAGGGCGAAGCACAGCTGGTCGTCCAGGAGCAGGGTGAACTCCTGTCCGTCCTCGGGCGACGTGCCGCTCATCGGACCTTCTCTCCCGCGGTGCGGCCCGGGCGGCCGCGTTGCCGGACCACCAGGGTAACCGCATCCGGGGCTTTACTGGGGGACGATCTGCGTGGGGGCATTTAACTTGTGCACGATGTAATCGCGTACTAATGTCATGCCCGCAAGGTTCGCTTGCAGCGATGCGAAGGAGCAGCTCATGTCCGAGTCCACGGCGTCCACGTCGTCCACGTCGTCCACGTCGTCCACGTCGTCCACTGAATCCACCGGGCCCACGGCGTCCACTGAATCCGCGGCACCCACCGCGTACACCCCGGTCCAGCCCGTTCTGGAGCCGGCCGCCGCGGCCTTCGCGGAGGCCACCTCCAAGCCGCCGTTCCTCTACCAGCTACCGCCCGCCGAGGGCCGGGCAGCCGTCGACGACGTCCAGTCGGGCGACATCGCCAAGCCGGAGGTCGACGAGGAGTGGGTCACCGTCCCGGGCGGCCCGACCGGCAGTGTCCGTACCCGCATCGTCCGCCCGAAGGGAGCCACCGGTCCCCTGCCGGTCGTCCTCTACATCCACGGCGCCGGCTGGGTCTTCGGTGACGCCCACACCCATGACCGCCTGGTCCGCGAACTCGCCACCGGGGCGGAAGCCGCCGTCGTCTTCCCCGAGTACGACCGCTCGCCGGAGGCCCGCTACCCCGTCGCCATCGAGCAGAACTACACGGTCGCCCGCTGGATCGGTACGGACGGCGCCGCCCACGGCCTCGACAGCGGCCGGCTCACGGTGGCCGGCGACTCGGTCGGCGGGAACATGGCCATCGCGCTGACCCTCCAGGCCAAGGAGCGCGGCGACGTCCACCTCCGCCAGCAGGTGCTCTTCTACCCCGTCACCGACGCCGCCTTCGACACCGGCTCCTATCACCAGTTCGCCACCGGGTACTTCCTCGCCCGCGACGGCATGAAGTGGTTCTGGGACCAGTACACGACCAGCGAGGAGGAGCGCGCCCAGATCACCGCGTCGCCGCTGCGCGCCACAACCGAGCAGCTCACCGGGCTCCCCCCGGCCCTGGTCATCACCGGCGAGGCGGACGTCCTGCGCGACGAGGGCGAGGCGTACGCCGCCAAGCTCCGCACCGCCGGCGTGCCGGTGACCGCGGTCCGCTTCCAGGGCATCATCCACGACTTCGTCATGGTCAACGCGCTGCGCGAGACGTACGCGGCGGAGGCGGCGATCGCCTTGGCGGCGAGCACGCTGCGCAAGGCGCTGCACGACGCGTAGCCACCACGACGCGGCCGCCCCCTGCTCCCTCCCGCCCGCACCTCCCACCGGCCCCCGCACCGCACCGCACCGCCCGCGACCCGTCGGCGCGGCGCGGCCCGGGCGGGGGCGGTCAGTCGGCGGGCGGGTGGGGCCGGTCGGCGGCGGTGCCGAAGCCGGAGAGGCCCGCGGTGAGGAGGTCGGCCGCCCGGCGGACGTCGGCGGCCACAAGGGCGCGGACCTGGTCGGGGGTCCGGGCGGCGTCCATGTGCTTCCGCAGCGCCGCGAACTGGACCTGCCAGAGCCCGAGGAGGGCCGTCGCGGCGATCTGCGGCTCCGGGTCGGCGGGGTCGGCGCCGGCCCGGGCCGCCAACACCTCCGCGGCCACCGCGACCAGCCGGTCCGTCATGTCCCGCTGATGCGCCCGCAGGGCCGGCGTGCCCTGGATCAGCGCACTGAACCGCTGCACCTTCGTGATCGCCTCGGCCGGGTCCTCCTGCAGGTCCAGCCACGACGTCATCGCACCGAGTTCGGCCGCGAGGATCCGTACCGCCGCCGTGACCACCGGGACCTCCGGGTCGGCCAGCGAGGTGCGCAGCGCCGCCATCGTGACCTCGGGCAGGTCCAGGACCAGCGACTCCTTGGTCGGGAAGTAGTTGAAGACCGTCTTCTCCGACACCCCGCACGCCGCTGCGACCTCCGCGACCCGCACCGCCTCGAAGCCCCGCTCCACGAACATCTCGGTCGCCACGTCGGACAGCCGCTGGCGCATCTGCCGCTTCTTGCGTTCCCGCAGGCCCTCCGCCTTGCCGGCCGGCGCATCGGAAGGGCCCGCCACCGCCGACCAGTCCACCGTTCGCGCGCTCATGGCGACAGGATAGTCCGGCCGCAGCATTTTTTCTGCTACCGTAATTTTTCAGTAGCCGTAAAAACATCGCCGCGGCTCCCGTGCCCGCGGCGACGCCACCCCGGCAGCGGCTGTTGAGGGGCGAATCACCGTGCACGTCCTCGAATGCGTCAACCTCTTCTTCGCCGGTCTGCTGGCCGGCGCTGAGCTCGTGGTCCGGTTCGGCGTCCGCGCGCCACTGGCCGCCCTGGACGAACGACCGCAGATACGGCTCCGCCAGGCGCTCATCAGAACCCTGCGGGTGGTGGTGCCGAGCCTCTACGTCCCCGCCGCCCTGACCGGAATCGCGGTCACCGTATGGAACGCCTCCGGCACCGGCTTCGCGCTCCAGTGCGTGGCCCTGTCCGCCGTCCTCGTCTGGACCGTCGCCACCTTCGGCGGCACCGTCCCGATCAACGAGGGAATTCTGGAGTGGAGGGCCGACGCGCCGCCGGCCGACTGGCGGGCGATCGTGCACCGCTGGGAACGGCTGGACACCGTACGGAGCTGGGCCGCGGCCGGTTCGTTCGCGTTCTTCCTGGCCGCCGTGGCGCGGCAACTCACCTAGCCGGCACGGCGGTTGAGCGCCCCGCCGCCCCGCCGCCCCGACCCTCCCCGACCGTCCCAGAACCCATGTCACCGAAGGAGCACCACCATGCCCACCACCCCCCGTATCGCCATCGTCGGTGCCGGCCCCGGCGGCCTGCTCTGCGCCCGCGTCCTGCAACTGCGCGGTCTCGCCGTCGAGGTGTACGACGCCGATGCCTCCGTCGACGCCCGCGACCCCGGCGGCACCCTCGACCTGCACGCCGACACCGGCCAGATCGCGCTTGAAGACGCGGGCCTGCTCGCCGAGTTCGCCGCGCTCGCCCGTACCGAGGGGCAGGCCAAGCGCACGCTCGACCGGCACGGAAAGGTCCTCGCCGCGTACGTACCCGACGAGGACGAGACCGCCGCTCCGGAGATCGACCGCGGCCAGCTCCGCGCGCTGCTCGCCGCACACGTCCGCCCCGGCACCGTGCGGTGGGGGCACAAACTGGTCGCGGCGACCGCACTCGGCGCGGGGACGCACCGGCTGGAGTTCGCCAACGGCGCCGTCGTGGAGAGCGACCTCGTCATCGGCGCGGACGGCGCCTGGTCCCGGGTCCGGCCGCTGCTGACCGACGCCGTCCCCCGGTACACCGGCGTCTCCTTCCTCGACATCCGCTTCGACGACGTCGAGCGCCGCCACCCCGGGATCGCCGAACTCGTGGGCGACGGCCACATGTTCGCCAACGGCGGCGACGGCCGGGCCATCATCGGCCAGCGCAACAGCAACGGTGTGGTCCGCGGCTACGTGGGCCTGCGGACCGGCCTCGACTGGTACCACGCGGCCGGCGTCGACCTCGGCGACACCGCCGCGGTACGGCGTTTCCTGCTCGGTGAGTTCGCCGGCTGGGCCGACACGCTGCTGCCCTTCATCGCCGACAGCGAGTCCTTCACCAACCGGGCGATCCAGGTGCTGCCGGCCCCTCTCACCTGGGCGCACACCCCGGGCGCCACCCTGCTCGGCGACGCGGCCCACGTCATGTCCCCGTTCGGCGGCTTCGGCATGAACCTGGCGCTGCTCGACGGCGCGGAACTCGCCCACGCGCTCGCCGAGGAGCCGACCGTGGACGCGGCCGTGGCCCGCTACGAGACGGCGATGTTCGCCCGCACCGGCCCGCTCGCCGTCGGCGCCAACGAGGCGCTCGACCGGTTCTTCGGGGCCTTCGACCCGGCCGACATCCCGGACCAGAAGGCGTCCGCCCACCAGTACAAGCAGGCAGCCGCCGTGTACCGGCGGCGCGGCACCGCGGACGGCACCTGGACCCTGACCTTCCCCACCCCGGCAGGCGAACGTCAGGCCGAACTCGTCCTGGCCACGACGCCGACCGTCAGCGGCACCCTCGACGGCACCCCGATCGAAAACCCCGCCCTCACCGCCGGCACCCTCACCTTCACCGCCCGCATCACCTCCCCCGTCCGCCTGAAGCTCACCTGCACCGCCACCCTTGACGGCCCCACCCTCACCGGCACCGCGAAATCCCGCCGGCTGACCTTCCCTTTCACGGGCACCCGCCAAGCCCCCACCGCCTGAAGGTCACGCGTCGATCCGCCCATTGCCCTCTTCCCACCCCGCACCGCCCTGTTCGAGCAGCACGGTCCGGCGTATCCGCTCAGGGCCGAGCCGGCGATCGTGCAGGGTGAACACCTGGCTCGCGCCAGGCGCCGGACGCGGCACCCCCGTCGATGTTCCCGTGCGCCACCAGCACCCGCCCGGCGAGTTCCTGCGCCTGCAACAGCGCCAGGTCCGCCCGCCGCGAGGCCCTGCTCCGACGCGCCCTGCGCCAACGCGAGCGCCTGGTCCGAGAAGGCGGCTTTGCCTGTGGCGGAGCCGCGTTGCGCGGTAGCGTGACGCCCCACGACCGGCCGCACTCGGGGGGGACCCATGCCGGACAAGCGTGAGCGCGTTTTCACCGAACAGCTGGATCTGCCGGGGGGCCGCCGGGCACGGGTGTCCGCGTACGACGACGGGTCCGTGCGATTCGAACTCAGCGACGCGCCGTACGTCATCCAGGAGGCGTTCCTGGGCGGCCGGGGAGATCACGCCGTCCTGATGCTCTCCCCGGGAAAGCAGGGAAGCGCCGCCATGCACGGAAAGGTGCAGCCCCCACCCACCCCCACCGCCTGACCACGGCCCCCACTCGCAGTAGGGAGGCAGGTACACCGTGAACACAGCGGCACTGGTTCTGTCCATTGTGGCCGTGGTCGTCTCTGTTGTGGTTTCCCTCCGGCAGATCACCCTCGCCCGCCACTCCAACGCTCTGCCCGTTGTCATCGATCTCTTCCGCGAGCATCGGAGCGACCACCTCACCACGGCACGAGCTTTCGTTTACCGGGAACTCCCGGCCTACGATCTGTCACAAGGACTCGACGCGCTCCCCGAAGAAAAGCAGAGGCTCGTCCGCGATCTCGCATGGTTCTACGACAACTTGGGAGCATTGGTCGCGCACAACCTGGTCGATGTCGAACCCGTCTCGGGATACCTTGGCGGCTCGGTAATCCTGATCTGGGAGAAGATGGAACCCCTCGTCCGAGGCGAGCGCGTGAAGCGAGATCCAGCCAACCAGGATCCCATCCGCTGGCAGGTTTACTTCGAGAATCTCTACCACCTCGTGAAAGAGACACCCCCGTCGAAAGCCAGATCCGGCGAAAAGCTGTGGCGGCTAACCCAATAACCAGCCTCGTATCAGCGACGTTGGTCGAGTACGTCCACTGATCACGGATGGACGCGAGGGCGTACCCCTACGCATGCGAGCGCGGAACGAACTCCCCGGCACTGCTGCGCCTCGGCGCTCCGGGACGCCGGGGCGGAGCGTCAGGACGCTGCCCGAGTACCCGGCACTCTCCGACCGGGCCTGGCACCGAGCCCTTTTCAACGTGCTGCACGTCGCACCGTGGTCGTCGCCGGATCTGTGCCCGACGGTTCATCAGCCTTTGATGTCCGGTCGCTCCGCAGACTGGAGCAGGCTTGGGCAATTTTGCACTGGCCCCCAGCACCTCGATGCCGATGAGGCGGCCCTGTTCGTCGAAGTCGAGGTTGATCATGGCGTCGGTGTCCACCGGATCGCAGGGATACATGCGCGCGGACCGAACGAGGGCCTGCGGTTCAGTGAGGTACACGTACGCTGCGTCCGCAGTCCTGTCGTAGGTGACTCTGACGTCTGCCACGGCGAGCGAGCTCCCTTGCTGTCGTCTGCTAGCGGCACTGTCTTTGTCCCTCGGGCCGAACCGTCCTCATGACGTGGCGAGGTGCAGGGCCAGGACGGCCTCGACGATTTCAGTGACGCGCAGCCAGGTTGGAAAAGCCTCACTGTGGGTGTGAGGACTCGTAACTGAAATAAGACCGAAGGATGACCGCTATAGACGCTGTGCGAACGCCGCATGCACCCCGCGTGACACCGCTACGCTCCCCCCGAGGTCTTCGATCGCCTTGCACAGTGCCGCTTGAAGGGTGACCAGCTGCTGTGGTGTGAGGGCCCTGTGGTCGCTGAACGTGGCGAGGAGACCTACCCAGTCCGTGGCGCTCACTGTGTCTTTCCATCGGTAGGTGCGGGTCTCGGTCGGCCCGAACGCCGAAATGGACTCGAACGGCTCGCCCTGTGCCTGGAGCGGTTCGTAGCTGTGCGTTCTTGCTTGCGGCGCGTGCTCGTCATAGACGCGCTGGAAGAGCGCCGCCACGTCGTCATCGAGGAGGTAATAGCTCCAGAACAGCGCGAGCGTGCCCCGGGGACGCAGCAGCGCTGCGGCCTTCTCGCTTCCTCTCACCGGATCGATCCAGTGCCACGCGTCAGCGCACGTGATCAGACCGAACTGGCGGCCCGTGGCATCCCAGGACTCGAACTCCGCGACCTCAACCGGGACCCCGTGCCCACGCGCGAGGTCGGCCATCCGTTCGTCGATCTCCACTCCGAGCACCCGTATCCCGCGGCCGGCCAGCTCAACGGCGACTTTGCCGGTGCCGCAGCCGACATCCAGCACTTCGACGGGCCGCAGCGCGACCAGGTCATCGAGGAGCGCGTGCGGCGGGGAGGGCCGGTACCGGTCGTAGTGCTCACTGGCTGAGCCGAACGACTGAGCGCTCGTCCGATCCAGGTGATACTTCGGCGACGTCATGGGGCCGACGCTAGCTGGCGGCCCGCGACCAGCGCGGATTCCTCGTGAGAACCGTGGCAGGTCGTCCCCGATCCGAAACCCAGCGCTGTTGCGGGACCGCGTCCAGAGCCACTTGCCCCTCGGATGGGTTCGGGTGCTGTCCAGCACCGTGGTCCCCTTGCCATCGCACGTCTCAGCGGACGTGTTGCCCGATGCGGCACCACGGCCCGAGGACGCCCCGGCGGAAAAGAACGCCCCCGCACCACGGAGAATGCCGCGGGTCGGGGGCTTACAGGCGTCGCGTTACTACTTCTTGCCCTGGTTTTTGACCGCCTCGATGGAAGCCGCCGCGGCCTCGGGGTCGAGGTAGGTGCCGCCCGGGGTGATCGGGTGGAAATCGGCGTCCAGGTCGTAGGAGAGGGGGATGCCGGTGGGGATGTTGAGCGCCGCGATGTCCGCGTCGGAGATGTTGTCGAGGTGCTTGACCAGCGCCCGCAGGGAGTTGCCGTGGGCGGCGACCAGAACGGTGCGGCCGGCCAGCAGGTCGGGGACGATGCCGTCGTACCAGTACGGCAGCATCCGGTTGACGACGTCCTTGAGGCACTCCGTGCGCGGCCGGGCCTCGGAGGGGATCGCGGCGTAGCGGGGGTCGTCGGACTGGGAGAACTCGGTGCCGTCCGCCAGGACCGGCGGCGGCGTGTCGTAGGAACGGCGCCAGAGCATGAACTGCTCCTCGCCGAACTCCGCGAGCGTCTGCGCCTTGTCCTTGCCCTGGAGCGCGCCGTAGTGCCGCTCGTTCAGCCGCCACGAGCGCCGTACCGGGATCCAGAGCCGGTCGGCCGCCTCAAGGGCGAGCTGTGACGTGCGGATCGCCCGCTTCAGCACCGAGGTGTGCACCACGTCGGGGAGCAGGCCGGCGTCCTTGAGCAGCTCGCCGCCCCGGACCGCCTCCTTCTCGCCCTTGTCGTTGAGGTTGACGTCCACCCACCCGGTGAACAGGTTCTTCGCGTTCCACTCGCTCTCGCCGTGGCGGAGCAGGATCAGCTTGTACGCAGCAGCAGCCATGCTCCTGAGCCTAATGGAAATGGCTTGGCGCCTCTCAGCCGCCCTAGGTAATCTGCGCAAGGCGATTGCGGTCATTACGGGGAAGGCGTCGGATGAGGGCTGCCGGGCGGGCGGGACAGGCGGGACAGGCAGGACAAGCGGGACGGGCACTACGGGAGACCGTCTCCGGTTTTCCCCGCCAGTTCTGGTGGCTGTGGACCAGCACCCTCGTCAACCGCCTCGGCGGCTTCGTCGTGACCTTCCTCGCCCTCTATCTGACCGTGCAGCGCGGCTACTCCCCCTCGTACGCGGGCCTGGTCGCCGCCCTGTACGGCCTCGGCGGCGCGGGCGGCGCCGTGCTCGGCGGGGTGCTGGCGGACCGGGCCGGCCGCCGCCGCACCCTGCTCGCCGCCCAGGTCGGCACCGCTCTCGGCACCGCCGTCCTCGGCCTGGTCACCGACCCGCTGGGGATCGCCGCCGTCGCCACGCTGCTCGGGCTGACCGCCAATGCCTCCCGGCCCGCGCTCCAGGCGATGATCGCCGACCTGGTGCCCGCCAAGGACCGCGTCCGCGCCTTCTCCCTCAACTACTGGGCGATCAACATCGGCTTCGGCGTCTCCGCGGCGGCGGCCGGCTTCATCGCCGCCGAGGGCTATCTCTGGCTCTTCCTCGGCGACGCCTTCACCACTCTGCTCTGCGCGCTGGTCGTCTTCGCCAAGGTCAAGGAGACGCTGGCGGCCCCGGCGCCGCGGGACGACGCGCAGGAGAAGACCCCGGCCGCCATCACCTTGCTGGATGTGGTCCGCGACCGCCGTTTCATGGGGGTCGTCGCCCTCACCTTCCTGCTCGGCAGCGTCGCGCAGCAGGGCAACTCCACCCTCGCCATCGACATGGGCGCGCACGGGCTGTCGGCCCGGCAGTTCGGGCTGGTCGCCGCGCTCAACGGCCTGGTCATCGTGGTGCTGCAGATCCCGCTGACCCGCGCTCTGAGCCACCACGCCGGCAGCGTCCGGCTCGCGGCGGGCTCGTGCCTGCTGGCCTGGGGCTTCGGCCTGACCGCCTTCGCCGGCAGCGTGGGCTTCTACGCCTTCACGGTCGTCGTCTGGACGCTCGGCGAGATCGTGCACGCGCCCGCTTCGATGTCGGTGGTCGCCGACCTCGCCCCGGCCACCGCCCGCGGCCGCTACCAGGGGATGTACACCCTCTCCTGGTCGGCCGCCGCCTTCGCCGGACCGCTGGCCGGCGGCTTCACGCTGGACCGGCTGGGCGGCGACGCGGTCTGGATCGGCTGCGCGGCGGTCGGTACGGCGGCGGGCGCCGGCTACTACCTGCTGCTCCGCCCACGCACCGCGCCCGCCGGCCTCGCCACGCCCCTGGAGGACCGGGTCACCCTGCCGTCCTGAGACGCCGGCCCGAGACGCCGACCTGAGACGTCGGCCCGAGGCGCCGACCCGATACGCCGACCTAAGCCGACCCAAGGCGCCGTCCTGAGACCCCTACGGCTCCTCACCCGTCAGATGCGTGAACGCCGCCAGATTCCGGGTGGACTCACCCCGCGCCACCCGCCACGCATACTCCTTGCGGATCGACGTGGCGAACCCCAGCTCCAGCAGCGTGTTGAAGGAGCCGTCCGCGTTCTCCACCACCGCGCCGAGCAGCCGGTCAACCTCCTCGACGCTCACCGCGGCGAGCGGCAGCTTCCCGGTGAGATAGACGTCACCGAGCCGGTCCACCGCGTAACTCACCCCGTACAGGCGGATGTTGCGCTCCAGCAGCCAGCGGTAGAAGGCTTCCTTGTTCTCGTCGGGGTGGCGGACGACGAAGGCGCTCACCGACAGGGTGTGCCGGCCGACCACCAACTGGCAGGTGGTGGAGAGCTTGCGGGTGCCGGGGAGTTGGGTGACATAAGTGCCAGGACTCGGCGCCTCCCACGTCAACTCGGCCTCCCGGAGCGCCTGTTCGACCAGCTCTCCGGCCGCGGTCCCGGGGTCGGTGTCAGCGTGCGCGGTCACGGTCTCCTCCTGCTCAGCCATGGGCGTCAGCCGTGCCTGTCGGCCGGCGGGCCGTCCGCCCCCGGGTCCCGGCCGCGGGCGTCAGGCGTGGGCCGATCGTAGGTGACGGCGGTGGTCGTACTGCGCTTCCGCGTAGACCTCGGCGGTGTCCGCCGCCGCGGTGTCCCAGCCGAAGCAGCGCGCGTGCAGGGCCGCCGCCTCGCCGAGGGTGTCGCCGAGGTGCGGCTGGTCCACGAAGCGCCGCAGCGCGGTCGCGTAGTCGCGCGGTTCGTGCCCGGGGACGAGGAAGCCGGTCCGCCCGTCGCACACCGCGACCGGCAGCCCGCCGACGGCGGCCGCGATCACCGGGGTGCCGCACGCCTGCGCCTCGATCGCCACCAGCCCGAAGGACTCGCTGTGCGACGGCATCACCAGGACGGTCGCCGCCCGGTACCAGTCGGCGAGCCGCTCCTGGTCCACCGGCGGCTGGAACCGTACGACGTCGGCGACGCCGAGCCGCGCGGCCAGCTTGTGCAGCGCCTCCGGCTTGGCCAGGCCGCTGCCGCTCGGGCCGCCGACCACCGGGACCACGATCCGGTCGCGCAGCGCCGGGTCCTCGTCCAGCAGTACGGCGACCGCGCGGATCAGCACGTCGGGGGCCTTGAGCGGCTGTATCCGGCCGGCGAAGAGCGGTATCAGCGCGTCCTGCGGCAGGCCCAGCCGGGCGCGGGCGGCGGCGCGGCCGGGGTCGGGCCGGAAACGTTCGAGATTGACACCCGGGTGGACCACCGCGACCTTGCCGGGGTCGGCGCAGTAGTGGCGTACCAGCTCGCCGGCCTCCTCCTCGGTGTTGGCGATCAGCCGGTCCGCGGCGGCGACCACCTGGGTCTCGCCGATCACCCGGGCGACCGGCTCGGGGCAGTCGTCCATGGCGAGGGCGGCGTTCTTCACCTTGGCCATGGTGTGCATCGCGTGCACCAGCGGCACCCCCCAGCGCTGCGCGGCCAGCCAGCCGACGTGCCCGGAGAGCCAGTAGTGCGAGTGCACCAAGTCGTAGTGCCCGGGGCGGTGGCCGGCCCACGCCTGCATCACGCCGTGGGTGAAGGCGCACAGCTGGGCGGGCAGGTCCTCCTTGTTGAGGCCCTCGTACGGCCCGGCGTCGACATGGCGGACGGACACCCCGGGCATCAGCTCCACCTTGCAGGGCATGCCTCCGGTGGTGGCCCGGGTGAAGATCTCCACTTCGATGTCACGCTCGGCGAGCCGCTTGGCCAGCTCCACGATGTACACGTTCATACCGCCGGCGTCACCGGTGCCCGGCTGATGCAGCGGCGACGTGTGCACGCTGAGCATCGCCACCCGGCGCACCCGCCGTCCCCCGCCCCACCGCTTGTGGGAACCGCCCGCGCGCAGCGCGTTGAGCCGGGACGTGTACGTCGTCACCATGCGTTCCTTCCGGCAGCCGTACGAACCTCGTCAACCCTGGTCAACATCGGAATCCTGTATTCCATTTCCCATCCGCCGAACCGATACGTGGTGTGTCCATTTACGCGGTCGCCGGCCGCGGTCGCCGTCCGCTGTTTCCTGCCGGTGTCCGCCCGGCTACGGGCTTCCGCCGCCTCGGTACGGGCCGGGCGCCCGCCGCTTCGGTACGGGTGCCCGGCCCGGCCGCGCTTACCCTCGTCGCATGAGCGGCGGACGCGCGGTCGGCGTGGTGACCAGGGGGACCACCAACCCGAACCGGCTGCGCCGGATGGACCGCTGGATCGCCGCCACCCACGCCTGGCAGCTGCGCGGCGCCGCCGACCCGCTCGCCGTCGACCTCGGCTACGGGGCCGCGCCCTGGACCGCCGTCGAACTGCTCGGCCGGCTGCGCCGGGTCCGCCCGGCGGCGGAGGTGATCGGCATCGAGATCGACCCGGCCAGGGTCGCGGCTGCCCAGCCGTACGCCCGCGACGGCCTCACCTTCCGGCACGGCGGCTTCGAGGTCCCGCTGCCGGCCGGCCGCCGCCCGGTGCTGATCAGGGCGGCGAACGTGCTGCGGCAGTACGGGGAGGGCGAGGTCGCGGCGGTCTGGGAGCGGCTGTGCGCGCGGCTCGCGCCCGGCGGGCTGCTGGTCGAGGGCACCTGTGACGAGATCGGGCGGCGGCACGTCTGGGTGGCGCTCGGCCCCGAAGGCCCCCGTACGGTCACCTTCGCCACCCGGCTGGCCTCCCTGTCCCGCCCCTCCGACCTGGCCGAACGGCTGCCCAAGGCGCTGATCCACCGCAATGTGCCGGGGGAGCCGGTGCACGCGTTCCTGGTCGCCTTCGACCGGGCGTGGGCAGCCGCGGCGCCGCTCTCCGCGCTGGGGGCACGGCAGCGGTGGGTGCGGGCGGTGCGGGAGCTGCGGGAGGGGGGCTGGCCGGTGGTGGACGGGCCGGGGCGGTGGCGGCAGGGGGAGGTGACGGTGGCGTGGGGGGCGGTGGCGCCGCGGGGGTGAGGGGGCGGGCGGGGCGGTGGCCGGGCGGTGAGGTGCGGGCGGCGAGGTGCGGCCGGGCGGCCTCGGGGGTTCACGGAATCCGGCCTTCCGAAGCCGTCCCATACCGGACCCCGAGGGGTATTCGGGGCCTTTGCCGACCCTCGGGACGTCCGGGGCAAGGTTGCGGCCTCCGCGCGTGATGTTTGTCATGTGCGGATCCGCACATGGCCGCTGAAATCCCGCTCTGGCCATGGCATATGACGCTGGCGACCGGCTTGCGGGCCTCCCGTAACGGCCACCGTTACCACTAGGGTCGCCTGACTGAGCCCCCGGCCGGCAGGTCCGTACCAAGACGGTACGTGAGCAGCCCCAGGGCGCACGGAAAGCAAAGGAGTCGCTTGATGTCCGCTGCCGAGCGTGACACCGAACGGCCCTCAGCCACCGTTTCCGGGGCCGAGGGCCCCACCGGCCTGTCCACGGACAGCGGCCTGCCCCGTACCGAGGACGGGACCTGGACCGAGGACCGGGTCCGTACCGAGGACCGGGTCCGTACCGAGGACCGGGCGCGCACCGAGGACTGGCCCCCTACCGAAGACCAGGCCCGTACCGCCGTGGTCCTCCCCCGCCAGCGGCAGGACTCGGCCGGCGCCACCGCCCTGACCCTGCTGGTGATCGGCGACGACCCGACAGACGCCTTCACCGCCCCCTGGTTCCAGGACGGCAACGGCCCGCGCATCCGCATCCTGCGGGCCCGCAACCTCACCGCCGCCGGCCGCCTGCTCACCGACGACGTGCACTGCATCCTGCTCGACCTGCCCGACGTCGTGGAGAACCTGCGGCAGGTGCTGCGGCTCGCCCCCGGCACCGCTGTCCTCGTCCTCACCGATGGCGCGGACGAGGGCCAGGCCGCCGAAGTGGTACGCGTGGGGGCGCAGGACCACCTCTCCCGCGACCAGATCGACCCGGCCACCGTCACCCGGGCCGTCCGCTACGCCGTCGAACGCAAACGCGCCGACCTCGCGCAGCGCCAGCTCACCGAGACCCGGCTGCTCGCCCAGGAGAACTCCCGGCTGGAACGCGGCCTGCTCCCGACCCCGCTGCTGGAAGGCGCGGTCGGCCTGCGGTTCGCCGCCCGCTACCGCCCCGGCCGCAGCCGGGCGCTGCTCGGCGGTGACTTCTACGACACCGTCCGCACCCCGGACGGCACCGTCCACGCCATGATCGGCGACGTCTGCGGCCACGGCCCGGACGCCGCCGCCCTCGGCGTCGAACTCCGCATCGCCTGGCGCGCGCTGACCTTCGCCGGCATCGGCGGCGAGGATCTGCTGCGCACCCTGCAGGAGGTCCTGGAGCACGAGCGGGACGACGAGGAAACCTTCGCGACCCTGTGCGTGCTGGACATCGCACCGGACGGCGGCACCGCCCAGCTCTACCTGGCCGGGCACCCCGCGCCGCTGCTCACCTGCCCCGGCGGGGTGCCGGAACTGCTCCCCTACGAGGAGGGCGGGCCGGCGCTCGGCCTGCTGCCGGACGCGTCCTGGACCCCGGTCCCGGTCCCGCTGGACGGCGACTGGAGCCTGATGCTCTACACCGACGGCCTGATCGAGGGCCGGATCGGCGAGGGCACCCAGCGGCTGGGCCAGGACGGCATGGTGCGGATCGTGGCGCGGCTCTTCGCGGAGGGGCTCTCCGGAGAGGAGCTGCTGGACGCGGCGATGGCGGAGGTGCGGGAGCTGAACGGCGGCGAGCTGACGGACGACGTGGCGGTCGTACTGCTGGAGCGGGAGAGCTGAACCTTTTGGGTTCCGCCCGGGTCCAAGCCAGGTCCGGGCCAGGTTCCGCCGAGGCCCAGGTCAAGTCCCGGCCAGGTTCCGCGCGGGTCCAGCCCAGGCTCCGCGCGGGTCCAGGCCAGGCTGAACTCAGGCTGAACCCAGCTCCCGCTCAGCCCGCGCGGCTCAACGGCGGCCGTTGTACGGGCCGTAGGGCCCGTCGCTGCTGCTGCCACCGCCGCTGCGGGGGCCGCCACGGCGGATGCCGCGGAAGCCGCGGCGCGGACCGGCGCCGGTGATCTCGCGGATGGCCGGCCGGACGTCGACCATGTACACGATGACGGCGACCAGGCCGATCAGCGGGAGTATCGAGATGATCGACAGGAACTTCATCACCACGGCGGCGATGCCGAGCACCACCAGCCAGAACGTCTTCGTCCGCTTGCCCGTCGCGCGGTAGGCGTCCTCGCGGCGGATCGCCGCATCCACGAACGCGAACACCGCGAAGAGGAAGAGCGCCCAGGAGACCCAGGAGAGAGCCGTCTGGAACCCTGTGATCAGCATGCGTCCACCGCCTTCGTCGTAGCGCCCGGTCGCGCCCCTGCCGTTTACTCACCGTACCGGTCCTACCCACGGAACGGGCCGGGCGCACCGTGCGTGCCCGACCCGTACGGGTGATGCCGCCGGGTTCCCATCAGGGTCCCTGTCCGGGTCCCTGTCCGGGTCCCGTCAGGTTCCCGTCTGCGTCCGGTCCCGTGTGCGTTCCGTGAGCGTGCTGCTACTCGGACGCCTTCTCACCCTGCTTCTTCGCGGGGGCCTTCCGCGCGGCCGGCTTCTTGACCGGGGCGGACGGGGTGGCCTTGGCGGCGGGCTTGTCCGAGGCGCTCGGCTCGACGGCGGCGGCGATCTCCACCACCTCGTCGGCGGCCTCACCGCGCCAGGTGGCGACGGCGCCCTTGCCGCGTACGGCCAGCTCGTCGTAGGTCTCGCGGGCCTTGACCGCGTACTCGGCGGCACGGCCCACGCCCTGCAGCGCGAGGTCCTGCACCGACTCGCCGATCTTCTTGAAGTCGCGCAGTTCCTTCAGGTCGAGGTCGGCGAAGGTGCCGGTGACCTTGGCCTGGGTCTCCCTGGCCTGGATGGTGACGCGCTCCTGCACGACCTTGGGGTCGGTGGCCCGCAGCTTCTCGATGTGGTCCGGCGCCTGCTCCCGGATCCGCCCGATCAGCGCCGGCACCTCGCGCAGCTTCTCCGCGGCGAGATCCGCCGTGCCCGCGACCGCGTACAGCGGGGTCGGGTTGCGGAGGCTCTTCACGATGTCATCGGTGATCGTCATGTCTGGTCTTCCTCCCGTACGGGGACACCTGCCGCAGCGCGGCCGTCCGTCCCCGTCACTTGGTCGTTGTCATCCCCGTGTGGTCCACCGGCCGGCCCGCCGTTCTCCCCCACGTGGCCGGTCACCGCCGCGTTCTCCTTGCGGAAGGACTCGTAGATCTGGATGAGCACCTGCTTCTGCCGCTCATTGATCGACGGGTCCATCAGGATCGCCGCCGGCACCTCCAGCGCGTCCCGCTCCCGTGCGTCCAGGATCCCGGCCTGCACGTAGAGCGTCTCCGCGGATATCCGCAGCGCCTTGGCGAGCTGCTGCAGGATCTCGGCACTGGGCTTGCGCAGCCCGCGCTCGATCTGGCTCAGATACGGATTCGACACCCCGGCCGCGTCCGCGAGCTGCCGCAGACTCAGCTGCGCACCGCGCCGCTGCTCCCGCAGGAACTCCCCGAGCCCTCCCACCTTCAGCGCACCCATGCCCCCCACCTTCCCCCCTCCCGCTAACTTTTGCAAGCACCCTGCTTGCAACCGCACGCACGGGAAGCGAGGGCTTCATGGAGCCTGAGCGCGGCGGCGCGGGATATGCGTGGCGGCTGTCGGGTCCGGCTCGCGGGCCCGTGGCGGCACGGCCTTTCGGGCCGGCGACCGCGCGCTCAGGTGGGCGAAGGGCTCAGGTGGGTGGGGGGCGGGGGCGGGGTCAGGTGGTGGGGGGGCCGAACCAGGTGGGGAGGTGGGGGAGGAGATCCCGCTGGTCCTCGCCGGCCCAGGCCACGTGGCCGTCCGGGCGCAGCAGTACCGCGGGGACGTCGAGTTCCTCGCTGACGTCGATGACGTGGTCGACCCGGTCCGCCCAGCCGGGGATCGAGAGCCGCCCGGTCTGGTCGAGCAGCAGGCCGCGGCCGGCGTGCATCAGCTCGTAGAGGCGGCCCCGCTTGAGGCGCAGGTCCCGCAGCCGCCGGCCGAGCAGGTCGTGCCCCCGGCCGAAGTCGTAGCGGACCTCGACCGCGGTGATCATCCCGGTCACGTACCGGTTCACCTCCTCGAAGTCCATCAGTTTCGAGAACAGCTCCCGCAGCGCGGTCGCACCCGGATCGGTTCCCAGCAGGGTGATCTGCGCGCGGGTGTTGTCCAGTACACGGGCGCCCACCGGGTGCCGTTCGGCGTGGTAGCTGTCCAGCAGCCCGTCCGGTGCCCAGCCGTTGACCGCGGCGGCCAGCTTCCAGCCGAGGTTGAACGCGTCCTGCACGCCGAGGTTGAGCCCCTGTCCGCCGGTCGGCGGGTGGATGTGCGCCGCGTCGCCGGCCAGCAGCACCCGGCCGACCCGGTAGTGCTCGGCCTGCCGGGTGGCGTCGCCGAACCGGGACAGCCAGCGCGGCGAGTGCGCGCCGAAGTCGGTGCCGGCGACTTCGCGTAGCCGCTGCTTGAACTCCTCAAGGGTCGGTGCGGCGGTACGGTCCTCGGCGGCGTCGGCGGACGTGGCGGGCGTGGCGGGCGTGGCGAGATCGGCGGCGGGCGCGATGACTTCCGCGGCGGGCACGATGATCCGGAACACCCCGTCCCCGTTGGGGATCACGCCGAACCGCAGTTGCGTCGTGCGGACTTCCGCGACGACGGCGGCAACCGTCGCCGGATCCTCGGTCACCTCCATGTCGCCCAGCAGCGTCTCGACCTTGGCGGGCTCGCCGGGGAAACCGACGCCGAGCCCCTTGCGCACCACGCTGCGGGCACCGTCGCACCCGACGAGATAACGCGAGCGCAGCCGCGTACCGTCCGACAGTTCGACGGTCACCGCGTCCTCGTCCTGGCTCAGCCCGGTCACCTCGCAGCCGCGCCGGATCTCGGCGCCGAGTTCGAGGGCGCGGTCGTTGAGCAGCCGCTCGGTGACCGGCTGCAGCGTGGACAGGCCGTACGGGTGTGCGGTGTCCAGCCGTTCCGGCCATGGCTTGACGATGCCGCCGAAGAGACCGCCGGTCTGGAACTTCTCGCTGACCGCGAGGAACCGGTCCAGCAGGCCGCGCTGGTCCATGATCTCGACGCTGCGCGCGTGCAGGCCGCGTCCGCGGGACTGCTCGGTCGGCTCGGTCAGCTTCTCCAGCACGACGACCTGCACGCCGTGCAGCCGCAGCTCCCCGGCCAGCATCAGGCCGGTCGGTCCGCCGCCGACCACGATCACGTCCATCATGAAATCCCCCATTGTGCGACGAGATTGAATTCCGGCCGGGGGCCGGGGGCCGGGGGCCGGGGTGCGCGGGCGCGCGGACTGCGCGGGTGGGTCCGCCGCTCGGCAGGCGTCCGGTCCACGGCCCTCCGGGCGGTGGACGTGGGAGTCCCGGTGGGCGGTTCTCCGTTCCCGTGCGACCCGTACGCACACGAATGCGCGCCTACTTCGTAAGTCTTCCATTTCCGCAGGTCCCGGCCTCGGCCGCCCATTCTGCGGCACGACCCGGGCCTTGCCGCAAGGCCCCCAGTGCGCTATACGTTGAGCATGGCGGGGAGCGAATTGCCTCCCTTTTCCGTGGTCGTGCTTTGGGGGCGCGGCCCCCGCGAGCGGAACTCAGCGGACACCGGCGTGCGGCGGGAGTGCCCCCGGTTTCCGCCTTGTTGGGGGTGGGAACACTTCGCCGCCGGCCTTCGCACATTTCCGCGCGAGGCGAACAGCCGTGCTGACCTGCCTTCGGCGAAGAAGAGCCGCGGCCACCAACCACCGCCCACCGCCCCCCGCGGCGGGGAACGAGGGGTCATGAGGCAGCCACACCTGTCCAGCGTCGTGGAGCGGCGGCTCCTGGTGAACTACCGGGTCGCCCCGGAGGCCGCGGCCCGGCTGCTCCCCGAGCCGCTGCGTCCACAGCTGGTGCGGGGATACGCCGTCGCGGGCATCTGCCTGCTGCGCCTGGGAAGGGTCCGGCCCGCCTGGGCACCGGGGGCGTTGGGGCTGCGGAGCGAGAACGCGGCGCACCGGATCGCGGTCGCATGGGACGGACCTGACGGCGTGGAGACCGGCGTTTACATCCCGCGCCGCGACACCGCCTCCCGGATCAACGCCTGGGCCGGCGGCCGCGTCTTCCCCGGCGAACACGGCCGCGCCGACTTCGAGGTGCGCGAGACGCCCGGCAGGATGCGGGTCGCGCTCGCGACGCGGGACGGCCACACCCACGTGGACGTCACCGTGGAACCCGCCGACGAACTGCGGGGCAGCGCACTCTTCACCGGGCTGGCCGAGGCCTCCCGCTTCTTCCAGCGCGGGACGAAGGGTTTCTCGGCCACCCGGTCCGGCCACCACCTGGACGGCATGGAACTCCGCACCGACGCCTGGCACGTGGACGCCGGCCGGGTCCACGCCGCCGCCTCGTCCTTCTTCGACGACCCGAACCGATTCCCTCCGGGCACCGCGACACTGGACTGCGCGCTGATCATGCGAAACGTCCCCGCCAACTGGCACCCCCTCCCCACGATGCCCGCGAGCTGACCAACGAGTCCCCCTCCGGGGGCGCGAGGACCCGCGACCATCCCTCCCACCGACCCACCGGCCCCGCACGTCCTGCCCCCTCCACTCGCTCCCGATCACCGGCGGAACCGTCAAGTCCCCGTGTGACGGGCACCCGAGACGGGGGGCAGCGCGTAGGGAGCGGGACGTGGGGGCCTGGCGTGCGAACGTGTCCGGGCCTCGGATCGCCGTCAGACCCGACCGGGGATTTCGCCGCTGCCGCCCGTGGCGAGAAACGCCGCCACCCGGGCGGCCACGGCCGCGGTGTCGGCCGGCCGCGTCGTGTCGACGGTCAGGAGCGGGCCGCCGAGCCGGAGCGGGCCGGGGTAGGTGGCACGGATGGTGGCCACGCGGTCTGCGACCTGCTGAGGGGTGAGGTGGGGGTCGAGGTGACCACGGTGACGGGTACGGGACCGGAAGCGCTCGGCGGCGACAGCGGGGTCGCAGGCGCAGTGGACCTCGACCAGGAGGCCGGCGGGGCCGGCCAGGCCGTGCAGCCGCGCGGGGGCGGTGTCGTGGTGCCACCAGTTGTCGAGCACGGCGCGGCCCGCGTCGGCCGCGAGGGCGTACAGGATGTCGTCGCTCGCGCCGCTCAGCCCGCGCCGCCAGTCCTGGTCCCCGACACCCAGGGAATCGTAGAGCGACTCCAGGATCACGTCCTTGTCGATCACCGGCAGCGCGAGCTGCCCGGCCAGGCCCCGGGCGAGAGTGCTCTTCCCGCCGGCCGGGAGGCCGGACACCACCACGAACGCGCGGGCGGTCCGCTTTCCGGTCGCGCCGTCGATTCCGCTGGTCACACCGGGAGGCTACGGCACCGTGCCGAAATCCCGTGGGGCCGCCGGCACGGGGGTTCACAGGGTGGGCGCATGGGGCACGGGAAAGCCTCGTACGTGTGCCTGCCGTGCCGGGCCTCGTACAAGCAGCCGTATCGCGGGGATCACCGGCGAGTCTGTCCGCGCTGCGCGGAGCCGCTCATCCATGCGGGGTCGGCCTTCGCCCCGCCGCGGCGGCGGGACCTCGCGGCCTGGCGGACGCTGGCCCTGGTGCTGAACGCCGGCGTCCGCTTTCACAAGAGCTGCTGCGGCGGTCCCGCTACCGCCCCCGCACCCTGCGCGACGTACGTACCGCACAGGCGAACTCCCGGCGCACCGGCGAGCCCCTCGTCCGCTGGGACCCGTACCGTGAAAGCGGTCGGTGATCCGGCGGGCCGCGGCCGGCCGGGCCCCTCGTCCCCCGTCGTAGGGTCGAACGACCGACGTGGTTGACCTTGACCTTGGGGAAAGGGCCAGCATCGGTGGGGCCGGGCCGGAAGGGCCCGGTACGAGGGAGCGGGAGAGCAGGGGAGGCGGAGTACATGGAGCTGCTGAGCATCGGAGCCTTCGCGAGGGCCTCCCGGCTGTCGCCCAAAGCGCTGCGGCTGTACGACGAGCTGGGGCTGCTGACACCCGCGCGGGTCGACCCGGTGAACGGCTACCGGTTCTACGCGCGGGGGCAGTTGGAGCAGGCCCGGCTCGTCGCGTGGCTGCGGCGGCTCGGGATGCCGTTGGCCCGGATCCAGCAGGTGTGCGCGCTGGACGCCCGGGACGCCGCGCGGGAGGTCCGGGCGTACTGGGCCCGCGTCGAGGCCGACACCGCCGCGCGCCGCGACCTGGCCGCCTTCCTCGTCGAGCACCTGTCACGGAAGGACGACCCCACCATGTCATCGACCACCGCACCCCTGGCCATCCGCTACGCCGCCCTGTCCGACCGGGGCCTGGTCCGGGAGACCAACCAGGACACCGCCTACGCCGGCTCCCGCCTGCTCGCCGTCGCCGACGGCTTCGGGACGGGCGGGGCCGGCGCCGCCGCCGGGGCGGTGGGCGCCCTGCGGGAGCTGGAGACCGACGGCATCCCGGCCGGCGCCCTGCTGAACGCCCTGGAGGACGCGGTCGAGCTGGCCGGCCGCGCGGTCCAGGGCGTCGCCGCCGCCGGCCCCGACCCGCAGAAGGTCGGCACCACGCTCACCGCGATGCTGTGGACCGGTTCCCAGCTGGCCCTGGTCCACATCGGCGACTCCCGCGCGTATCTGCTGCGCGGCGGTGAGCTCTTCCGGATCACCCACGACCACACTCTCGTCCAGTCGCTCGTCGACGAGGGCCGGCTCACACCGGAGGAAGCCACCTCGCATCCGCAACGCTCCCTGCTGGTCAAGGCGTTGAGCGGCGATCCGGACCCGGCCGGCCGGGCCGCCGACATCCGGTTGCAGGACGCCGAGGCCGGTGACCGCTACCTGCTCTGCTCCGACGGGCTGTCCACGGTGGTGCCGGAGGACGACCTGGGCCGGGTGGTCCGTACGGCCGCCGACCCGGACGGGGCGGTACGCGAACTCGTCGCGCTGGCCAACCGGTCCGGCGGCCCGGACAACGTCAGTTGTGTGGTGGCGGACGTGGTGGCGGAGGTGGTCGCCGCGTGAGCGGCGGCTAGCCGAGGGCGTCGAGCCGGGCCAGTTGCTCCGGGGTGAGCCGGATCGCGCCGGCCGCGATGTTCGCCGCCAGGTGGTCGGGGTTGCCGGTGCCGGGGATGGCCAGGACGTGCGGGCCGCGGTGCAGGGTCCAGGCGAGGCGGATCTGTGCGGGAGTGGCGCCGTGGGCGTCGGCCACGTCGTACAGCGCCGCGTCCTTCGGGTCGGAGCCGGCCGCGCCGTCGCCCGCGCCCGCGCCCCTGTCCCGGCCGGTGCCCGCGCCCCTTTCCCGGCCCGCCCCCGCGATGGCGAAGAACGGCACGAAAGCGATGCCCTTCTCACCGCAGTCGGCGAGGAGTTCGTCGTCACCGCGGTGGCCCAGGCCGTACTGGTTCTGCACGCACACCACCGGCGCGATGGCCAGCGCCTCGGCGAGCTGGTGGGGGCGGACGTTGGAGACGCCCAGGTGCCGGATCAGTCCGGCCTGCCGCAACTCGGACAGTACGCCGAAACGTTCGGCGAGCGAGTCGGGGCCGTTCACGCGCAGGTTCACCACGTCGAGCTGGTCGCGGCCCAACTGCCGCAGGTTCTCCTCCACTTGGCCGCGCAACTGGTCAGGCCGGGCAGCCGGCGTCCACTCCCCCGACTCGTTCTTCCCCGGCCCGACCTTGGTCGTGATGACCAGGCCATCCGGATACGGGCCGCCCAGCGCGCTGTTGATCAGCTCGTTCGCCGACCGCAGTGACGAGATGTAGAAGCTCGCGGTGTCGATGTGGTCGACCCCGAGCTCCACCGCCCGCCGCAGTACGCCGATCACACGCGCCCGGTCACTCGGCCCGCCACCGGGGTCGGCGGTCAGCCGCATCGCCCCGAAACCCATCCGGTTGACGGTCAGATCCCCCAGCCGCCACGTCCCGGCGGCCGCTGCTCCGTTGCTCTCTGCGCTCATTCCGCCGAGTCTCGCACGCACGGCCGGGAATTCGTCGCGGCAGATTGTCGAGAAGGGGGCGGCGCCGGCCGACGTAAAGGGTGAGGCGGCCACCGGGGCCGCCCGTGGGACGAGCGCGGAGGCGATGAAGATGCGGAAGATCGTTTACCTGGTGCACACGTCGGTGGACGGCTTCATCGAAGGGCCGGAGGGAGAATTCGACTGGCCGCTGATGGGGCCGGAACTCTCCTCTTACGTACAGGAGTTCGATGAGCGGACGGATCTGTTCCTGTACGGGCG
This sequence comes from Streptomyces sp. NBC_01476, assembly GCF_036227265.1. Taxonomy (NCBI): domain Bacteria; kingdom Bacillati; phylum Actinomycetota; class Actinomycetes; order Kitasatosporales; family Streptomycetaceae; genus Streptomyces; species Streptomyces sp. NBC_01476. The sequence goes on along the minus strand of NZ_CP109446.1, from coordinate 4,628,443 downwards.
GAAGCGGACCGCGCTCGAACTGAGCGACGCGCGAACGGTGGACGGCAAGGTCGTGGTGATGCGGTACGCGCTGCGGTAGCCGAACAACCGCGTGCGGTCCGCACCGCCCGGCGGCACCGGGCACGCCCTTGACACCCGGAGGGGAGCCGCAGAGTCTGAGCAGTGCGCGCGCCGCGACCGTCGGAGGACCGTTCAGGCCCCTGTCAGGGCCGTCAACTCCGCTGCGCGAACGCGGTGTTGAGTGCCGAACGCCGAGATGAGGGCGTTGGGCGGAGGTCCCGGGGCCGACAGCGAGGTCGGACCGGATCGCGCCGAGGAGGAGCCGTCATGCGCGGGCCAGACGCGTACCCCACCGTGTCCGGTGTCGCCGCCGCGGCCCGCCTCCTCAGCGCCCGCCACCCCGACCTGTGCCGGATACGGCTGGTCGGCGAGTCCCGCGCCGGGCGACCGCTGTGGCTGCTCTCGGTGGGCCACGGCCACCGGCACGTGCTGGTGGTGGCCGGGGCGAACCCGGATCAGCAGGCAGGCGGAGCGACCGTACGGTGGCTCGCCGAACAGGCCGTCCACGACCGGCGGCGGCTCGCCGACGCCGACCTGACCTGGGACTTCCTGCTCTGCCTCGACCCGGACGGCACCGTGCTCAACGAGACCGGCCCGGCCGGCGAGCGCCCGGCCGCCGTCCACTTCCGGCACACCTACCGGCCCGCCGTCACGGACTGCCCAGAACAGGCCGCCCACCTCCCGGAGAACCGCGCCCTGTCGGCGGTGATCGACGCCCTGCACCCGGAGTTGCGCTGCACCCTGCACGGCACCGACGTGGGCGGCAGCCTCGTGCGGCTGTCCGCCGATCTGCCGGGCCTCTCGGAGCCGTTCGGGAAGTACGCCGCCGAACTCGACGTCCCCGTGCGGATCGGGACGTGCGAGGCGCCGTTCTGGGCGAGCCCGGGCCCGGGTGTGTACGTTCTTCCGCCCGGCGCCGCACAGCGCGGCCCGGACGCCGGGCCGGCCGATCCCGCCGGCGCCACCTGGGACAGCCCGCACCCCCACGACGGCCTGACCGCGCTGGTCGAGGTGCCCATGTGGGCGACCCGGCGGATCGCCGACCCCGCGCCGCACCCCGACCCCGGCCAGGCGGTCACCGCGCTCGCGGCCCGGCTGCGCAAGGACGGCGCGGCGAGCCTCGCCGCGCTGGAACGGACGGTGGCGCTGCTCGGCGACCTGGCCGACGACCCGATGCTGCGCGGCGCCGAACAGGCCGCGGGAGCCTTCGAAGGGCTCGCCGCCCGCTACGAAGCGCTGGCCGACCACGCGCCCGCCCCGCTCACCATGGCCCAGGTCGCCGCCTTCGACATCGCCGGCCGCCGCATACCGCTGCACGCCTCGGGCATGCTGCTCCGCCTCCTCGACCAGCACCGCGTCCCCGTCGACGGCGACCCCAACTCCGAACCCGCGCGGCTCCGTTCCCGCCTCGAACGCCGCCTGGACGCCGGCGCCCGCGACCTGGTCACCACGATGGACGCCCGCTGGGTCCCGGTCGGCACCCAGGCGGAACTCCAGGCCCGTACGGTCCTGGCAACGGTCGAACGCCTCGGCTGAGAGCGGTCGGTGGGGACGGATGCGGCGAACACGGCTGTTCGGCACGGCTGTTGGGGTGGGTGGTCGGAACGCGGCCGGTCGAGCACGGTCGGTGGTGCGTACACGGCTGTTCGGCACGGCTGTTCGGGCGGGCGGTCGGAACGCGGCCGGTCAAGCACGGTCGGCGGTGCGAACACGACCGGTCCGCAAAGCCGTTCGGGCGGGCACTCCGAACGCGTCACGCCTGGCGGTCAGTTGAGGTCGCGTGTCCGGTTGCGGTTCGGGCCGCAGGCCGGGCACGCCGGGCGGCGGGGGTGGCGCTGGAGCACCGGGTCGCCGAGCGCCATCAGGTTGATGCCGTAACGGAAGCCGGGCTCCATCGGCGGGACGCCGCTGAGCAGGGCGAGGGCGGCGTGTGCGACCAGGGTGCCGGACAGAGCCGCGGTGACCGCGCTCGCCGGGTTCCAGGGCATCCGCGGGGAGGCGGCCTCCTCGTCCTGGCCGGGGGCGAGGCGCAGGTCGCGGCGCTCGGCCTCGCCCGCCCGCAGGCACTCCCAGCAGGGGCCGTCGCCGGGTACGTGCACGCCGGCGGTGATCAGCGGTCCGCGGTAACCGCCCTCCACCCAGGGGAGCTTGAGGTCGAGGCAGACCCGGTTGGCCCAGCGGCGGATCTCCGGCGGCCGGTCGGCGCCGAGCACCAGCAGGTCGTACGGCACGCCCTCGCCGTAGCCGAGCAGCCGCGCGAGGTCCGCCGGGCCGCGGATCTCCCGTGGTTCACCGGTGACCGTCACATCGGAGTTGAGCGACCGCAGTGCGGCCACCGCGGCCTCGGCCTTCAGGCTGCCGATGTCCGTCTCGCGGTAGAGCATCTGCCGGTTGAGGTTGGAGAGTTCCACCACGTCCGGGTCCACCACATGCAGGCGCCCCACCCCCGAGGCCACCAGCAGTTGCGCGGCGGCCCCGCCCGTACCGCCGACCCCCAGGACCACCACCCGGGCCCGGCGTAATCGCAGTTGCGCCTGCCACGGGCTCGCCCGCGGGCTGAGGTCCATCCAGCGCAGCAGCGCCACCCCGCGGGCGTGCCGGACCGGGTCGCGGTCGCCGAGCCCGGGCGGCAGCGGCGCCGCCGCGTCCTCCACGAAGCCGGCCGCCCGCAGTTCACCGATCGCCGACCGTACAGTGCCGGGCTCCACCACCGGGTGCCGCCCGGTCACCTCGGCGGCGATCTGCGCCACGGTTCTGGTGCCGTCCATCGCCTCGGTGAGAGCCCAGATCCAGCCGTCCGGATCGGCGATCTCCGCGCCGATGCCGTAAATCACGCTGCCGATCCGGACGTTGCCGTCCACCGTGCGGTACGGGCGGTGCTCGGGCTTGATCCGCGGTCTGCGCAACGGCGCCACCGCCTCCGCGCCGCCCGGGTCCAAGCCCGTCCCCGTACCCCCGCACGCACTGGCGCCCGGCTCTTCGTCGTCCCCACCGTGCAGTGCGCCCACGTCAACCTCCCCCGCCAACGTTTCCCCCTTGACACTGTCGCTGGCCCGCCGCAGCCTTGGCAAGGCGTGGGGCGACTGCGGGTAATCCGTCAACTACCCTGCGCCGCAGCCGACTTGTACAGAGAGGAGCTCTCGTGGCAGCCATCATCGTCATCCGCCCACTGGACAAGAAGGAGACCACCGGCGACAGCAACTCCAACGGCACGTGACATCGGCGATGGCCGACGCGTATCCGAGCGTCGCGGGGGTCGCCGCAGCGGCCTCCGCGTTCGCCCGTTTCCACCCGCGGCAGTGCACCCTGCGGGAGATCGGCAGATCCCGTGAGGGCAGGCCCCTGCACCTGCTCAGCTATGGGCGCGGCCGGCGCAATGTGCTGGTGGTGGCCGGGCCGCACTCCGACGAGCGCGTCGGCTCGGCGACCGCGCTGCGGCTCGCCGAACGGGTGGCCGCCGACCCCTGGCTGCACGCCCGCGCCGACGCCACCTGGCACTTCCTGCTCTGCCTCGACCCGGACGGCACTGTCCGCAGCGAGGAGGGTCCCGCGGTGCGGCGTACGCCGGCGGCGCACTTCCGGCACTCCTACCGGCCGCCCGCCGACGAACAGCCCGAGTGGGCGCCGTCGGTCCGTGACCCGGCCGACCAACTCCCCGAGTCCCGGGTGCTGATCGAGCTGATCGACGAGCTACGGCCCTTCCTGCAGTGCTCGCTGCACGGCAACGACCTCGGCGGTTCCTGGATCCAGCTCACCCGTGACCTGCCGGGCCTGGCCGAACCCCTGGGCAAGCTCTCCGCCGAACGTGATGTGCCGGTCCAGACCGGTACGTACGACGCGCTGTACTGGACCGTCTCCGGGCCCGGCGTCTATGTGATGCCGGAACCGGGGCGGCCGGCGCAGTTCGACAGCCTCCCGGAGGACGTCAACCGCTCGACCTGGATCCAGCCGCACGCGTACGGCGGGATGACCGCGCTCTTCGAGGTGCCGATGTGGGCGAGCGGCAAGGTCGCCGACACCGACCCGCACCCGGACCCGGCCCGCGCCCTGCACCACCTCGCCACGCTGCTGCGCCACCAGTCCGCCCAGGTCACGATGCTGCTGGACCAGGTACGGCCGCTGCTGCCGCCCCCCGGCACCGACGGGCCGCGCTCCGGCCGGCCGCCGGCGGACTGGGCCCGGCCGGCCAGTGGGGTGCCGGGTGAGCGTGCCACGCTGCTGCGGATCGCCGAGGACCTCACCGGGATCTGCCCGCAGATCGCCGACGACTGGGACCGGCTGCACCCCTCGCCCGTGCCGCTCACCCGGGCCCACCTGACCGCCCTCGACATCGCGGCCCGCCGGATATCGCTCCGTGCGACCGGCACGCTGCTCCGGCTCCTCGGCAGTCTCCCCGACGCGGTCCTGCTTCCCGGCGAACGTCTCCCGGCCACCGCCCGCACCCGGGTCCGCCTGCAGTGCGAACGCCAGCTCACCCGCTGGTCCGACGACCTGGCGGCGGGCCACGCCCTTGCGTGGGTGCCGGTCCCTGACCAGGTGGACCTCCAGTCGGAGACGGTCCTGGCCACGTTCCGCCTGCTCAACGAGGAGTAGGGGGCGCTGGTGGGGGCGGGTGGGCACGCCGGGACGTGCCCGCCCTGAACCGGGAGCGGGACCGCGCGCCGGGGGTGCCCGCCCCGAACCGGCGGGCGGGCCTGTCCCGGCGGGCGCAGGCCGGCCGGGGGTCCTGCGGCCCACGGTCGCGGGCGGTTCCGCTGGGGGTCCCGCAGGCGGTCCCGCGGGCGGTTCCGCGGCCGGCACCCGTCCTCAGCGGCCGGAACGGCCCCCGCTCAGACCTTGGCGGTGCTCAGTTCGGCCGCCACCAGCTCCGCCACCTGCACCGCGTTCAGCGCGGCGCCCTTGCGCAGGTTGTCGCTGGAGAGGAAGAGTGCCAGGCCGTTCTCCACCGTCTCGTCCACCCGGATCCGGCCCACGTAGGAGGCGTCCCGGCCGGCGGCCTGCAGCGGGGTGGGGATCTCGGAGAGTTCGACGCCGGGCGCGCCCGCCAGCAGTTCGTACGCCCGCTCGACGCTGATCGGCCGGGCGAACCGCGCGTTGACCTGGATCGAGTGCCCGGAGAAGACCGGCACCCGTACGCAGGTGCCGGACACCTTCAGGTCCGGGATCTCCAGGATCTTCCGCGACTCGTTGCGGAGCTTCTGCTCCTCGTCGGTCTCGAAGCTGCCGTCGTCCACGATGTTCCCGGCGAGCGGGAGCACATTGAAGGCGATCGGGCGGGCGTAGACGGACGGCGCGGGGAAGTCCACCGCGGCACCGTCGAAGGTGAGCCGGTCCGCGTTCTCGGTGACCTTGACCGCCTGGCCGTGCAGTTCGGCGACGCCGGCCAGGCCGGAGCCGGAGACCGCCTGGTAGGTGGTGGCGACCAGCGCGACCAGCCCGGCCTCTTCGTGCAGCGGGCGCAGCACCGGCATCGCGGCCATCGTGGTGCAGTTCGGGTTGGCGACGATGCCCTTGGGACGGTCGGCCAGCGCGTGCGGGTTGACCTCGGAGACCACCAGCGGCACCTCGGGGTCACGGCGCCAGGCGGAGGAGTTGTCGATCACGACCGCGCCCTGGGCGGCCACCTTCTCGGCCAGCTCACGGGAGGTGGCGCCGCCTGCCGAGAAGAGCACGATGTCCAGGCCGCTGTAGTCCGCGGTGGCGGCGTCCTCCACGGCGATCTCACCCGCGGGCACGCTGCCGGCGCCCTCCCAGGTGAGCTTCCGCCCGGCGGACCGTGCGGAGGCGAAGAGCCGCAGCTCCGTCACCGGGAAATCCCGCTCGGCCAGCACCTTGCGCATGACCCCGCCGACCTGTCCGGTCGCGCCGACGATTCCGATCCTCATCCGGTCTCTCTCCGATCTGGTCGCGCCCGCCGGGTGTCCCGCCGGCGGCGCTGGTGTGCCCGCCCGTTCGAGTATCCCTCGGGCCGCGAGGTGGACAGCATGTGATTTCAGGTGACGAGACGCCCGGGGCCGCCTCCGGCGAGTCCAGCGCCGAGAACGGCACCGACGCCAGGGCTCCGGGCCAGGTCAGCGCCGCTTTCCTCGGTCCGGTCCCGGTCGGCCCCCGCGTCCCGGGCCCGGCCCGGAGGCAGGGCCGCTTCGGCCGTTCGGGCGAACCGGAGCTGTTCCGGGGTGGCGGGGAGCAGCGGAAGCCGGACGTCCGGCGTGGGTATACGGCCGTGAGCGTGAAGGAGCGCCTTGACAACCGCGGGGTTCGGCGCCCGGAACAGCGCGGCGGCGAGCGGCTGCCCGGTGCGGTACGGCACGTAGTGGACGATCACGGCGCGGGGCCGGCCGCGGCCGGTTCACGGAAATGGGCGAGGACACCCGCTGCTCCCGGCCGGGTGAACGACGGCACGGTCACCAGGGCGGTCGGTTCTCCGGTGGTGCCGAGGGCGACGAGTCCGGAGGCGCCGTCTGCCACCAGCTGGCGGGCGAGCGTCTCCAGTGCGCGGGTGTCGACCAGGCCGTCGGTGCCGAACGGCGTGATCAGCGGTACCTGGATCATGTCCGCGAGTCTGACCCCGTCCACCGCGAAGGTCCAGTTAATTGTCCTGCACGGACGATTAAGCAGCCCTACACTCCCGCCCATGTACGAGATCTCCACGGACCCGGCCCGCCTCGACGTCCCCCGCATCCACCAGTGGCTCTCCACCGACGCCTACTGGGCGCTGGACCGCCCCCTCGCCAAACAGCAAGCCGCGATAGCCGGTTCGCTCAACTTCGGCGCCTACCACCAGGCGACGGGCGAACAGCACGCCTACGCCCGCGTCGTCACCGACCTCGCCACCTTCGCCTGGCTCTGCGACGTCTACGTGGACCGGGCGGCCCGCGGCAACGGCCTCGGCACCGATCTGGTCACCGCGGTCCGCGACCACCTCGCCCCGCACGGCCTGCGCCGCATCCTGCTGGCCACGGCCGACGCGCACGGTGTCTACGCCAAGGTCGGCTTCGAGCCCCTCGCCGACCCGGAGAAGTGGATGTCCCTCGGGCTGCGGTGAACGCACCCGCCATCAGCTCGGCGGGAGGCGACGGCTGGGCTCAGTTGCTCGGTGCAGCAACGTCTTCGACTGCCGCGACGAGCACCTGCATACCGACGACCACCGGGTGCGGGTCTACGGTCCGCAGCCGTGCCACCCGGTCGGGGCTGCGTGCATAGCCGAGGAAGGGAACGCCCGCGGCCTTCGCTGCTGCCGCGTCCGGGGCGGAATCACCGATCATCAGGGCCTGCCCAGGCCGTACATCCAGTGCGTCGAGCGCCCGCAGCAGGCAGTCGGGATGCGGTTTCATCAAGGCCGGGTCCTTGGTGTCGCGTCCGAAGACGCGCCCTTGGAAGTAGATGTCGAGGTCATGCCTCTCAAGGTAGGTCTCCACGGCGAGCGGCGCGTTGTTGGACGTGATGGCGAGCCGCCGGCCGCCGGCCGCCGCGGACCGGATGAACCGGTCGGCCAACGGCGTCGGTTTCGCCGTACGGGCCGCCACCACCTCGGCTTCCGCCAGCAGAAGCTCCAGATCCGCCGCCAACTCGGCGCGCATCGGGGTCCGCAGCATCGCATGGGGGTCGGTGCCGGCGAGCGGAAGCGCGTCAGGGCCCCCTTGCTTGCGAGCGTGCTCCGTCATGGTCTCCGCTATGGCGGCCGCCGGGTATCCCGAGAAGAGACGGCAAATGGGTCCGTCGAAGTCCAGCAGTAGGCACTCGGCACGTGCCAGCAGGGCTCGAAGAGCGGACTCGGAGGGTCCGTCGTAGGGACGTGTCACCCCACCAGTCTCTGCGGTGGGGAGACCCTTAGCGAGAGGGACCCGTAAAGTCCAAGCCGAGCTTTGTGATGGTTCACGCCTCCCACGGAGCGGCGAGAGCGATTCGAACCGATGACCGGATTCCGGCCACGAATTCCGTTCCCAGAAGAGCTCGTCCATACCGTTGAGCAGTAGGAGCTTGGGGACTGGTGTTGGGGCGGCGCCTGCGATCTCAATGGATGCCTTGGGCGCAGGGTCCAGAGCACGCTCCACGGCGAAGGCTGCTGCGCAACGCGACGATCTTGGTCCCCAGCAACTCCCGGAGCCTACGCCTCGTGCGTTCGTCGGCGACGTCATCGATCAGTTGCCAAATCGCGAGACGGGCCCCCTTGGATGGCTGCAGCGACCGCAGTGTTACGGACTGGGGCCATAGCTCACAGTGGACGTCGAAGTGACCTCCTCGGCCTGGAACGCCTCGTGAGCGGGCCTGGCTTCCGGTACCGGCTTCGCCATGTCAGCCGGTCGGTATCTGTTCCGTAGCTAAACCTGTGCAGGTACCAAGACGTGGCCGGCAAGTCGGGGGGCGCTGCTGTCGCTCAGGCTCGCGCTGAAGAGACTCAGCCCGCCCGGTTCTACCGCGCCGGCGGCATTTTCGTCGCGCTGATCTTTCTGGCGCATCGCTGAGTCCCGATCCGTAAGGCTGCACGCGGGTCTCACTCGAAGATCGTCACCGGCTCGGCGATGGTGTCCCACAGCGCGTCGAACCACTCCTGCGACTCGGCCACGAACCGGGCGTCGTTGGTGGCCGGGTTGGCCGGGTCGCTGCGGGACATGTAGAGCGTGCTGTTGACGCCGAGGGTGTCGTAGATGTCGCCCTGCCAGCCGTCGCTGAAGGTGAGCGGACGCTGGACGACCTTGTAGTAACCCCACAGGCTCACGCGGCCGTTGAGGATGTAGATCTTCTGCAGTGGCGTCACCGGCACCGTGCGGAACTCGATGGAATTCACTATGTCGGGCCGTACGTCGGTCAGCCGGGTGAAGGAGCTGCGCAGGGCTATGGAGTGCGCCCGGGCGAGCTGGCGGAGGCGGCGCAGGGGGCGGTCGTCGGTGAAGTCCTCGACCAGGCGGGGGAGGGCGAGCGTGACGTCCTGGGAGGGGAGGAGGAGGCGGACCCGGATGGCGGTGGGGTTGAGTTCGCCGGTCATCACGCTCTGCAGCGGGGAGGCGAGGGCGCCGCCGAGGGTCTCGCTGGTGAGCGAGTAGGCGTCGATCGTGACCTCGGGCTCCTCGAAGGCCGCGGACACGTAGGTGGTCAGCGCCTCGAAGGCCCGCTCGGGTTCGCCGGCCGCCGGGAGCACCGCGTTCTGGGCATCCCAGTCGAGGACTTCGGCGGCGCGGCCCCGCTGGTTGTCGATGTAGCCGCCCTTGCGGAGTTCCTGGAGCGCGCGCTGGACGGTGGGGCGGGACACCTGGAAGCGCTCTTCCAACTCCGCCTGGGAGGGGATGCGTTCACCGACCCGGAAGACGCCGTCGGTGATCTCGCCGCGCAGTACGTCGGCGATGCGCAGGTAGGGAGGGAGCTGGTCGTTGCCGGTGACCGTGTCGTCGTCGCGCGCGTCCACGGAGCAACGTTACAACTTCTCAACGGAAATCGGGTGTTCGAACCCGATATGACGGCCTCGCACCGATCACAACCAAGAGTCATCCAACTCGATTCGGAGAGCTGAGCGAATCGAACTCTTCAAGGCGGACCTGACGGGTCGCAAGCGCTCACGCAGGGAAGATCGCCTCCCACGAGTTCACCACGTCTTCGATCCCCGCTTCCGCTCGGAGCGGACCGGAGCCGCCGAAGCCGAGAAAGGCGACGCCTAGGTCGTGAGCCGCCACGTAGTCACTCGGCGAATCTCCGATCAGGAGGCTCTCCGCAGCCTTGGCACCGGTCGACTCGAGCGCGCGTCGCACGCAGTCCGGATTGGGTTTCATCAGCGCCGGATTGGCCGCCCGGCCATGTACATTCCCTCCGAAGTAAGTGCTGAGAGCGGCGCGTCGGTTGTACCGCGTAATTGCCTCGTGGGCGTTGTTCGAAGCGATCGCCAGCCTTCGGCCTTCTGCCTCCAAGGCTCTGATCACCGCTTCGGCACCGGGAGTCGCTTGCGCGGTGTCAACTGCCAACATCTCTTCATGAGCAAGCCATTGTTCAAGGTCTTCCACATCGGCAACAGGCAGCTTCTTGCCGGCATCGAGCAAGATCTGCATGGGATCGTCGGGCCGGTCGTTCGAGTAGAACTGCATCTCGCGGTCGACCAGCCAGTCGAGCATCCGCTCCGCCACACCGGCGGCCGGGCGCCCGGCGAACACCTGACAGATGGGGCCGTCGAAGTCAAGGATTACGCACGTGGCTGCTTCGAACAGTTCACGAACCCGGGACGGCGCTGCCTCGTCCGCCGAGGAAGACTGCACTTCGTGGATCTTGGCGCGGGGTGAGGGTGTCACTCATCGAGTCTCGACTATCTGGCGACGGTTTGCCAGAGCGAGTCGAACCACTCCTGGGTGTGTCGGAGCAGAACCGCCGAGGATGAGTCCTCCGCGACCCCGAGTGACGAGTAATGAAAGAGCGTCGACTGGAGGCCGTAGGCATCGTAGGCACGTACTGTCTCCCCCGTCCCCTCGTCCACCAGGACGTCCTGCTCCTCGAACTTGTAGTACCCGTGAAGGAGCTCAGTACCGTTGAGGAGATACATCTTGACCAGCGGCGTAGCAGCAAGCGTCTTGACTGCTACTGATACCTCGGGCACCAAGTTGTAGATGCTCACGAAATTATGTCGCAGGATGGACGCCTGTCCACGGAGCAAATCAGCAATGCGCTGACGCGTGCGAGCGTCGGAGCGGTCGTGCACGGGTAGTCCGACCAGCAATGTTTCATCCGGATCCGCGAGAATTGCCCGAATGCTGATCGATTTGGGTTGGATCGCGCCGTTCCGGATCTGGATGAGCATCTGTCCGATCGTCTGGTTGAGCGTCTCTGCCGTCAGCGAATACGCGTCGATCCGCACATGGGCGGCGGCGAACGCCGTCACGAGATGATCACTCAGCAATGCGTCAGCCAGACCATAGGCGCGCCTCAGTCCCGGAGATCCACTCACCCGCGCCTGTACGTACGACCCCCTCCCCTGGATCGAGTCTACGTAGCCCTCACGCTCGAGTTCCTTCAGCGCGCGCTGGATGGTCTGCCTGGAGACGGCAAAACGACGCACGAGGCTCTCCTGGGTGGGAAGCTTCTCGCCCACTCGATGGACACCCGTTTCGATCTCCGCACGCAGCGTATTCGCGATCGACTTGTAGGAGGCCACACCGTTGTTCTTCGCTGCGTCCAACTCCATGACAAGAAGATACCCGTGCCAGTCAATTCAGGCAGGTTGACTGACCAACCCGTACATCGCCCAGTCAAATCCGGTCGGGTGCGCCGGAGTTGCGTGGGTCGCTTGATCGAAGCACCCCCATGCGCGTCGACTTGAGTGGGTACATGCGGTCACCTCCGCGAGGTTATACCGCTCTGTGCTCTCAAGAATGTGCAGGTCAGACGCGGTTGCCTGCTCCTCGCCCACCTCTCTTCGGTTCACACTGAGTACTGGACGACCGGATGGCCCGCTCAAGCCACCGAGGTCCGGATTGGAGGGGGAACAATGCTGGCTCTCAGTTTGTGCGCATACGCATTCGAGCAGCTGGTTCAGTGGCGGTACGGCGCGGCCGGGATGCTGGCGCTCGGCTTCGTCACCCTGGGACACAAGTCGCGGAACACCACCTGCACGGTCATCGGGCTCACCGCGCTGGCCGTCCTGCTGGCTCAGTAAGGCCGGCGAAGAACCCGCGGGGCCGGCCGGTCCACCCGGGGCCGGCTGCACGCGGCAAGGGTTCGAACGATCAGAAGACGTCGATGCACCACGGGCGGCGAGGAGTGCGGAAGAGCGTGTCCGCGGTCCGCGCCGCTTCGGCACGGTGTTCGGTGATCCGGCCGAGCGCGGCCAGCCGGACCGGGGACTCGTCGCCGAGGTAGAGGCAGGCAAGGTCGGAGACGGAGAGCGTCAGGTCGGGGGCGGCCGGGGTGGGCGTGCACCGGGCGGCGCCGGTCGCGTCGGTCTCCAGCAGGAAGCGGCCGCCCGCGAAGCCGGCCGGGTCCTGGACGTCCAGGACGAGCGCGGCCGGGCCGCCCCCGTAACCGCGGGCCGAGAGGGCCACCGGGGTGTCCAGCACCCGCAGCCACATGAAGTCGGCATGGGTCTCGGTGTGTGCCGCCCGCGGGTCACCGAGCAGCAGCGGCAGTACGTCGTCGGGCGCGCGCAGGCCGGAGGTGAGCCGGTTCACCCAGTCCAGGGACAACAGGAAGCGCCACAGGGCCCGTTCGGCCGCCGGGGTGGCGCCGATGAGCTGCTGCACCTTCGCCTCGACGGTGGGCAGCTTGTCCTGCCAGTGGCTCTCGGAGATCTCCCAGGAGGCCAGGCCGTCGATCCGGCCGTCGGCGCCGCGGTAGAAGGCGAAGAAGGGCTCGGTCCAGGGCCCGTCGGAGGGGAACACCGTCTGGCCGGTGGTCCGTTCCCACCACAGCGGGGAGCGTTTGATGGTGCCGGGGGTGCGTAGCCGTACGCGGTCGAAGAGCGCGGGGCTGGCCTTGCGGACCTCGGCGGCCGTGGCGATGTCCACCCGGCCGCCGTCGTCCGGCCCGGCGTAGCGGCGGTCCAGCGCGGCCCGGGGGATGTCGATCTCCCAGCCCGTCACCCAGGTCGCCGGGCCGAAGCCGTACCGGCCGTAGATCGGGTACTCGGCGGCGACCAGGATGGACACCGCCTCGCCGCGTTCCTTGGCGGCGGCCAGGTCCGTGGCCATCATCCTGCCGGCCAGTCCGCGGCGCCGGTGGGTCGCGGTCACCGAGACGTTGGTGATCGCCGAGGCCGTCAGCAGGCCCCCGCCGGGGAGCGTGAGCTCCTGCGGCAGGCTCCGGAAGGTCGCCACGCAGCGGCCCTCGTCGAACGCGCCCTGGGTCCGTTCCAGGTCCAGCATCGGGCGGCGCATCGCCGTCTCCCCCTCGGCGACCGAAGGGGAGCGGTGGAAGCCGACGTTCAGGGCCCGTATCCAGTCGGGGACGTCCGACTCGGCCGGCGATCGGATCTCAAGGCTCATCCCCGCACGCTATTGCGGCCCCCCGCGGGCCCGCACCCCAATAAGACCCAGAGCCGAGCGTGCCTCCCACCCCGGCGGTGCGGCCCACCGCGGCGTGGCGGTCGGCCCTTCCGGCCGGCCCCGGAGGCCGCCCCGGCCGAACGGCCCGCCGCAGCGCCGCCGTCGGCCGTTCCGGCCGAGCCCGGCGGCCGGCGCGCCAAGGCGGCCGGTCCCGCCCAGCACCGTGACCAAACCCACCGGCCAACGATCCAGGCCGGGGACCACCGCGGGACGTCCCGGCCAACAGCGCCTGCCGGCCCCCGGCCTGATGCCAGAGCCAGGGGTCGCACCCACCCCACCGGTCCGGTCCGGGCGGCCGGGTCCGCCAGCGCGTCCCGGCGGCCGGGAGCCGGTTCCGTCCGGGGTCTGGGGGCCGAGAGTCGGCGGCCGGTCCGGAGCCGGGAGCCGCCGGCCCGGTCCGAGGTCCGAGGGTCGGCGCCGGTCCGAGGTCAGGAGCCGCCGGCCCGGTCCGGGGCTGGGCCCGGGGCCCGGGGTCAGGTCAGGGTTCTGTCAGGAGGTCGTCCACGTGGGCCTCGCCCTCGCGGTAGCGGCGGGTGATCTCCGCCGAGCAGGCGTCGACCGTCCGCTGGAGGGTCTGCCGGCGGCGGGAGACCTCCTGCTCGTAGCGGACGAGCCGGGCTTTCGCCGCCTGCAGCTCCGGGTCGGTGCGCGCCTCCAGGTCGGAGAGCTCCACCTCGCAGAGCATCTCCTCGGCCAGTTGCCGTACCCGCTCGGTCAGTGGTGTGCCGAGGGTGACGTGGCGGGCCGAGGACCGCGCCAGGGACGGGCCGTCGGTCAGGATCTCGGAGAGCCGGTTGACGACAGGACCCTCGGGGCCGCCGGCCGGCTCCCCCGCCGGTACGCCGCCGCCCGGGGCGCCGCGGCGGGCCAGTTCGGCCCGGAGGATGTCGATCCGGCCGTGCAGCATGCGCCGCAGGTACGAGAGGTCGGCTTCCTCCTGCTGGGCGTCGCGGCGCAGCGTCCGCACGGCGACGAGATCCAGCGTGCCCAGCTCGGGTTCCGTGTTCTCCCCGAGCGGGCCGCGGGGGGCGGGTGGACGGATCGGACCCAGCGCGTCGGCCTTCAGCATGCGGTGGCCCTTCCTGGTGGGCGCCGTCGGTGCGGCAGCCGTCGGAACGGCCGCGCTGCCGGACGCCGCTGTGGATGGTGGTACTGCGGTGCGGGAAGTCTCTCCAGCCCCGGATGTGGTCATGCCTGTCGTCACCCCTCCTGACGGCGCGTGCGCCGCCAGGTTTCGATGCTGCCACCTGCCGCTCGTACCCCGCAGCGACTCTGCACCCGAACGGCCGTCGCAACAGTTGTGCGAGGCCGCCGACCGGGCGCGGGCGCGCTTCCACCGCGCGCCCCCTCACCCGTGTGAGGGACGGCGGACGGCACCCGCGACAATGGGGCCATGCGAGCGGTGGCCCAGCGGGTGAGTCAGGCGGATGTCGTAGTCGGCGGGGAGACGGTCGGCGCCATCGAGGGGCCGGGGCTGTGCGTCCTGGTGGGGGTCACCCACGACGACACCAAGGAGAAGGCGGCGCTGCTGGCCCGCAAGCTGTGGACGCTGCGGATCCTGCCGGACGAGCAGTCGTGCTCGGACGTGAACGGACCGCTCCTCGTGGTCAGCCAGTTCACGCTCTACGGCGACGCCCGGAAGGGGCGCCGCCCCACCTGGAACGCCGCCGCCCCCGGCCATGTCGCCGAACCGCTGGTCGACGAGGTCGTCGCCCAGCTACGGGGGCTGGGCGCGACCGTCGCGACCGGGGTGTTCGGCGCCGACATGAAGGTGTCACTGACGAACGACGGACCGTTCACCGTGGTGATCGACATCTAGGCGCCGCAGGACGCCCGGTAAGGACCGCTCACGGCGCCCGGTAAGGACCGCTCACCGGGAGCCTGGCCCTTACCGGCGCGTCACCGTTGGTCACCGCTGGTCACGCGGTCGCGGCACAAACCCGGCCCCTACGGCGCGACGACCGTCTCCTGCGCGGCCGCCGTGTCCTCCGCCAGCAGCGTCGCCCGCTCCGGAGTGTTCCGCTTCACCACGGCGAGCGCGATCGGGCCGAGTTCCCAGTGCCGGGCCGACGAGGTGATGATGCCGACCGCGCGGCCGTCGGGGCCCTCCTCGGCGATCCGCACCGGCGTGCCGTGCGGCGGCAGGTGCACATCGCTGCCGTCCAGGTGCAGGAAGACGAGCCGGCGCGGCGGGCGGCCCAGGTTGTGCACCCGGGCGACCGTCTCCTGACCGCGGTAGCAGCCCTTCTGCAGATGGACCGCCGTCTCCAGCCAGCCCAGCTCGTGCGGGATCGTCCGGTGGTCGGTCTCCAGGCCGAGCCGCGGGCGGTGCGCCTCGATCCGCAGCGCCTCGTAGCCGAGCACCCCGACCGGCGGACCCGCCTCGGCGGCGAAGGACTCCAGCCGGTCGCGGGGCACGAACACGTCCCGGCCGTACGGCGTCTCCCGGACTGCCC
Source organism: Streptomyces sp. NBC_01476 (assembly GCF_036227265.1). Lineage (NCBI taxonomy): Bacteria > Bacillati > Actinomycetota > Actinomycetes > Kitasatosporales > Streptomycetaceae > Streptomyces > Streptomyces sp. NBC_01476. The sequence continues at coordinate 4,612,911 of NZ_CP109446.1, read as the reverse complement.
ACTCGGCGGGCACGGTGGTGATGGAGCCGGCGGGCAGGAAGACCACCGCGTAGTCGTCGGTGGCGTCGGCGATGTCGACCCGGTAGAAGAACTTCATGCTCTCCAGGTAGGCCAGCAGCGCCTCCTGGGTGCCGGGTTCGACATGCATCCAGGTGGTGGAGCCGTCGTCCACCAGGTAGAGGGCATGCTCGATGTGGCCGTGGGCGGACAGGATCAGCGCCTCGGTGGCGATGTGCGGCGCCAGGTTCTCCACGTGCTGGGTGAGCAGCAGATGCAGCCAGGGCAAGCGGTCGGCTCCGGAGACCGTCACCACACCGTGGTGGGACAGGTCAACGAAACCGGTGCCGTCGGCGAGCGCGCGCTGCTCGCGGAAGAGGTCGCCGTAGTGCGCGGCGACTCCTTCGTCAGGGCCTTCTGCGGGGACAGCGCCGGGCAGCGACAGCAAAGGGCTCTTCGTCATGCCGTCAAGCGTACGACTCGTCAGTCCCGTGGCCCGTGGCCAGGCGGCTCCTGCGCGGCCGACCCGCTCCTGGCGGGGGCGCCGGCCGTCCCCGCGGCCTTCGCCGCCTTGCCGGCGCAGTCGCGGCAGCGGCCGAAGATGGCGAAGTGCTTCATGTCCGTCTCGAAGCCGAACTGCTCCCGCAAACCGTCCTTGAGCGGCGCGGCCAGTTCCACATCCGCCTCGGTGACCTTGTCGCAGTCCCGGCACACCAGGTGCATGTGGTCGTGCCGGTCGGCGAGGTGGTACGTCGGCGCGCCGTGTCCGAGGTGGGCGTGGGTGACCAGGCCCAGCTCCTCCAGCAACTCCAGGGTGCGGTAGACCGTGGAGATGTTGACCCCGGACGCGGTCTTGCGCACTTCGCAGAGGATGCCGTCGGGCGACGCGTGTTCCAGCGTGCCGACAGCCTCCAGGACCAGTTGCCGCTGCGGGGTCAGCCGGTAGCCGCGCTGCCGCAGATCGCTCTTCCAGTCGGTGGTCGCCACCCGGCCAGTGTAGGACCGTGCCTTGGGCACGGCCTCACTTGAAGAAGGCGATCCCGTCGTCCGGCAGGTCCTTGAGGTCGGCGGCCCACTCCCGCGGGTCCACCACACGCTTGAGATGGGCCGACATGTACGGGCGCAGCGGCACGGAAGGGGTGCTCTTCTCCCCCACCCACATCAGGTCGCCGTTGACGTAGCCGTAGAGGCGCTTGCCGCCGTTGTACTCGGAGGCCACCGGCAGCCGGGCCACCGCGTCCGTCACCAGGTCGACCTGCGGCTTGCCCTCGGCCAGCTCACCGGTCCAGATCTCCACCACGCCCTCGTCGCGGGTGGTGGTCACGTCGACCTTGCGCTCGGAGTCGATCCGCCAGTAGCCGGTCTCGCTCTCCAGCGGGCGGACCTTCTTGCCGTCCGCGTCGAGCACCCAGGTGTGCGAGGTGTACTCCAGGAACGGCCGGCCGTCGTGGGTGAAGGTGACCTCCTGCCCGAAGTTGCACTTCTCGGCGCCGGGGAAGTCGTGGACGCCCGCTCCCGTCCACCGGCCGAGCAGGAAGGCCAGCGGCACCAGCTCGGGGTGCAGGTCGGAAGGGATCTCGATCATGTCAGCGCTGGCCCTGGTAGAGCTTCTTCACCGCGTAGAAGGCGAAGACGGCGACGCCCAGGCAGACCAGGATGAGCAGGGCGTCGAAGTAGTACTGGATTTCCACGGACGTGCTCCTCGGTCGGGCGGGGCTGGCGGTCGGGCCGCGCACGAGTCTAGTGCGCGGCCCCGCGGTGGGCGCGGCCAGGCCGGGTGAGGTGCGGCGCCCCCGGGCCCGGGGGCGCCGCGGGGCGTCAGCCGAGCAGCTGGGCCTGGAGCCGGACGGTCTGCTGGAAGGGCACCTCGGGGATCGAGCCCTTCCGGGTCTGGACGACCAGGGCGTCGATGTCACCGGCGTGCAGGTACGCGTACCGCGACGCCTCGGCGTCCGGGCGGGTCTCCAGGTGGACGTCGGCGGTGACCGACTTCGGGAGGAGGGACGGCTTCACCGTCTCGTCCAGGCTGTGCTCCTTGACGCCCTTGAGGTCCTCGAACTGGACGCCTTCGCTGACCGACTCCTGGTACGGCTGGCTGATGTACTGCAGGAAGTAGATCTCGGTTCGGGTGCCGTCCGGCATGGTCCAGCCCTCGGCGGCGATGTGCCGCAGGCCGCCCTCCTTGAGGGAGGACTTCAGCGTGCCGGCGGTTCCGGCGTCGATGGCGTACAGCTTCAGGAAGTCGTCGACCGGCAGCCAGCCGGACTTCCCGGGCAGCCCCGGCTCCCTGCGGGCACCTTCCGGCGCGGGCAGCAGCAGCGACCGGATGTCGGCGTAGTGGTGGCCGCCGGGGTTCGCCTTGGCGTCCAGCGGTCGCGGCTTGCCCGCGGGGAGCTTCGGCAGCGCGAGCGGGGGGAAGGTCCACCGCCCGTCGTCGGCGGTCTTCAGCCCGGGGATCTTCGTCCGCTCGGGCCGGGTCACCGCGTACGCGGTGCCGGCGCCGAGCACGGCGAACACGAGCGCGGCAGCGGTCCACCGCAGCGCCGCCCGCAGCTTGCGGCGCGGCGCCTTCGCCCTGCCCGGCACGTCTCCGGGCAGCGCCGGAAGCGCCGGAAGCGCGAAGGGCACCCCACGGAACCCTTCGGGTACGGGGGGTACGGGGGGTACGGGGGGTACGGGGGGTACGGGGGGTACGGGGGGTACGGGGGGTACGGGGGGTACGGGGGGCATGGCCGGAGGCGCGGGGGGTACGGCAGGAATTGCCGGGGTCACGGCGACCGGGGGCTCGGCTGCGGCAGCCGCCGCGGGTTCGGCATACGCCGGGGATTCGGCAGCTTGGGCCGGGCTCACGGCGACCCCGGGTTCTGCCTCGGCGGCAGCCAGGGCTACGACAACCGCGGACTCCGGCTCGGCAGCAGCCGGCTCGGCCTCGGCAGCAGCGGCCGGGACCGCCGGCGTATTGGCGACCGACGGCTTCGGCGCGGCAGACGCCGGCTCGGCCTCGGGCTCAGCGTCGGCAGACGCCGGGGACTCGGCAGCCGGGGCCGGGGTTACGGCGACCGTGGGCTCGGGCTCGGGCTCGGCCTCGGCAGCAGCGGCCGGGGCCGCCGGGGTGTCGGCGACCGACGGCTTCGGGTCGGCGGGCGCCGGGTCGGGGTCGGGCGGCGGGAGGGTCTTGGTGGCCGCCGGGGCCGGGTCGGGGAGCGCGTCGGTGGTGGCGGACGCAGGCGCCCGCTCGGGGGTGAGTTCGGGCATCAGACGGCCTCTCCCGGGTCCTTGATCCGGTCCAGTTGCTTGCTCAGCAGCCCCGCCGCCTCGTCGCGGTCCATCGGTGAGGGGCCGTTGGCGGTCATGGTCACGACGATGTCGCCCTCGGTGGCCTGGCAGGTCATCGAGTCGAGGTCAGTGGTGACCGCGAGGTCCTTCGGCATCACCACGCAGACCGCGTGCGGGTAGTTCTTCACCTTCGGGGCTTTGCCGCCGTCGTCGAGGAACTTCTTCAGCGAGCCGAAGAACTCCGTCTCGGCGCGGGCCGCCTCCTTGTTCCTCATCTGCACCAGCTCCATCTGGACGATCAGCTCTCCGTCGGTCCTGCTGTACGTCCGCAGGCCCGCGCCCTCGATGTGCATCGCGGTGATCTCGGCGGTCAGCTCCTTGCGCTCCTTCTTCGACAGGTCGCTGACGTCGCCTTCCATGACGTCCGTCGCCTGCTTGGTGTCGAGGACCGTGTCGTTGCCGTACTGGTGGACGTCGGGCCCCGGCATGTAGCCGGACGGCACGGGCAGCAGCATGAGGCTGAGGCTGCCGTAGTGGCTGCCGCCCGACTTCGCGCCGAACGCCTTGGTCGCGGTCGGCGTCGGCGCGGCCCACGGGGTCGCCGACGGCTTGGCGTCGTCGCCTCCGCCGTTCCGCAGCGCCGCGTAGCCGACGCCGCCGCCCACCAGGACCACCACGAGCGCGACAGCAAGCCCGAGCGCGAGCCGCCGCCTCGGCCGCACGGCCGGCGCCTGCGGGATCCCGTAAGCAACGGGTACGTCCGCCGCGGGCAGACCCGGCACGGTCGCCGCGTACGGCATCTCCGGCGCGCCCGCCGCAAACGGCACGTCCGGCACCGGCTGCACAGCCGGCGCCTCCAGTGCGTGCGCCGCGAGCGGTTTGTCCAGCGCTGACGCCACAGGCGGTACGTCCGCCTGTGGCGGCGCCTCCGATACGGCCCGCACCGCCACCGGTACGTCCGGCGCAGGGCCCTCAGGAGCCGGGTCAGGCGCGGACGCCGCCTCCCGTACGCCCGGGGCGGGGGCCACCGCCGGCGGGTCCGGCACCGGCGCCGGGTCCGGTGTGCCCGCCGCAGGCGGCTGGGTGGGGGTCTCGTCGGTCACAGCCGCTCCAGTTGCTTCGTGATCACGGGCATGACGTCCGAGATCTTCACCTTGTGCGAGGACCCCACGAAGACCTCGATCTCCAGGTTGCCCACCTCGGCCAGGGCGCGGCCCTCGTAGTACGGCCCGTAGTCGTCGTCGCTCTCCGCCCGGCCGGACGGCCACACGTAGCCGTGGACGGTGCCCGGGATGTCGACGTCGCTGCCCTGCTCCCCGTCGTAGATGCCGATGCTGCCGGACTGGTCCGTGAAGAGTGAGCTCGCCTCCATGCTCGTGTCGTCGCGGAACTGCAGGATCCTGACGTCGTAGTTCAGGTCGTGCGGGCCCATCCAGTGAGCGGACACCGCGCGCTGGAACTGGTCCCGGGCGAACTCCTCGAACTTGTCGGCCGGCTCGGTCCAGTAGCTCGCATACTCGGCCAGCGTCATCCAGGAGGCTTCGTACTCCTTGGCGCCCTTCGGCTCGGGCGTGAGGAGTTTCAGCAGGTCACCGCCGTAAATCGCGTCACGGTCCTGGGCGGCGGGCAGTACGGGGGCGGCCGGTCCCGCGCCCTTGGGCTGCGCGAGCATGGGGCCGGTGAGCGGCGGCAGCGGTGTCGGCGTCCGCTGCTGCTGGATGCGGTAACCGAGTCCGCCGCCGGCCAGTACGCCCAGCACGGCGGCGCAGGCGATCAGCAGCGTCGTACGACCGCGGCGGCGCGGCTTGGCGGGGACCGGTACGGCCTCGGACGCGATTTCGGCCTCGGCCTCGGCGTCCGGCGCGGCTTCGGCAACAGCAACGGCAACGGCGCCCGTGCCGGTCGAAGCCTCCGCCACCACGCCGGGCTCGGCGCCGCGCTCAGCGGCCGGCTCGGCTGCCGCGTCGGGCGCCGGAAGTGGCACCGGAAGTGGCACCGGATCCGGGTCGGGGTCCGGCACAGGGGTGTCCTGGGACAAGGGGTGCTCCACTGGATGCGGGGAAAACGGAAAAGTTCGGGACGTGCGGGTTCAGGAAGCGCAAGAAGCTCAAGAGCTCAAGAAGTGCGGAAAGCGCGCGAAGCCCCGCAGGACATGGGCTCCGGACGCGTGCCCGGACGGGTCAGTGACCCGTCCTGAGGCGCTGGTACTGCGCGTCGAGCAGGTCGCGCAGCTGCGTGCCGGCCGGCGTCCTGCCGCCGGTGACGGTGAGGGTGATGTGGACATCGCCCTGGTAGGAGTCGACGAGCACCGTGTCCGTGCTCTCGTCGGAGCCGGACGCCAGGTGGTACGCACGGGCCGGGTAGTCCGCGCCGAGCGGGATCTCCGTGCCCTGGGCGCCCTCGCCGCGCTGCTGGGCGTCGTACGCGGCGGCCTGGCCGGGTCCGGCGAAGCGGATCAGCTTGACGGTGACCTCGCGGACCCCGTCGGCGGTCAGATACGTGCGGTAGGCGCCGTCGCGGAATCCGTACGCCGTGAGCGCCGCGCGGGCGGCGGACTCGTCGGTGGCGGTGACGGCGATGTCGTCCGCGGTGAGCGGTGAACCGGCGCGGTCCCCGTACACATCGGCGCCGGCCGGCGGTGGCGCCAGGAAATACCGCAGGTCACCGGTGTGCACGCCGTTCTCGACCCGCCCGGCCGCGTGGGCCGCGGCGGGCGCCGTCGTCCCGGTCGCGGCGGGTGCCGCCGTCGGTGTCGCAGTCGCGGTCGGAGCCGGCGCCGCCGAACCGCCCGCCCTGGTGGGCGCCGGTACGGACGCGGCCGGTGCCGCGCTGGACGGGTCGGAGACGAGCACCGCCCCGGCCGCCACCGCCGCGAGCACGGCCACGCCGGCCACGGTGGCGAACAGCCTGCCGCGGCGACGACGGGTGCCGTCGTCGTTGTGTTCCACAGAGCCCCCCCGGGCGACGTCGTACGCGCGTGCGCACGGGTGTGTGCCGAGCACACGGATCTGCTTTATATCACCGCCTAGGCTGTGGCCATGGCGAATAAGCTCGTGATCAAGGTGACCGCAGGGGCCGACGAGCCCGAGCGGTGCTCTCAGGCGTTCACCGTCGCGGCGGTGGCGGTGGCCAGCGGAGTGGAGGTCTCGCTCTGGCTGACCGGTGAGTCGGCGTGGTTCGCGCTGCCCGGCAAGGCCGCGGAATTCGCGCTCCCGCACGCCGCGCCGCTGCAGGACCTGCTCGACGCGGTGCTGGCGGCCGGGCAGGTGACCTTGTGCACACAGTGCGCGGCCCGCCGGAAGATCACCGAGCAGGACGTCATCAAGGGGGTGCGGATCGCGGGCGCGCAGGTCTTCGTCAGCGAGATCATGCCCGACGGGGTGCAGGCGCTCGTCTACTGAGCTGCCCCGGCCCGGGGGCGCGGGGGCCTAGGGCTCGCGCCGGCGGTCCTTCTCGTTGCCGGCCCGCTTCTTGCCGTCCAGCTCGGCCCACCAGGCGTCCGACTGCGGGTCGCCCGATTCCTCGTCCCACCACCGGTCCTCGGGCCCTTTCCGGTTCGCCACGATCGCGGCGACCGGCGGGATGACCATGGCGATCAGGCACATGATGATGGCGCCCGGCACGGACCACAGGCGCACGACGCTCCACGCCAGGATGAAGAGCACCACGCAGGTGCCCATCATGGCGAAGTACAAGTGCTTACGCCGTCCGTACACACTTCCAAGGTACGTCCGTTGCCCCGGCACGGCACCCGGCCGACAGCAAGGGCCGCAGCCCCTCGCCGGGGTTGCGGCCCTTGCCGACCGGTGCTTACCGGAGGGGTGGAATCACACGGCGATGGCCACCTCGGCGGCCGTGCCCTGCTGGGCGACGACCGTACGGTCGACCGTGGCGCCGGGTACCAGTGCGCGCAGCGTCCACGTGCCGGGCGCCGCGAAGAAGCGGAACTGCCCGGTCGCCGAGGTGGGAACCTCGGCGGTGAACTCGCCACCGCCGTCCAGCAGCCGCACATAGCCGCTGACCGGCTCGCCGTCGCGGGTCACCGAACCCTGGATGATCGTCTCGCTCGCCACATCGACTCCTGCCAGATCGGGGCCGCCGGCCTTGGCTCCACACATACGGATCAGTCCTCCGGTTCCTCAGTTGGCGCCGAGCTCGATCGGCACCCCGACGAGCGAGCCGTACTCGGTCCACGAGCCGTCGTAGTTCTTGACGTTGGGCTGGTCCAGCAGCTCGTGCAGCACGAACCAGGTGAGCGCGGAGCGCTCACCGATCCGGCAGTACGCGATGGTGTCCTTGGCCAGGTCCACGTTCTCGTCCTGGTAGAGCTGGACGAGCTCCTCGTCGGACTTGAAGGTGCCGTCGTCGTTGGCGTTCTTCGACCACGGGATGTTGCGGGCGGTCGGCACGTGGCCGGGGCGCTGCGACTGCTCCTGCGGCAGGTGGGCGGGGGCCAGCAGCTTGCCGGAGAACTCGTCGGGCGAGCGGACGTCGACCAGGTTCAGCGAACCGATCGCGGCCACCACGTCGTCGCGGTACGCGCGGATGGACGGGTCCTGCTCCTTGGCCTGGTACGTGGTCGCGGGCCGCTCGGGCACCGCCGCCACCAGGTCGCGGGAGTCGAGTTCCCACTTCTTGCGGCCGCCGTCGAGCAGCTTGACCGACTCGTGGCCGTAGAGCTTGAAGTACCAGTAGGCGTAGGAGGCGAACCAGTTGTTGTTGCCGCCGTAGAGGACGACGGTGTCGTCGTTGGCGATGCCCTTGGCGGAGAGCAGCGCCTCGAAGCCCGCCTGGTCGACGAAGTCACGGCGGACCGGGTCCTGCAGGTCCTTCTGCCAGTCGATCCGGACCGCGTTCTTGATGTGGTTCTTGTCGTAGGCCGAGGTGTCCTCGTCCACCTCGACGATGACCACCTTGGGGTCGTCGATGTGGGCCTCGACCCAGTCGGCGTCCACCAGGACGTCACTGCGGCTCATGTTGTTCTCCTCCGGGGCAGTGCGGATGTGCGGTGCGCGGGTGCCGCGCCGGGGCGCGACGGCATGCGGGGGTGCTGTGCGGTGTGCGCGGGGGCACGGGCAGAGCGGGGCCGGCAGGGGGCCGGGGGCCTGTGCGGCCGACTCCGGCGCGGGCGGCTGCCGCCCCTAGGGCATGCGACAGAGCATGGCGGCCACGCGGCACAGGTCGACTGCCCGCCGCTTGGTGAGGTCCGCCTGTCGCTTCATGCACCGATCGTAAGGAAATGAACCGCTGGGTGTCACCGGCGTATCAACTATCGAGACAGGATTGTCCGGATGTTGGAATAGACATGCGAAAACGCGCCCGCGGGTGCGAACGCGTTTTCGGAACGGCCGTCTCAGTTGGCGAGAACGACATCCTTCCCGGCCGCGGCCACGGTTATGCCCTCGGGGCCCGTGGTCACGTCGGTGAGCGAAATGCCCGAGGGGAGGTGCGTCAACTGGGTGGTGAAGTCGATCTGCTGGCGGACCTGGTCCTCCAGGCCCAGCGCGGTGAACGCCTTCGGCAGCCCCTCGGCGTGCAGCCCGATCTGGTCGGCGCCGCGGACCGTGACCTGGCTCAGCACGCTCAGCTGCGACTGCATGAACGAACCGGTGAGCTTCACCATGGCCCGGCCGTTCTTGTCCGTGCCGCCGTAGCCGACGGTGATGCCCTTCGGGGCGGACTTGGTGAGGTCCGCGTAGGTGATGAACGCGCTGCCGTCGGCGGTGTCGGCGACGGCCCGGGTGAAGTCCCCGGAGAGCTTCACCCCGTGCAGGTCGGCGTGGAAGGTGTCGATCCGGACCGCCTGCTGCCCGTCACCGGTGGCGATGTCGTCGGCGGTGATCGTGACGTCGTGCAGCTTGCCGCCGGCCACCTGAGTGAGGAACGGGAACCCCTCGATCGACACCTTCGGCCTGGTCGCCAGCCCCTCACTGCTCTGCGCGCGCTCGGCCGCCTTGCTCTCGGCGACATGGACCGCGATCCGGTCCGCCACGACGAACAGGCCGCCGAGGATCACCACGACGATCAGAACTATTCGCGCCACTCGCATGCGTCGGCTACTCCCCCGCTTGATTCCGCTGGTTTCGATGTTCCGAGGGTTCGGATGGTTCGGAACTGAACCTTCTGCTTCCCGAAACGCCTGACGGGCAGCGGGGCCGTACGGTTCCCCCGCAGGTCGAACCGTTATGCGAGAAGTTCCCCGTGCACCCGCGCCGGTCAGCTCAGGGCACGGCCCAGCACGTAGGCGAAGGGCGCGGCGGCGGTGAGCGGCAGGGCGACGCCGGCGGTGAAGTGGACGAAGCGGGACGGGAAGTCGTAGCTGGCGGCGCGCAGACCGATCAGCGCACCGGCCCCGCAGGCCGCGGCGAGCAAGGCGCCGTGCGGGCCGCCGAAGCCGGTGGCCGGGCCGGTCACCGCGCCGGTGACGGCCGCGACGGCGAGCGCGAGCACCAGGGAGACGGGCAGGGGCAGCCGGAGGGTCAGCGCGCGGACCACGGTGGCCGTGGCGACCGCGATCGTGCCCACCACCACCGGGTCGGTGCCGGCGTGCGAGGTCGCGGTGGCCAGGTAGCAGGCGGCCAGGACGGTCAGCAGCGCCGAGGCCGAGGTGGCGGTGAGCGAGGAGAGCCGTTCGTCCGGGCTGCCGTGGTGGCGCAGTTGCAGGACGAGCACCAGCAGCAGCCACACGCCGAGGGTGCCGGCCATCGCCAGCGGGGCGTGCTTGCCGTCGACCGCGAGCACCGCGATGTCCGCGGTGACGCCGCCGAGGAAGGCCAGCGCGATGCCCTGCCGGGCCGGCCACATGCCGTTGAGCCGGAACCAGCCGGCCGCGGTGACCGCCTGCAGCACCACCAGTACGACGGTGAGCCCGGGCTTGCCGACCGCGGCGCCGCCGGCCAGCAGCAGCCCGAGGACGGCGGTGAGCCCGGCCGGCTGGATGCCCGGCGGGATGATCGGCGAGCCGGTGCGTACCGGGGCCTGCGGCCCGGGCGCCGGCTCCTCGGTCACCGGCAGGACCGCGGTGTGCTCGGCGCCGCCCTGGGCGTACGGCCGCGGGTCGGCGTACGCGTGCGGGTGCGCCTGCTGCCGCGGGCGGGACGCGGAGTGGGCCTGGGCCTGGGCGGCCTGCGGGTCGGGCCACTGCTGCGGGGCGCCGTACGGATAGCCGCCCGCGCCGGCGTGCTCCCAGGTCCCGGCGGGTGCGGCCTCCCAGGACTGCTGCGCCCCGGTCCAGCCGTCCGCCGCGGCGGGCTGGTGCCCCGCCCAGCCGCCCCCGGCGGCCGGCGGTCCGTATCCCGCGCCGGGGTCCTGCGGCGCGGGCTCGGGGGCGTGACCGCCGCCGTAGCCGTAGCCCTGCTGCCCGTAACCCTGCTGCTGTCCGTACTGCTGCTGTCCGTACTCCTGGTAGCCGGCGGCCGGGTCGTAGCCGGTCTGTCCGGCGGGGTCGTGGCCCGGCGGATAGCCGTAGCCCTCGCCGGTCGGGCCGTACTCCCCGTTGTCCGGGGTGGAGCCGTAGTCGTGGGTACTCATGATCATCCTCCCGCGAACGGTGGGAGGACCTCCACCGTGCCGCCGTCTGGCAAGGGGACCGCGTTGTGGTCGCGGGTGCCGACGGGGGTGCCGTCGACGAGGAAGGAGCAGCGCAGCAGCACCCGGGCGAACCGCGGGTCGCCGGCGTGCCGTTCGCGTGCGGCGGCCAGGGCTTCGGCGAGGGTCGCCGCGAGGTACGGCTCCTCCGCCGTGCCCGCTGCGGCCTTCGCGGCGGCCCAGTAGCGGATCGTGCCCGCGACCTGCCGCGCGGCCGTGCCGGGTGCAGCCATCACGCTCCCGTCCTTCGCCGTCGCCGGTGTTGCCCGTGCGTTGCTCGTTCGCTGTCCGTGCGTTGCTCGTGCCGTGCCGCCGTCCATCATGGCCCGTCCTGGTCAGTTCCCGGGAATCCCGGTGGCCCGCTCGGTCAGCCAGTCGCCGATCCGGGTCAGCAGGGCGGGCTCCGCGGCGTTCTCCGCGTGGCCGAAGCCGGGCACGATCCACAGTTCCGCGCTGGCCGCGCCGGCCGCCGCGGCCAGCGAGTACGGGTGGTCCAGCGGGAAGTAGCCGTCGCGGTCGCCGTGCACGATCAGCAGCGGGGTGGGCGCGATGTACGGCACGGACTCGACCGGTGAGCGCGGGACCGGGTCCCAGTCCGCCGCCCTGATCCGCGTCTTGAGCCCGTACCGCGACACCAGCCGCCCGGCGGGCCGGGTGATCGCCCAGTGCACCCGCCGCATCGGGGCGGTGCCGCGGTAGTACCAGCGCGCGGGTGAACTCACCGACACCACGGCCTGCAGTCCGCTTCCCGGTGGCTGCCGCGGCCGGCCCGGTGCCGGAAGCGCTTCCTGGGCACCCGCCTCTCCCGCGTGCCGCAGCACCACGGAGCCGCCCATCGAGAAGCCGACCGTCGCCACCCGCCCGTACCCCAGCTCCCGCGCCCACCGCACGGCCGCGTCCAGGTCGAGGACTTCCAGGTCGCCGACAGTGGAGCGGCCGCCGGAACGGCCGTGGCCGCGGAAGGAGAAAGTGATGACGCCCCCGTAGGCGCTGAAGTGCCGGGCCACCCGGCGCACCGCGGGCCGGTCGAGCGCCCCGGTGAAGCCGTGCGCGACCACGACGGCCAGCTGTTCGCCGAGGTCGGGGGCGTGCACCAGGGCTGCTGGTCCGTCCGGCTGACCGGCCGGCCTGGCGGCTCCCATCGGGAGGTGTTCCGCCTCGATCCGGATGCCGTCGGAAGTCAACAGGACCGCACGCGCGCCACCCGAAGTGATCGGAAAAACACGCAAAGGCTTGTCGTCGGTCTCGGCACGGCTGCTCATGTGGGCTATTCTTCCGTGCAAGAGGACCTGGGCAATGTCGCCCCCGGGTCCTTTCGTGCTTTCCGGCACGGGATGCGTCACCTGGCGTGTCATGTGCGGAGACGACCGACGGGAGCCGCCCGGTGAGTTCACTTCTGCTTCTGACCAACGCCCTTCAGCCCTCCACCGAAGTCCTGCCCGCGCTCGGCCTGCTGCTGCACAGCGTGCGGGTGGCGCCGGCCGAGGGCCCCGCGCTGGTGGACACCCCCGGCGCGGATGTGATCCTGATCGACGGCCGCCGTGACCTCCCGCAGGTCCGCAGCCTGTGTCAGCTGCTCCGCTCCACCGGCCCCGGCTGCCCGCTGCTGCTGGTGGTCACCGAGGGCGGTCTCGCCGCGGTCACCGCGGACTGGGGCATCGATGACGTGCTGCTGGACACCGCGGGCCCGGCCGAGGTCGAGGCGCGGCTGCGGCTGGCGATGGGCCGCCAGCAGACCACCACCGACGACAGCCCGATGGAGATCCGCAACGGCGATCTGTCGGTCGACGAGGCCACGTACAGCGCGAAGCTCAAGGGCCGGGTCCTCGACCTGACCTTCAAGGAGTTCGAGCTGCTCAAGTACCTGGCGCAGCACCCCGGCCGGGTCTTCACCCGCGCCCAGCTGCTCCAGGAGGTCTGGGGCTACGACTACTTCGGCGGCACCAGGACCGTGGACGTGCACGTGCGGCGGCTGCGCGCCAAACTCGGCGTGGAGCACGAGTCGCTGATCGGCACCGTGCGGAACGTGGGCTACCGCTTCGTCACCCCGGAGAAGGTCGAGCGGGCCGCGGAAGAGGCCGCGCGCAGCGAGGCCGCACAGGGACGCGGACCCGCGGTGGACGCGGCGCGTACCGCCGCCGACACCGAGGACCGCGCATCCGCTGAACAGACCGTATGAACATCTCTGTGGCGGCCGGATAGACACGCGTAGACTCCGCACGTGCCCAAGGTGACGCGCGACGACGTGGCCAGGCTGGCGGGGACCTCCACCGCGGTCGTCAGCTACGTCATCAACAACGGACCCCGGCCGGTAGCCCCGGCCACCCGCGAGCGGGTGCTCGCTGCCATCAAACAGCTCGGCTACCGCCCGGACCGGGTCGCGCAGGCGATGGCGAGCCGGCGTACCGACCTGATCGGACTGATCGTGCCGGACGCCCGGCAGCCGTTCTTCGGCGAGATGGCACACGCCGTCGAACAGGCGGCGTCCGAGCGCGGGAAGATGGTGCTGGTCGGCAACTCCGACTACCTCGACGAGCGCGAGGTGCACTATCTGCGGGCGTTCCTGGGCATGCGGGTCTCCGGGCTGATCCTGATCAGCCAGGGCCTGACCAGGAACGCCGCCACCGAGATCGACGCCTGGGACGCCCGGGTGGTGCTGCTGCACGAGCGGCCCGAGGCGATCGACGACATCGCGGTGGTCACCGACGACATCGGCGGCGCCCAGCTGGCGACCCGTCACCTGCTGGAGCACGGCCATGAGTACGTGGCCTGCCTCGGCGGGACCGAGGCCACCCCGGTGGTCGGCGACCCGGTCACCGACCATGTGCTCGGCTGGCAGCGGGCCATGCAGGAGGCCGGCAAGTCCACCGAGGGGCGGCTCTTCCAGGCGCCGTACAACCGCTACGACGCCTACCAGGTGGCGCTCGGGCTGCTGGCGGGTCCTGACCGGCCGCCGGCCATCTTCTGCTCGACCGACGACCAGGCGATCGGGGTGCTGCGGGCGGCCCGCGAGCTGCGCATCGAGGTGCCGGACGAGCTGGCGGTGGCGGGCTTCGACGACGTCAAGGAAGCCGGGCTCGCCGATCCGCCGCTGACCACGGTCGCCTCGGACCGCAAGGCGATGGCCAGGGCGGCGGTGGACGCGGTGCTCGACGACTCGCTGCGGGTGCCCGGCGCCCGGCGGGAGCGGCTGCGCACCTTCCCGTCCCGGCTGGTGGTACGGAACTCCTGCGGGTGCCACACCCCGGCTTCGTAGCTCCCGCCGGGGCGGCGCCGAGGGCGCCGGCCGATCTTCCTTACATCGGGCATACCTACTTCTGTCGGGCTTCTCAGCGTGTGCTCAGGAAGCTCTCATGATCCGGGCGCACAGTCATTGTCATGACCGAGAGCAACCGCTACAGCGGCGAACCCCAGGACCCGCACGACCCGCAGCCACCGCTCTATTTCGGCCCGCAGACGCCCCCCGCCACCGAGGGGGACACCTCGGCCACCGGTTTCCCGCCGCCCCCTCCGTACGCCCCCGCCGAGCCGCCCACCCACAAGCGGCGCCGGGCCGGGCGGCCGATCGCGCTCTTCGCGGCCGTGGCGGTCGCGGCCGGGGTGATCGGCGGCGGTGCGGGCGCGCTGATCGGCAACCAGTCGGACAGCCACAGCTCCACCACCGCCGCGGCGACCGGCGCGGTCAACGCGGCGCTCAACGGAACCGTGGCCGGGGTGGCCAAGGCGGTCAGCCCGAGCATCGTGGAGATCGACGCGACCTCCAACTCCGGTGAGGCGATCGGCAGCGGCGTGATCATCACCGCCGATGGCCAGATCGTCACCAACAACCACGTGGTGGCCGGGTCGGACACCATCAAGGTCACCTACAGCAACGGCAAGTCGGCCACCGCATCGGTGGTCGGCACCGATCCGCAGAAGGACCTGGCGCTGATCAAGGTGAACGGGGCCAGCGGGCTGCCCGCGGCCACCCTCGGCGACTCCTCCGGGCTGGTGATCGGCGACCAGGTGGTGGCCATCGGCTCCCCCGAGGGCCTGGCCGGCACGGTCACCAGCGGCATCGTCTCTGCGCTGAACCGTGATGTCACGGTGCCGGTCGAGGACGGCCAGAGCCAGTCGCAGCAGGGCAACGGCAACCAGTGGCCGTTCTCCTTCGGCGGCAACCAGTACAACGGCAGCACCGGCAGCTCCACCACCACCTACAAGGCGATCCAGACCGACGCCTCGCTCAACCCGGGCAACTCCGGTGGCGCGCTGATCAACATGAGCGGCCAGATCGTCGGCATCAACGCGGCGATGTACTCGGCCGACTCCTCCTCGGGCAGCGGCTCCTCCAGCGCCGGCAGCGTCGGCCTCGGCTTCGCGATCCCGATCAACACCGTCAAGTCCGACCTCGCGAACCTGCGGGCCGGCGGTTCCGGCGACACCAGCAATGGCAGCGGTGGCAGCAGTGGAAACAGCGACAGTGGCAACGGTCAGAACAGCAGCGGCGACAGCAGCGGCTTCGGCAGCGGCTTCTGACCCGGCCGGCGGCGCGAGCCCCCTCGTACCGGCTCCCGGCGGCTCCTGCCCGCCGGGGCCGGGGCGTGCGAGGCTGGGCACAGCAGAGATGTCCGGCCCGATGTCCGTCAGCGAGGTACCCGACACCATGAGCACCGGTGAGAGCGGCGAGGCACCCGCCCGCATTCTGATCGTGGACGACGAGCCCGCCGTGCGGGAGGCGCTGCGCCGCAGTCTCGCCTTCGAGGGGTACGACACCGAACTGGCCGCGGACGGCATGGCCGCGCTGGAGCAGGCGGCGGCGCACCACCCGGACGCGATCGTGCTGGACGTGCTGATGCCACGGATGGACGGGCTGACCACCGCCAGGCGGCTGCGCTCCGCCGGGGTGACCACCCCGATCCTGATGCTCACCGCGCGGGACACCGTCGGCGACCGCGTCACCGGGCTCGACGCCGGCGCCGACGACTACCTGGTCAAGCCGTTCGAGCTGGACGAGCTGCTGGCCCGGCTGCGGGCCCTGCTGCGGCGCAGCTCCTACGCGGCCGGGCCGGCCGGCAGCGAGCAGGACCACGCGCTCACCTTCGGCGACCTGCGGATGGACGCCGCGACCCGTGAGGTGACCCGGGCCGGCCGGCCGGTCGAGCTGACCCGTACCGAGTACACCCTGCTGGAGCTCTTCCTCAGCCACCCGCGCCAGGTGCTCACCCGCGAGCAGATCCTCAAGTCGGTGTGGGGCTTCGACTTCGAGCCGTCGTCCAACTCCCTGGACGTGTACGTGATGTATCTGCGCCGCAAGACCGAGGCGGGCGGCATGCCGCGGGTGGTGCACACCGTGCGGGGGGTCGGCTACGTGCTGCGCGCCCCGGACGGCGGGCATTCATGAACAACCTGCCCCTGCGGTCCCGGCTGACGATCCTGACCGCCTCCGCGGTGGCGGTCGCGGTGGCGCTGGCCGCGCTCGCCTGCTGGCTGATCACCCGCAACCAGCTCTCCAACCAGCTCGACTCCTCGCTGAAGGCGGTACGGCCCGACCCGACCCAGCTGGTGGCGGCGGCCCAGAACTGCCCGGCGAACCCGCAGGGCGGGCAGGTCGCGCCCAGTTTCTACACCGTCCGGCTGATCGCGCCCGACGGGAAGGTGTGCCTGGTCTTCGGCGATTCGCCGATCCCGGCGACGGCCGCGGACATCGCGGTGGCCGACGGCCGGGACCGGATCAGCGTGCACGACGCCACGGCGCAGAACGGTACGCCGATGCGGGTGGTCACCTACCAGGACCACCTGCGGTCCATCGGTTTCACCGCTTCGGTGGCCCGCCCGCTCACCGAGAACAACCACGCGCTGGACACCCTCGCCTGGGTGCTGCTCGCGGTGACCGGCGTCGGTGTGCTGGGGGCCGCGTCGGCCGGCCTGTGGATCGCCCGGGCCGGGCTGCGGCCGGTGGACACGCTCACCGGGACCGTCGAGCACATCGCCCGCACCGAGGACCTGAACGTACGGATCCCGGTCGAGGGGCACGACGAGATCGCCCGGCTGAGCACGTCCTTCAACGCGATGACCGCCGCGCTGGCGTCGTCCCGGGACCGGCAGCAGCAGCTGATCGCCGACGCCGGGCACGAACTGCGCACCCCGCTGACCTCCCTGCGGACCAATATCGAGCTGCTGGAGCGGAGCGAGGCGACCGGGCGGGCGCTGCCGCCGGAGGACCGGCGGGCGCTGCTCGCCTCGGTGAAGGCGCAGATGACCGAGCTGGCGTCGCTCATCGGCGACCTGCAGGAGCTCTCCCGCCCGGACGCGGTCCGCACGCCGGACGTGGTGCCGCTGCACGAGGTGACCGGGACCGCGCTGGAACGGGCCAGGCTGCGCGGACCGGATCTCAAGCTGGTGGCGGACGTACGGCCCTGGTTCGTACGGGGCGAGGCCGCCGCGCTGGAGCGGGCGATCGTCAACCTGCTGGACAACGCGGTGAAGTTCTCGCCGCCCGGCGGGGAGATCGAGGTACGGCTGGCCGGCGGGCAGCTGACCGTACGGGATCACGGTCCGGGCATCCCGGCCGAGGAACTCCCGCATGTCTTCGAGCGGTTCTGGCGCTCGCCGACCGCCCGCTCGCTGCCGGGCAGCGGGCTGGGCCTGTCGATCGTGGCGCGGACCGTGCAGCAGTCGGGCGGCGAGGTGACGCTGACCCCGGCGCCGGGGGGCGGCACGCTGGCCACCCTCCGGCTGCCGGGGGCGCCGACCGCGCCGCCCGACGACCCGGCGATCACCTGATGACGGTCACCCGGTTCGCGGCCGGCGGCGCGAGCGGCGCCGACGCGGAGGAGTGCGCGGTCAGGTAGGCGGCGAGGGCGGCCAGGTCGTCGCCGCCGACCAGCGGGTCGGTGCCCTGCCCGAGCGCGGTGAAGCCGTCGCCGCCGCCGGCCAGGAAGTTGTTCTCCGCGACGCGGTAGGAGGCGGCCGGGTCGAGCGGGGTGCCGTTGAGTTCCACCGAGCCGACCACGACCTGGTCGGCGCCGGTCTTCGTCCGGTCCAGGGTGTAGGTCAGGCCCTGCGAGATCTGCAGGATCTTCTCCGCGTTGCCGGCGTTGGCCCCGCTGACCTGCTGCTGGAGCGCGGTGATGAGCTGGGCGCCGGTGAGCGTGGTGAGGTTGACGGTGTTGCTGAACGGCTGCACCGCGAAGCCTTCCGCATAGGTGACGACACCGTCGCCCTCGCTGCCGGTGGCCGGGTAGACCAGGTCGGTGCGGATGCCGCCGGGGTTGGTGAGAGCCAGCTGCACGTCAGGGTCGAGGGTCCTGCCGTACTCCAGCTGGGCATCGGCGATCAGGTCGCCGAGCGGGGTCTCGCCCTCGCCGCGGCCGATGTCGCCGCTGATGTATCCGATGGTGCGGCCGGCCACCGGCGCGGCCAGGGTGCTCCAGCGGGCGATCAGCGCGGTCATGTCGGCGGCCTTGGGCTGCACGCGGTTCACCACGTGGTTGCTGCCCTTGACCGAGGTGCGCACGATGTCGTGGGTGCGCAGGTCGTACTTCATGTCCAGCTCGGTGTAGAGCCGGCCGAAGGAGGAGGCGCTGCTGACCAGCCGGGGGCGGCCGGCCGGGTCCGGAATGGTGCACACGTAGCTGTTGTGGGTGTGGCCGGTGACCAGGGCGTCCACGTCCGGGCTGATCTTCTTGGCGATGTCGACGATCGAGCCGGAGATGCCGGTGCCCGCGCCGCCCGCGTCGCAGTCGTAGTTGTAGTTCCCTGAGACCGGTACGCCGCCCTCGTGGATCAGGGCCACCACGGCGTTGACGCCCTGAGCTTTGAGGATCTTGGTGTACTTGTTGACGGTCTCGGCCTCGTCGAGGAACTTCAGGCCCGCGACGCCGGCCGCGGTCACGATGTCCGGGGTTCCTTCGAGGGTGACGCCGATGAAGCCGACCTTCACGCCCTTGACGTTCTTCACGGTGTAGGGCTGGAGGAGCGGGCGGCCGGTCCTGTCGTTGATGACGTTCGCCGACAGGTAGGGGTAGTCGGCGCCGTCGAAGGGCTTGCCCTGCTGGTAGCAGCCGTCGACCGGGTGGCAGCCGCCGTTCTGCAGGCGCAGCAGTTCGCCCTTGCCCTCGTCGAACTCGTGGTTGCCGACACTGGTGACGTCCAGGCCGATCTTGTTCATGGCCTCGACGGTGGGCTCGTCGTGGAAGAGGCCGGACAGCAGCGGGCTCGCTCCCACCAGGTCGCCGGCCGCGACGGTGAGCGAACGGTCGTGCCCCTTGCGGGCGGTGCGCAGGCTGGAGGCGAGGTACTCGACACCGCCGGCCGCGACCGCCTTGACGGTGCCGTCCGGCTGGAGCTCGTTGACGCTTCCGGAGGAGCCGGCCGGCGGCTCCAGATTGCCGTGGAAGTCGTTGAGGGCGAGGAGCTGGAGGTCGACGGCGGGGTCCGGCTTGGGATGGCCGTGGCCCTGGTGGCTGCCGCCCCCGCCGTGACCGCCGTGTCCGTCGTGGCCGTGGGCGGGTGCGGGACAGGCCGCGATCAGGGTGCCGACCGCCGCCAGGCTCGCCACACCCACCGAGATTCTGCGTGCCAGAGACATGAGTCCCCTCGGGTCCTTGGGTCAAGTACGGGTCAAGAGCTGTTCATGCGCTGGGCAGCATAGGGTCAACGCGCGTAGCGCGACAGGGGGTTGCCGGTTAAGTCCCGGTTACCACCGGGGTGGGGCGGCATGGGCGGTCGCCCGCCGCGCCGGGCGACCGCTCCGCTCCGCGCGGGGAGGCGGGCAACTCCCGCGCCACCGCTGACTCCAGCCCGCATCGTCTCGGCATGCGGAACAAGCTGTCTCACTCCCCGGATGTTCGGTCATAGTTGGTGGGACCATCCACCGAGGAGGTGCCGTCCGCTGTGCGACGTTGGATGATGCTGGCGCTGGGGACCGCCGCGCAGACCGCGGCCTGCGCGTTCGTCTACGGGATTCCCTATCTGGCCGACGACCTGCGCAAGCAGGAGCAGTTGACGCTGACTCAGGTGGGACTGCTGGTGGCCTGCCCCACCGCGGGGCTGGTGCTCGCGCTCTATCTGTGGGGCGCCGCCGCCGACCGGTGGGGGGAGCGGGTGGTGATCGCGCTCGGGCTGGGAGCCGCGGCCGGCGCGCTGGCCGCGGCGGCGTGGGGCGCGCACGGGATGGTCGCCTTCGGGGCCCTGCTGGTGCTGGCCGGCGCCGCGGGGGCCTCGGTCTACTCGGCCAGCGGACGGCTGGTGATGGGCTGGTTCGCCGCGCGGGAGCGGGGGCTCGCGATGGGGATCCGGCAGACGTCGACGCCGCTGGGGATGGGGCTGGCCGCGCTGGCGATGCCACCGCTGGCCGCCGCCCACGGGCTGACCGGGGCGATGGGTTTCCTCGCGGTGCTCTGCGGCGTCATCGCGGTACTGATCGCGGTCTTCGCCGCCGATCCGGCCCGCGCCAAGGGGGCCGCCGCCGGGCCCGCGCCCAATCCGTACCGCGGTGACCACACCCTGTGGCGGATCCACGGCTCGGCGGCCCTGCTGGTGGTGCCGCAGTTCACCGCGGGCGCGTTCGCGCTGGTGCTGCTGGTGGACGTACGCGGCTGGTCGCCGGTGCACGCAGGGCAGCTGATCGCGGTCGCCCAAGGGCTGGGCGCGGTGTCCCGCATCGTGGTCGGCCGCTGGTCGGACCGGATCGGCGAGCGGCTGCGTCCGATGCGGCGGCTGGCCGTGGTGACCTCCGCGGTGGTCGCCGCCACCGCGCTGACCACCGCTTTCCCCTCACCGCTCACCGCGGTCCTGCTGGTCGTGGCCATCGCGCTGACCGCGAGCACCAACGGGCTCTCCTTCACCTCCACCGCCGAGCTGGCCGGTCCCGCCTGGTCCGGCCGCGCCCTCGGCGTCCACAACACCGGCCAGAACCTGACCGCCGCCGTCGTACCGCCCGCCATGGCCGCGATCATCTCGGCGACCGCGTACTGGCCCGGCTTCGCGCTCGCCGCCGCCACCGCGGGCGTGTCCGCGCTGATCGTCCCGGTGACATCGCGCCGGGCCGCGGCCCGGGTGGCGGCCGAGTCCGCGCCTGAGTCAGAGGCCGGGTCGGCGCCCGGGTCAGCGGCGGGCTCGGCTGCCGACGGGACGATCAGCGCCTGACGGCCGCTTCACCGGTGGCGACCACCGGAGCCGGCGGCCGGCGCCGTACGATCGCGCTATGAGCGACCGGCGAATCGAGGCACTGTCCGAGCTCCAGCAGAGCGCCGCCGCGGCGGTTGTGGAGCTGATCAGGACCGCCGCTGCCGCCGACGGGCGGCCCGCGGTCTCCGAGCAGGGAATGCTGTACATCCGGCGGGGCAGCGCCCCCGGCGTACGGCATCTGCTGCTGTGGACACCCGGCGACACGGGTGACGAGCTGACCGGCTACGCCCAGATCGACGGCACCGACCCGGTGGAGGCACCGGCCGCCGAGTTCCTGATCCACCCGGACCGCCGCTCGCAGGGCCACGGCCGGGCGCTGGGCGAGGAGCTGCTCACCGCCACCGGCAAGCGCCTGCGGGTGTGGGCGCACGGCGGCCACCCGGCGGCCCGCCACCTCGCCGTCACCCTGCGGCTGAAGCTCTTCCGCGAGCTGCGCCAGATGCGCCGCCCGCTCGACGCGCGGCTCAGCGGGCTGCCCGAGCCGCGGCTGCCGGAGGGCGTCACGGTACGCACCTTCGTCCCCGGCCAGGACGAGGCCGCCTGGCTCGCGGTCAACGCCGCGGCCTTCGCCCACCACCCCGAACAGGGCGGCCTCACCCTGCGTGACCTGGAGGACCGGGAGGCCGAGCCGTGGTTCGACCCGGCCGGCTTCTTCCTCGCCTGCCGCGGCGCGGTCCTGGCCGGCTACCACTGGACGAAGGTGCACGCCGAGGAGGGCCTGGGCGAGGTGTACGTGGTCGGGGTCGCGCCCGGCGAGCAGGGCAGCGGGCTGGGCAAGGCGCTGACCTCGATCGGCCTGCGTCACCTCGCCCGGGACCGGGGCCTGACCACGGCGATGCTCTACGTGGACGCCGACAACGCGCCCGCGGTCGCCGTCTACGAACGCCTGGGCTTCACCGTGCACGAGACCGACCTGATGTACCGCACCGAGAACTGACCCCGGGGGGCGGACCACCGAGCGGGTCGCGATCGCCTGCCGGCGGCAGGCGAGCCCGCGGCCGTCCGGGTCCGCCCGCGGGCCTGCGCAGCGGCCGGCACGGTCTTCCGCCGGCCGGCGGAACGGCCGGGCACGGTCCGCCGCCGGCCGACGGAACGGCCGTTTCCGGCCTGGTGGCGGCGCCGGGAACGGCTCCCCACCAGGGCGTACCACGGGCGGGCACGGTGCGTTCCGGCGCCCCTGCCGGAAGCACCCCGCTTGCCTGACGGCCATGCGCTCGTTACCGGCGATTCAATCGTGCTTGCGAGCATCGCAGGATGCAGCCCGCTGCCCCTCCCCCCACTCCCCCGCCCGACCTGCCGGAATCGGCGGACACCCGGGACAATGGAGCGACGGCTGGGCGACGCCTCGGAAAGGCCGCCGGTCGGTCGTACGACGTGCCGGAACCGGAGGAGGGCTCGCAGACCATGGCCCAGACGAATCACCCCAGTGTCCCCTCGCAGCCTCACACGCCCGAGGGGGACCCCACCGCCGACGTCGCTTTCCGGCCGCGCGTCGTGCCCGACCTGTCGCCCGACCTCCCTGACCTGGCCTCGGCCGGTGAGGAGTACGGCGACGAACTGCCGCAGGGCCGTTTCCTGGACCGCGAGCGCAGCTGGCTCGCCTTCAACGAGCGGGTGCTCGAACTCGCCGAGGACCCGACGACCCCGTTGCTGGAACGCGCCAATTTCCTGGCGATATTCGCGAGCAACCTCGATGAGTTCTTCATGGTGCGGGTGGCCGGCCTCAAGCGCCGGATGGCGACCGGTGTCGCCACCCGTTCGGCCGCAGGGCTCCAGCCGCGTGACGTGCTGGACGGAATCCTGACCAGGTCCCGCGAACTCATGGCCCGGCACGCCGCCTGCTTCCAGAACGACGTGGCCCCGCAGCTCGCCGACGAGGGCATCCATGTGATCCGCTGGGGCGACCTGACGGAGAAGGAGCAGGCCCGGCTGGCCACCCTCTTCCGGCAGCAGATCTTCCCGGTGCTGACCCCGCTGGCCGTCGACCCCGCGCACCCCTTCCCGTACATCTCCGGCCTGTCGCTGAACCTCGCCGTCGTGGTCCGCAACCCGGTCTCCGGGCACGAGCACTTCGCCCGGGTGAAGGTGCCGCCGATCCTCTTCCGCTTCCTGGAGGCCGGGCCGCAGCGGTACGTGCCGCTGGAGGACGTGATCGCCGCCCACCTCGACGAGCTCTTCCCGGGGATGGAGGTCCTCGACCACCACATGTTCCGGGTCACCAGGAACGAGGACCTGGAAGTCGAGGAGGACGACGCGGAGAACCTCCTGCAGGCCCTGGAGAAGGAGCTGATGCGGCGCCGCTTCGGGCCGCCGGTACGCCTTGAGGTCGAGGAGTCGATCGCCCCCCGGGTGCTGGACCTGCTGGTGCACGAGCTGAAGATGAAGCACACCGAGGTCTATCCGCTGCCCGGGCCGCTCGATCTGACCGGTCTGTTCGCCATCGCCGGCCTGGACCGCCCCGAGCTGAAGTTCCCGCGGTTCATCGCCGGCACCCACCGCGACCTCGCCGAGGTCGAGTCCGCGTCCCCGCCGGACATATTCGCCGCCCTGCGCGAGCGGGACGTGCTGCTGCACCACCCGTACGACTCCTTCTCCACCTCGGTGCAGTCCTTCCTCGACCAGGCCGCCGCCGACCCGGACGTGCTGGCGATCAAGCAGACGCTCTACCGCACCTCCGGCGACTCGCCGATCGTGGACGCGCTGATCGACGCGGCCGAGGCGGGCAAGCAGGTGCTGGTGCTGGTCGAGATCAAGGCGCGCTTCGACGAGCAGGCCAACATCAAGTGGGCCCGCAAGCTGGAGGAGGCGGGCTGCCATGTGGTGTACGGGCTGGTCGGCCTGAAGACGCACTGCAAGCTGTCGCTGGTGGTCCGCCAGGAGGGCGAGACGCTGCGGCGCTACAGCCACGTCGGCACCGGCAACTACCACCCCAAGACCGCCCGGCTCTACGAGGACCTGGGCCTGCTCACCGCGGACCCGCAGGTGGGCGCGGACCTGTCGCACCTGTTCAACCGGCTCTCCGGCTACTCGCGGCGTGAGGCGTACAACCGGCTGCTGGTCGCCCCGCGCAGCCTGCGGGACGGGCTGATCCAGCGGATCGTGGCGGAGATCGACCACCACAAGGCCGGCCGGCCCGCGTACGTACGGATCAAGGTCAACTCGATCGTCGACGAGGTGATCATCGACGCGCTCTACCGTGCCTCGCAGGCCGGGGTCCCGGTGGACATCTGGGTCCGCGGGATCTGCGCGGTACGGCCGGGGGTGCCGGGGCTCTCGGAGAACATCCGGGTGCGCAGCATCCTCGGGCGCTTCCTCGAACACTCCCGGGTGTTCGTCTTCGGCAACGGCGGCGAGCCCGAAGTGTGGCTCGGCAGCGCCGACATGATGCACCGTAACCTCGACCGCCGCATCGAGGCGCTGGTCAGGGTCGCCGACCCGACGCACCGCGCCACCATCGGCCGCCTGCTGGAGACCGGGATGTCGGACTCCACGTCCTCCTGGCACCTGGCGGCCGACGGCAACTGGACCCGCCACAGCACCGACGCCGACGGACGGCCGCTGCGGAACATCCAGGAGATGCTCATCGACGCCCGGAGGCGCCGGCGTGGCCCATCAGCAGCGACCTGACACCCTCGCGGGCATCGCTTCCGACCCGCCCGGCGCCGCGACGGCGGGCGGCCGGGGCGCGCCGGACGGCCCGCGCGAGCACACGGACGACACCAACACGGGGAGCAACACGGTGGCCACCGGCGAAGCGGCAACGGGCGACCACCCGGCCGGTCCAGCACCCGCCCCCGGCGCCCCGGCGCCCGGGACGGACCCGGAAGCCGCAGCGGGCGGCAGGGTCCCGGAGGGTGCCGCGGGGGGAGCCGGGCGGAAGGGCACCGGTCCCGTGGGGTCCTCCGGGCGCGGCGGGGGAAGCGGGACCGCGGGGGACGTCCTCACCGGTTACCTGTGCGATCAGGCCACCACCTTTCTGCGCGGGCTCAGCCTGCGTGGGGAGAGCGAGGCCGACGCGGACACCCTGCTGCGGCGCAGCGCCCGGCGGATCGCCGGCGTGCTGCACACGTACGCCCCGCTCACCGACCCCGCCTGGTCGGAGCCGCTGCGCGCGGAACTCGGCTGGCTGTCGGCCACGCTGGGCCGTGAACCGCAGTACATCGAGCGGCTGGCCAGGCTGCTGGAGGCGCTGCGCCGGCTCTCGGCGCCCGGCGCCCCCGAACCCGTACTGGCCGGCGCCGACGCACTCGGCGGCGCCCTGCCCGAACCGCCCCCGCCGGCGGCGAACGGCTCGGGCCCGCTCGCCCTGGGCGCCGCCCGCGCCGCCGCCCTGCTGGAACGGCAGCTCACCCTGGCCCGCACCCGGGCCCACTCCGCCACGCTCCAGGCGATGGGCTCCTCCCGTTTCCACGGCCTGGCCGACTCCATCGCGGTACTGGCCTCCGAGGTACCGCTGAGCCCGACCGCCGACGGGCCGGCCGCCGCCCTGCTGCCGCCGCTGGCCACGCAGGCGTACCGGCGGCTCACCGACGCCGCCGACACGCTGCCCCTGCACCGCGCCGCGAACCCGTACAACGCCGAGGCCATGCGCGCCTCGCTCGGCGCCGAACTGACCGCGGACCTGCAGGACACGCCCTGGCACCAGGTACGGATCCTGCTGCGGCTGAGCCGGTACGCGGCCGAAGTGCCGGAGTCGGGGGCGCCGGGCGACCCGCGGTTCGCCGAGGCGGACCTGCTGCTGCGGCGGCACCGGGAGGCCGCCGAGTCCGCGGCCGCGGTGGCCGCCGCGGCCCGTACCCCGCGGATAGCGCCGGCCACGGCGTACGCGCTGGGCGTGCTGCACGCCGACCAGCGGCACGAGGTGGAGGCCGCCAGGTTCGCCTTCTCGCTGGTGTGGCGGCAGGCCGCACTGCCCGCGCAGGCAGGACCCCGCGCCCGGTGAGCGGGCACGCAGGGGACCCGACGACCGTGCACGCGGCCGGCGTGGTGCTGTGGCGCCGCTCGCCGTACGACGGCGCCATCGAGATCGCGCTGATCCACCGCCCGCGCTACGACGACTGGAGCCTGCCCAAGGGCAAGGTGAAGCGGGGGGAGGAGACGGCCGCCGCGGCGCTGCGGGAGACCCGCGAGGAGACCGGTCTCGAGTGCGTGCTGGGGGCGCCGCTGCCGGTCACCCGCTATCTGGTGGAGGGCCGCCCGAAGGAGGTCCGTTACTGGGCCGCGGAGGCGGGCGCGGGCTCCTTCGAGGTCAATCACGAGGTGGACCGGATGGTGTGGCTGCCGCCGACCGCCGCGCTGCACCGCCTCACCCACGACCGGGACCGCCCGGTGGTGGACGCGGCACTGCGCACCCTCGCGGACTGAAGGGCCGAGCGGACCGAGCGGACCGAGCGGGCCGAGCGGACTGCGCCGGCTGAACCGGCCGAACCGGCCGAACCGGCCGAACCGGCCGAGCGGGCCCACCGGCCTCCGTCCCCGCGCCGCCGGAGGTGAACCCTGGATGAACAGCACGCGAATCCGCGCCGAAACCCGGTACGGAACCCGCCTCCGTACCCCTCCCGCACCCCCTCTCCCGGGGCCGTGACCCGCCCGTGACCCCCGTGATCGGGTCGTGATCGGGGCGTTACCGCGCCTTTTCTGTTAACCCCGCGTGTCACTCTGACGACGTGCGGCTCAAGATCCACAAAGTCCGCCACCACCCTGATGGACGAGGTTCACCTCGCGTTCACCGTCTCCCGAGGGTCGCTTCACCTGATCTGCCTAATTTCGGCCTTACCGGTGAGCATCACGTCGCCGGGTGGATGCAGATACAACAACCCTCTGCTTCGCCGTCCACCGGCGGGCTCTCGGAAGGAACACTCGAAGGTGAAGCTTCAGCGTAAGAGCGGGCTCCGTGCCCTGACCGTCGGCGCGGTCGCGATTACCGGCGCGCTGGTCCTGACCGCCTGCGGTTCGGACAACAACGACGACAGCAGCTCCACGCCGTCGAGCAGCGGTCAGCCGTCGACCAGCGCCGCGGCGAACGCGGGCTCGATCTCCTGTGAGAAGGGCCAGATCCTGGCCTCGGGCTCCACCGCCCAGCAGAACGCCATCGACTCCTGGGTGAAGAACTACCAGCAGGCCTGCCCCGGGTCGACCATCAACTACAAGGGCTCCTCCTCCGGTGAGGGCATCGTCGACTTCAACCAGGGCACGGACGCCTTCGCCGGCTCCGACTCCCCGCTGAAGGACACCGAGATCGCGGCCTCCAAGAAGGTCTGCACCGACGGCCAGGGCATCAGCATCCCGATGGTCGGCGGCCCGATCGCGGTCGGCTACAACCTCCCGGGCGTCGACAACCTGGTGCTGGACGCGACCACCCTGGCGAAGATCTTCAACTCGCAGATCACCACCTGGAACGACCCGGCGATCAAGGCCCTCAACCCGAGCGCCACCCTGCCGAGCAGCAAGATCCAGACCGTCCACCGCCAGGACGAGTCCGGCACCACGGACAACTTCACCAAGTACCTCAAGGGCGCGGCCCCGGCCGCGTGGCCCTACGAGCACGCCAAGGCGTGGGCGGGCAAGGGCGGCCAGGCCGCCGCCAAGTCCGCCGGTGTGGCCAGCCTGGTGAAGCAGACCGAAGGCGCCATCGGCTACTTCGAGCTCTCCTACGCGACCGCCAGCAGCATCCCGACGGTCAAGATCAACACCGGTGCCTCCGCGCCGGTCGAGGCCACCTCCGCCAACTCCTCCGCGGGC
Organism: Streptomyces sp. NBC_01476; assembly: GCF_036227265.1. Taxonomy (NCBI): domain Bacteria; kingdom Bacillati; phylum Actinomycetota; class Actinomycetes; order Kitasatosporales; family Streptomycetaceae; genus Streptomyces; species Streptomyces sp. NBC_01476. Next base: position 4,585,137 of record NZ_CP109446.1, on the reverse strand, counting down.
ATCGCCTCCGCGAAGGTCGTCGGCACCGGTGCGGACCTGTCGCTCGACCTGAGCGCCGCGTACGTCACCAAGACCGACAACGCCTACCCGATCGTCCTGGTGACCTACGAGATCGCCTGCGACAAGGGCAACAAGCCGGCCACCCTGCCGCTGACCAAGTCCTTCCTGAACTACATCGCGAGCGCCGACGGCCAGGCGCAGCTCACCGCGCAGGGCTACGCGCCGCTGCCCGACGCGATCGCCACGAAGGTCCGCTCCACCATCAGCGCCCTCAGCTGATCCACGCCGGCGGGTCCCGTGGCCAGACCCTTGGCCACGGGACCCGCCGTGCATCCGGTGCACCGCCGCCGGGGGAGCCGCCCGGCTCTCCCACCCAGACCGGAGAACTCCTATGACAACCACCGCTCCACCCACCTCCGCACCCCCCACCACGACCCGGACCGTCACGCGCCCGGGCGACCGGATCTTCGCCGGGATGTCCCGCGGGTCCGGCATCCTGCTGCTCGTGGTCATGGCCGCGATAGCCATCTTCCTGACCGTCCGCGCGGTCAGCGCGATCAGCAAGGACCACACCAACTTCCTGACCACCTTCGAGTGGAACGCCAGCCTGACCCCGCCGTCCTTCGGCGTCGCGGTCCTGGCCTACGGCACGGTCGTCAGCTCGATCATCGCGATGCTCATCGCGGTCCCGATCGCGGTCGGCATCGCGCTGTTCATCACGCACTACGCACCGCGGCAGCTCGGCGGCCCGATCGCCTTCGTGATCGACCTGCTCGCCGCCGTGCCCAGCATCATCTACGGCCTGTGGGGCGCGCTCTTCCTGGTGCCGCACCTGCACGGCCTCAACCTCTGGCTGGACAACTACTTCAGCTGGACGGTCATCTTCGCCAAGGAGGACCCCAACTCCTCGGCCCGCTCGCTCTTCACGGTGGGCATCCTGCTGGCGATCATGATCCTGCCGATCATCACCAACGTCAGCCGGGAAGTCATCCGCCAGGTGCCCAAGATGCACCAGGAAGCGGCGCTCGCGCTCGGCGCGACCCGGTGGGAGGTCATCCGGCTCTCGGTGCTCCCCTTCGCCCGCTCCGGCATCATCTCGGCGTCCATGCTGGGCCTGGGCCGCGCGCTCGGCGAGACGATGGCAGTCGCCACCGTGCTCTCCGCCTCGCCGCAGCTGTCCGCACACCTGCTGGACCCGATCGGCGGCACCTTCTCGCAGAACATCGTCGCCAAGTTCGGTGAGGCCGACGAGTTCGGCCGGGACGCGCTGATCGCCTCCGGCCTGGTGCTGTTCGTCATCACGCTGCTGGTCAACGGCGCCGCCCGGATCATCATCCAGCGCCGCAAGGAGTACTCGGGGGCCAACGCATGACCGACATCACGCAGGACCGGCCGCCGGTCGCGCCCGCTCCCCGGAACCACCTCGCCACCCGCCGGCTGCCCGGCTGGTCCACCCCCGCCATCGCGGTCGGCGCCATCGCGGTCGCCTGCGCCATCGGCGCCGCCGCCGGCCTGGACAGCCAGATCCAGTGGGGCCTGATCGCGCTGGTGCTCTTCGTGGCCGGCAACTTCGCGATCACCGCCCGGGTCGAGGGCACCCGCCAGGCCAAGGACCGGGTGGCCACCAGCCTGGTCTGGGCGAGCTTCATCCTCGCCGTCATCCCGCTCTACTCGCTGGTCCAGACGACGATCAGCAAGGGCGTGAAGGTCCTCGACGGCTCCTTCCTGACCCACTCGATGAACAACGTGCTCACCATCGGTCCCGGCGGCGGCGTCTACCACGCCATCATCGGCACCCTGGAGCAGGTCGGCATCGCCACCGTCATCGCCGCCCCGCTGGGCATCCTCACCGCGATCTACCTGGTCGAGTACGGCAAGGGCATGCTCGCCAAGTGGGTCACCTTCTTCGTGGACGTCATGACGGGTGTGCCGTCGATCGTCGCGGGTCTGTTCATCCTGTCGATCTGGTTCGTGATCTTCGACAAGGCACCCGCCTCCGGCTTCCCCGGCGCGCTCGCACTGGCGATCCTGATGATGCCGGTCGTGGTCCGCTCCACCGAGGAGATGCTCAAGCTCGTCCCGAACGAGCTGCGCGAGGCGTCCCTGGCGCTCGGCGTCCCGAAGTGGCGCACCATCACGAAGGTGGTCCTGCCGACCGCCGTCGGCGGTGTCACCACCGGTGTGATGCTGGCCATCGCCCGTATCTCCGGTGAGACGGCGCCGATCGCGCTGCTGGTCTTCGGCAGCAACATCATCAACAACAACCCGTTCAGCGGCCCGCAGTCGTCGCTGCCGTACTTCATCTACGAGCAGTACGGCAACGGCAACGACGCGAGCTACAACCGTGCCTGGGCGGCAGCCCTCGTCCTCATCGCCTTCGTGATGATCCTGAACCTGGTGGCCCGCGGCATCGCCCGCTGGAAGGCGCCGAAGTCCCGTTGAGCGGCCCCCGCCGCGCGACCGGTGACCCGGTCGAACCAGCAGAAAAGAAGTGATCCCCATGGCCAAGCGAATCGACGTCAGCGGCCTCTCCGCCTTCTACAGCAACCACAAGGCCATCGACGACATCTCGATGACCGTCGAGCCCGGCTCGGTGACGGCCTTCATCGGCCCGTCCGGCTGCGGCAAGTCGACCTTCCTGCGCACCCTGAACCGTATGCACGAGGTCACCCCCGGCGGCCGCGTCGAGGGCAAGGTGCTCCTTGACGACGAGAACCTCTACGGTCCCGGCGTCGACCCGGTGACGGTACGCCGGACGGTCGGCATGGTCTTCCAGCGGCCGAACCCGTTCCCCACCATGTCGATCTACGACAACGTGGCGGCCGGCCTGCGGCTCAACGGCATCCGCCGCAAGGGCGAGCTCGACACCATCGTGGAGAAGTCGCTCAAGGGCGCCAACCTCTGGAACGAGGTCAAGGACCGCCTCAACAAGCCCGGCTCCGGTCTCTCCGGCGGCCAGCAGCAGCGGCTGTGCATCGCCCGCGCCATCGCGGTCGAGCCGGACGTCCTGCTGATGGACGAGCCGTGCTCGGCGCTCGACCCGATCTCCACCCTCGCCATCGAGGACCTGATCGGCGAGCTGAAGTCCAAGTACACGATCGTCATCGTGACCCACAACATGCAGCAGGCCGCACGCGTGTCGGACCGTACCGCCTTCTTCAACCTGTCGGCGGTCGGGCAGCCCGGCAAGCTCATCGAGATAGACGACACCGAGCGGATCTTCTCCAACCCGTCCGTCCAGGCGACCGAGGACTACATCTCCGGCCGCTTCGGGTGACACAGACCGCCGTGCGGTGCTGCATGGCGGTGCCACCGCAGGGCGCAGGCCCCGCTTCCCGGCCGGGAAGCGGGGCCTGATCCGTCTCCGGGCCGGTCAGCCGAAGATCAGCCGGATCAGGTAGTACCCGGCCGCGGCCACCACACCGGCGGCCGGCATGGTGATGAACCACCCGGCGACGATGTTCTTCGCCACCCCCCAGCGGACCGCCTTGACCCGCTTCGTGGCCCCCACGCCCATGATCGCCGAGGTGATCACATGGGTGGTGGAGACCGGCGCCTGGAAGAGGTACGAGGTCGCGTAGAGGATGCCGGCCGAGGTGGTCTCGGCCGCGAAGCCCTGCGGCGGGTCCAGGTCGATGATGCGGCGTCCCAGCGTCCGCATGATCCGCCAGCCGCCCGCGTACGTGCCCAGCGACATCATCAGCGCGCAGACCAGCTTCACCCAGACCGGGATGCCGAAGCCCCGGGACGGGTCGTGGATGACCAGCGCAAGCACCACCACGCCCATCGTCTTCTGCGCGTCCTGCAGACCGTGGCCGAGCGCCATCGCCGCCGCCGAGATGGTCTGCGCGATCCGGAAGCCCCGCTTGGCCTTGTGCGGGTTGGCCCGCCGGAAGAACCAGAGGATCGCCAGCATGATCGCGTAGCCGACCACGAAGCCGACCACCGGCGAGACGAACATCGGCACGATGACCTTGTCGACCACCCCGGACCAGTGCACCAGCACGCCACCGGCGAGCGCGGCGCCGACCAGGCCGCCGAACAGCGCGTGGGTGGAGCTCGACGGCAGCCCGAAGTACCAGGTCAGCAGGTTCCAGACGACGGCGCCCGCCAGGCCGGCGAAGAGCACGCCCATCCCGGCGTTCCCGTGGGGCGTGCTGATGATGCCCTTGCTGACGGTGCCGGCCACCCCCTGACCGAGGAAGGCGCCCAGCAGGTTCATCACCGCGGCCATCGCCAGCGCCGCCTTGGGTGTCAGCGCCCGGGTGGAGACCGAGGTGGCGATGGCGTTCGCCGAGTCGTGGAAGCCGTTGGTGTACGTGAAGAAGAGCGCGACCCCGACGGTCACGATCAGAACAAAGGTGTCCACGGGTGGTCAGGACTCCTTGACCGCGATGGTCTCCACCGTGTTCGCCACGTGCTCGAAAGCGTCCGCCGCCTCTTCCAGCACGTCCACGATCTGCTTGAGCTTGAGGACCTCGATGGCGTCGTACTTCCCGTTGAACAGCTGTGCGAGCAGCTTGCGGTGGATCTGGTCGGCCTGGTTCTCCAGGCGGTTGACCTCGATCCAGTACTCGGTCAGGTTGGACATCGTGCGCAGGTTGGGCATCGCCTCGGCGGTCAGCTCCGCGGCGCGCGCCAGCACCTCGATCTGCTGCTCGACCCCCTTGGGAAGCTCCTCCACGTTGTAGAGGACGACCAGGTCAACGGCCTCTTCCATGTAGTCCATGATGTCGTCGAGAGAACCCGCGAGGGTGTAGATGTCCTCCCGGTCGAACGGGGTGATGAAGGAGGAGTTGAGTTGGTGGAAGATCGCGTGCGTCGCGTCGTCGCCCGCGTGCTCCGCCGCCCGCATACGCTCCGCGATCTCCGGCCGGGTCGCCGAATCGGCCCCGAGCAGTTCCATGAGGAGCTTCGAACCGGTGACGATGTTGTCCGCGGATGCGGCGAACATGTCGTAGAAGCTCGTCTCCCTGGGGGTCAGACGAAAGCGCACGTTGAGGTCCTCGGGGTGCTCGGTTTCGGTCTCGTTGATGCTAGGTGCATCATCCAGCCACGGTTGACCGGTGTCACCCAGTGTCGCCCATGAGGCCAAACCTCCTGACAGGGGATGCCTCGCACAAGGTATCGATTCGGTAAGCTATACCCATCGGGGGTATAACGGGACAGAAGGGCGGGCAGGCCGGATGACCTCGGAAAGCGTCGCGGGGGAGAGTGTGGAGCCGCACGGGCCGCATGGCTACAGCCATGACAAGGAGTCCCACCTCAAGAGGCTGCGCAGGATCGAGGGCCAGATCCGGGGCCTGCAGCGGATGGTCGAGGAGGACGTCTACTGCATCGACATCCTCACCCAGGTCTCGGCGAGCACCAAGGGGCTGCAGTCGTTCGCCCTGCAGCTGCTGGAGGAGCACCTGCGGCACTGCGTGGCCGCGGCGGCGGTCGGCGGCGGCCCGGAGATCGACGAGAAGGTGGCGGAGGCGACAGCGGCGATAGCGCGGCTGCTGCGGACCTGAGGGCGGCTGACGGCTGGCGCGGGATGACGCGAACGCCGGCCGGCGTGGGTGGCGGCTGGCGGGGGCGCTGGCGCCGGATGATGTGGGTGCCGGCTGACGAGGGTGCCGGCTGACGTGTCGGCTAGTTGGCGGTCGGCGCGCTGGGCGCGACGTCCAGGACCTCGTCGATCCGGGCGAAGCTGAGCCGGTCACCGTCGGCGGTGGACGCGGCGATCATCAGCTCACCGCACAGTTCGATCTCCATCAGCGCCACCGGGTCGTCCTGCACCGAAGTTCCGGGCGAAGGCACCATGCGCGTACCACCTCCTCGCTCACGAATCGCCCCCTGACCCACTCGGCCGTACTCCAGGGTAGGGACCACACGTGCTCCGGCGCATGGCACGGATGGGCCATTTCGATGAGGCCCGATCCGGCGGGGCCCTTACTGCGGTTGGGCAGAAACGATCTTTCCGGACCAGATGTCCGCAGCTCGGGGCATGATCACCGGCACCGCGGTGCCGAATCCGTCGAAGCGGGTGGTAGAGACCACCGTCACATTGTGCCCGGCCCCCCGCCTCGTCCCGGCGGCGCTGAAAGTGAACCGCTGGCTCAGCTCCCGCAGCCGCCCGACCGAGTCCAGCCACGCGTCGAAGGGCACCCGGGTCACCGTGAACCCCTTCGCCGCCGCCTCCAGCGGACCCCGGTCGGCCGCCGGCGCGGCCTGCGCGGCGCGGGCGATGTCGGCGGTGCCCCGGTAGTGCCGCACCCGCACCCCGTCCCGGGTCTCCGCTCCGACGAAGGTCACCGGCCCGGCGCCGCGCAGCAGTTCGGCCGCGGCCAGCGGTTCTGTGGCGCCCCCGGTCACCAGATTCCCGTCCGGCAGCCGGGTGGTGTCCACCCGCACCCACTTGCCGGCCGGCACCCCGGCGCCCCGGTCCTTCATGTAGAGCGCGCCCGGTGTCAGCAGTTCGGTGAGCGGCTTGTGCTCCGCCACCCCGGCCGCGTCCTCGGGCAGGTCCAGCGTCAGCCGCCCCTGCCGGCGGGCGTAGTCGAACCCGCCGGTGCCGGTGATCGTCAGCCAGGTGCCGCCGCTCGCCATCCGCATCGACGTCCGCACCCGTGAGCTGCCGGCCCGTACCAGCACATCGGGCGCCGCCCCCACGGCCCTTGCCGCCGCGACGCCCTGCGGCTCACCGCTCGGCCCCTCGGCGGCGGCGCCACTGCCGGCGCAGCCGCCGAGCGCCCCGGCGAGCGCGAGGGCGGCGACCGCCGCGAGTGCCGTACGGGCACCCGGGCTGCCCAGGCTGCCCGGTGGCCCGGACGCGGGCGCAGGCGCGGGCGCCGATCCGCCGGGCACGACCTCCGCCGGAAACCTTCCTACCGCTGCCACGATCACCCATCCGTCCCTGTACGGCCGGGCGCCGGGCAGGCGACCGGGGCCTCGTTCCGCTTAACGACGGTCTTGAGTACGCCGTCACGCCCGTTACGGTGGAGGGGTGCGCGATGTGGTCGCTACCGAACCCCCCGCCCTTTCCCCCTCCGCCGCTGATGGCAGCACCGCCGGGTCCACGGGGAGCGACCGGGACGAAGCCGGGCACCGTACCTCCGTCACGGAACGCGGTGCCTTCGTGTCGGCGCGCTGTACGTGCGGCTGGCGCGGGCCGGCCCGCCGGTCGCGTGACCGGGCCCGGCGGGACGCGGGGGAGCACGGGGGCGTTTGAGGGCGGGCGCTCTGACGGAAGCCCGGCCGAGGGTCCCGGGGTAGCCGCGGGCGAGCCCGGGCCCTGCGCGGTACAGCTCACCGGCGACGCCGTCGGGGAGGTCCCGCAGCGCCGGATCGCGTCCCCCTCCTCCCAGCCCTGCCGCCCTTCCGTCACCCGAGGGCCTGCCGGGGGCCGTTGACCGGCGAAAATCGTCGCAACCGGAACCCCGGCTGCGTCGTCTTGGGTTACCGGAGGTGCGCGTGGGCAGTAGGCACCTGCCGCCGGGGTCGGCCCGACCCCGTGCGCGGACGTGATGCGGCGGTGGAGCAACGGTGAACCAGACAGCCACGGAACAGGCCGGCCAAGCGGACCCGGCAGACCGGGTGGACCCGGCGGACTCGACGGACCTTCCGGCACGGCCGGCCCCCTTCGGGTCGGCGCCCGCCCGCCCACCGGCCCGCCGTACCGCGCTCATGGCCGGCGGCGCCGTACTCGCCGCCGCCTGGCTCTCCGGCTGCACCGGTGACGGCACCGGCGACGACGCGAAGGCCGGCGCGGCGTCCAGCACCGCCGCCGCCACCAGCACGCCGCCGCACTCCCCCTCCCCCAGGCCCACCCATGTGAAGGCGGACTGGAAGGCACTCGGCTCCTCCCTCGACGGCGACCTCGTCCTCCCCCAGGACAGCGGCTACGCGACCGGCCGCCGCCTCTACAACACCCGCTACGACAACCTGCGCCCGGCCGGCATCGCCTACGTCACCGGCGCCGAGGACATCCGCGCCTGCCTGGACTTCGCCACGCGCACCGGCACCGTGCCGGTGGTCCGCAGCGGCGGCCATTCATACGCGGGCTGGTCGAGCGGCGACGGACGCCTGATCATCGACGTCTCCCGGCTCAACTCCATCCGGCTGGACGGCACCAACGCCACCATCGGCGCCGGCGCCAAACTGATCGACGTCTACAGCACCCTGGGCGACCAGGGCCGCTGCGTCCCCGGCGGCTCCTGCCCCTCGGTCGGCATCTCCGGCCTCACGCTCGGCGGCGGCCATGGCGTACTGAGCCGTTCCATGGGCCTGACATGCGACAACCTCATAGGCGCCACGCTCATCACACCCGACGGCCGCACCCACGAGGTCTCCGCCGACGCCGAACCCGACATCTTCTGGGCGCTGCGCGGCGCGGGCAACGGCCAGTTCGGCGTCGTCACCTCGCTCCGCTTCAGCACGCACGCGACGCCCGACGTCGTCACCGGCTACCTCACCTGGCCGTGGAGCCGGGCCGCCGCGGTGATCCGCTCCTGGCAGTCCTGGGGCCCCGACCAGCCGGACCCCATCTGGTCCGCGCTCCACCTCGACTGCGCGCCCGGCGGCTCACCGACCGTCTCGGTCGCCCTGATGTCCACCGGCTCCCGCGACGAACTCGCCGCCGCCGCGGACCGGCTGGCCGACGCCCCGGGCGGGCCCGGGCCCGCCTCCTCGGTCTCCCTGCGGCCGCACGCCTTCCTCGACGCGATGTTCTCCTACGCCGGCTGCTCGGGCCTCTCCGCCGCCCAGTGCCACCTGGCGCCGGCCGGGCACCTGGGGCGCGAGACCTACACCGCCCGCTCGGACTTCTACGACAGCCGGCTCTCGGCCGCCGGCATCGACACGCTCCTCGCCCAGACCCAGCGCCTGGCCAACCAGTCCGGCGGCGGCGCGGGCAGCATCGCCCTCACGGCGCTCGGCGGCGCGGTCAACCGCCCCTCCCCCACGGCCACCGCCTTCTCCCACCGCAGGTCCCGCGTCCTGGTCCAGTACCTCGCCTCGGACCACCTCGCGGACACGTCCTGGCTCGACACGACCCACGCGGCCATGCGCCGTTACGCCTCCGGCGCGGCCTATCAGAACTACACCGACCCCACCCTCAAGAACTGGCGCACCGCCTACTACGGCCCCAACGCGTCCCGCCTCGCCACCCTCAAGTCCCACCTCGACCCCAACCACCTCTTCACCTTCCCCCAGTCCCTCTGACCGACCGAGCGCCCGGGGAAAGGCCGACCCTGCGGTCACCGGTTGACGGTCTGGATCTCCTGCACCTGCACGTCCTGCTGGGAATCGGAGAACCCGTCGTCCATGGGCGTGCCCCCGGGCTGCACATCCGCGGTGGGGGTCCAGGTCACGCGCCAGGTGATCTCGGCACGCAAGGGATAGGTGGTCCCCTGAGTGGCCTTCCGGTAGGTGATGTTGCAGTCCGCGCCGGCACTGTTCACCTTGTAGCCGCCGTTGGCGTCACCGAAGGTGTAGTCGCAGCTGGCAGGGTCCGCATACGAGGTCCCGGCCTCGACATGCAGGCTGTAGGGAACAGCCACCACGGTCGCCGCCACGGGGCCGACCTGGGCGGTCACGGAGACTTGGCCCAGCGCCCGGTCGAAGCTCACATACGTCGGCAGGTTGACCTTCTGATTCTGCGCGTCGGGGCTGAGATCCACCTTGCGCGTCGGCAGAGTCATCTGCCCGTACGCGGCCTGCGCAAGAACCTGCGGCGACACCGGCAACGGCGGCGCGGGATCATTCGGTCCCTGCCACAACCAGCCCTCGTTGTAAGGGCACAAGGGGGTGTCGTTCCTCTCCAGCGCGTGCTGGTCCCAGGCAAGCACCCACCAACTGCCGTCGTCCCCCTGGTGGTACTTGATCTCGTTCATCTTGGACTGAACTTGGTTGTAGTAGTTGGCGACGGTGTCGGCACGGGACTGCCCGGCACTGATGTACCGCCGGTCGATCTCGGACTTGAACTCTTCCGGCGTCATGCTCTCGTACCAGCACACCGGCGGCGTCCAGTTCACGTTCGACGACCGCACCGGCTTCGAATCGTCGCCGGGGGCGCCACCACCCCGGTGCGTGTACGTCACGTGCGAGTAGTAGGTCGTACCATCGCCCCCGGTGTCCGTGGTCTTGCTGTCGCCCTGGTCGACCCCGTCGCCGGCGGACGCCGTCCCTATGGCCAGGGACAGCAGCGCCGCGCACGCCACCGCGACAACGGAGCAGCGGCTCGAACGGGTTGTCAGGAAACCGCGCACTGCTTCGCCCCCTTCAGCCAACTGTGGTCAAAGGCCTGCCACTCGCCTGACGACGACTTGGACATCAGCAAGGTCCACTGCCGGAAATCCGAAGGTGAGGGCGAGGTGACGTGGACCCTGCCCGTTGTGAAATCCTTCGAGTAGGCCTTGCGCTGGTCCTCGCAGTACGTGACCTGCATGGCGCCGCCCTGAACGGACTTCACGACAGGGTTGTAGTAACGGTAGACGCCCGTGATGACGGTGCCGCCCTTGATCTGGCTGATCAGCGAGTCGGCGTAGGAGGCACCGCGTTCACCGGTCCAGAAGCGGGAGAAGTTCGGCGTCACCTTGGTACGGGGCTGCACTTCAAGTTCGAGAACCGACTTCGCGGCGTAACTGGCGTCCTGGAGGACGAGTTTGTCCTCGGCCTTCGCGCTGTCGAAGCCGGTGAACTCCACCGTCAGGTCCGGCGGGAGGTTGAACTTCGGGGCGTCAGGGCCCGTCGGAGGGGTCGGCGTCGGGGTCGATGAGGTCGTGGTCGGCGCCGCTGCCGTCGTCGCTGACGGCTGGATCTTGTCCGCGCTGTCCGACCCGCCCCCGCCGCAGGCGGTCAGCAGCAGGCCCGCCGAAGCGGCGAAGGCGACGGCAATGGGCAGGGAAGAGCGGGTCACTTCGGAGTCCCCCGTGAATCGTCCGGTTCCGGTCGGTTGCGCTTCGCTTCGACCCTACCGGCGCGAGCGATGGGGCTGTAGGGGCCGACCCCGATCGGTACCTGTTCGCATCACGCTTCACACCGCCTTCACCGAAGTCGGCCCGTCAAGGCACCCCCCGCCCCGCACTCGCCCGCACTCGCCCGCACTCGCCCGCACTCGCGCCGCCGGACTTTGCTCTCCTTTGCCCTCCGGCGGTTGTTCGGTTCCCAAAAGACTTGAGAGGTTGGTGGTTTCCGCCAGATCTCGCCGGGAGGGCACGAACGGATGACGGACCTGAAGGTCTCGTACGACCATCTGGAGGACTCCGCCCGCAATCTCAAGGCGATCCAGCGGGAGTTGGACGACACCAAGCACCACCAGGCGGACATCGCGGACGAGTTGGGCTCCGGCGACATGATCCACGCGATGCACGACTTCGCCGCGAACTGGGATTACCACCGGCACAAGTTGCTCGAAAAGATCCAGGCCATGGGCGAGATGACGGAGAAAACCCTGGACGCGTTCAAGGACGTCGACGAGAAGCTCAAGAACGGTCTGACGAAAGCGGAATGACCGAGCGGCGGTCGCGCGGGCCCGTACCGCGGTTCGCGCAGGGGGAGAGGAACGCGCACGTATGGCCAGGGCGGCAGATTCCGAGTGGATCGTGCTCGACGAGGCACAGGACCCGATACCCGGGGATCCGCAGGAGATCCGTACCGAGGCGACTCGGCTCGGAAAGATGGCGGGAACCATCCGCGACCAGATCGCCCTGCTGAAGACCATCGCGGGCGACGACAACATCGGCCGGTTCGCGGACGAACTCCGCGACAGCGCGGCCGAGTTGCAGGGCGGCCTGGACAAGGTCGCCACCCGCTACGAGCACGTCTCCGGCTATCTGGCCCACTGGGCCGACGACCTGGAGGACTGCCAGTCCGACTCCCTGCGCGCGCTGGCCAGAGCCCAGGCGGTCGCGGCCACCGCGAACGCGCCCGACGCGAAACCCGCCCCGGGCAGCCCACCGCCGCGCCTGACACCGGCCGAGGAGCAGCAGAAGGCCGCCGACGACCGCGCCAAGCACGCCGCCCAGGGTGAGTTGGCGGACGCCAAAGCCCAACTGGCCCGCACCAAGGACCACCGCGACGCCCGAGCGAGCCACTGGAAGCAGAAGATCGAGAACACCGAGCACGACGGCCTCAAGGACAGCCGCTGGGACGGGTTCAAGGACTTCGTCCACGAGCACGCCGAGATGATCAAACTCCTCGCCGACATCTGCACGTGGATCGTCACCGCGCTCGTCGTCGTGTCTCTCTTCATCCCCGGCCTGGACGTGGCCACCTGGCTCCTCGCCGGCCTGATGTTCGCCGCCCTGGCCGGCCACGGTTCCCTGGCCCTCACCGGCGACGGCTCCTGGATCGACGTCGGCCTCGACGTCTTCGCCCTGGCGACCCTGGGAACGTCGGTTCTGACGAAGAGTTTCCTGACGGGTTCCACGGAGTTCGCGGAGACCATAGCGAGTGGCCTGCGGGGCACGGCGGAGGCGGGCGCCAGCAGCGCGGCCCGCGCTGCGGCGAAAGGCGCAGGGCTCGTGGAGGAGTTCGACCAGGCGGGCCTCAACCGGACCTGGTCTCCTTTCGTGAACTACGGCCGGGCCGTCGGCGAGAAGTTCCTCGCGGCCGGCGAGAACACGGTGATCGAGAAAGTGTCGAAACTGCGATCGCTCGCCGAGACGTTCCCCGACACCCGGCTCTTCCCGAACGCCCTCGCTCGCGGCACAAGTTTCATGAACACCATCCGGCTGGCGAACGGCGCCGCGAACGTCGTTGACGAATTCGGCCACTGGGCCGGCGGCAGCGACCTGGTCAACTGGATCGGCAACGGTTTCGCGGGCGGCGTCGCGCACCCCGATCTGGAAGGTGAAACCTCCCCGCACTGGGACGAGTTCGGCCGCCTCAAGGAACTCACCACCTCGGAGATCGGCTCGTGACGGCGACCGGCGCGATACGCGGCTACCGCATCGTGGTCCCGCGCGAATGGCAGAAGATCCCGGTCCAGCGGGGCACCGACAAAGCGCTCACCGCCCTCCTCGACCAGGCGTTCGCCAAGCACAGCCGTGACCAGGTCGCCCCGTACCGACGGGAGTTGGAGGCCCGGCTGAAGAGGCTGATCGCCCAGGCACGGCAGAACGCCGGCGTCGATCTCTACCTGCCCTTCGGCCGGCCCGAGAAGAACCTGCCGGCCTCCTTCCTCGTCTCCTTCGTGGAATTCGGCAAGCCCGATGCGCCGCAGCCGGGACAGGTCCTGGCCGAACTCCTGTCGGCCGGCGAAGGAGGGACGCCGGTCGAACTCGACGGCACCGCCGGTATCCGTACCGAAAAGGTGTACGCCGCCGACGCCGAGCGCGGGGTCGACCATCCGTCCCGGCGCGTCGAGTACCTGCTGCCGGCACCGGGGAGGGCGGACGGCTGGCTGCTCTCGTCGTTCTCCACTTTCGGAGCCGGCAGCCCCGACGACGGCACCGCGAAGCTGCTGTGCGCACTGTTCGACGCCATCATGGGCACGTTCCGCTGGGAACCGGCACAGGAGAACGTATGAGTTTCGAGACCCGTGAGGCGACCGATAACTGGATCACGGTCGACTACGACCGGTCCCGGTGGTTTCCGATGCCGGTGAGCTTTCCCGGAACCAAGTGGGCGGATGAGGCGGAGTGGGCATTCGACTATGCCAGGGATCGCTTTCTGAGGGCCGGACGCACCCTGACGAAGAAGATCGTCAAGAATGAGGTGCTGCCGTTCGCGGAGGCCCTGCTGCTGGCCCGCGACAACGCGATCGGACACATCGGAGCGCACGTGTTCTACCTGCACTGCCCCGACTACACCAGGCTGCCCGTGCTCGCCGCCATCGCCATGTGGAAACGGGACGGCACCCGGGAGGAAGCGTTCCAGCACTATGCCTACTGGGGCACCAAGAGCGCCACGAGCGAGGCGACAGCGGAATGGTTCGAGACCGAGGCGCTGGGCACCGGAGTCAGGTCCCGATGGAGTGGTGACCTGGGCAACGGACCGTACGAACAGGTCAACTACGTCTTCCGCGACGACACATACGACACCGACGTCCACATCTTCCTCATGGCCTGGGACCACGACCGCTTCGTCGAAGTCGCAGCCGACCTCGACCAGCTCGTCCGCGGCATCCGCTGCGTCCCCGACGACGGGAGCTGACCGGACGGCCCACTACGCCGCCAAGCCCTTGTCGTCCGCGCGCTGTTGAGGGGCGGGGGACGGGATCGCCGGGCCGCCGGGGCGGCGGATGAGGAAGGCCAGGCGGGTGGTGGTCAGGGACGTGGTGAGGGCGGTGAGGAGGGCCAGGGCGAGGGGGGCCAGGAGGAGGCACGTCGCGGCGCCGAGGGCGAAGCCGCCGACGACGTCGGTGGGGTAGTGGGCGCCGAGGTAGATCCGGCTGATCCCTTCGGCGAGGGCGACCAGCAGTGCCGCGGCGCCGAGGCGGCGGCTGACCATGAACAGGCCGACGGCGACCGCACCGGTGAGGGCCGCGTGGTCGCTGACGAAGGAGTAGTGGTGGCCGCCGTGCACCAGGACGTCGAGGCCGTCGTGCTCGGTGTACGGGCGGGGCCGGTGGACGAAGGCGCGGACCGGGATGTTGAGCAGGAGGGCGAGGCCGCCGGCCAGGACCGCCCACAGCACGCCGGCCACCGCGGCGGGCGCGTCCGCCGAGCGCCGGGCCACCCGCCACCAGCACCAGCCGGCGAGGACGGCGGCAACGGCGATCAGCCCGTAGTCGCTGAGGAATTGGACCGCCCTGTCGACGCCGTGCGGCGCCTGCTTGGCGAAGTCGTTGATGTCACGGAGCAGGCTGATGTCAGGGTTCACGCTGTCGTTAGCGACCTTGGCCATAGCGGTGGTGCCCCTTACGTACGGTGCCAGGCTGGCTGGGCTCGTCCGCAACCCCCGTCGCTTGCGTCCCGCGCCATTCTCTCCCGTACAACTCGCGACACGGTACGTAGCGTTCCGGTCTTCGCCAGATGATCACCATGCCGTTATACAAGGGTGACCAGCGAGAAGGGACAAACCGGCGCCGATCGGCGAGGCTCAGGCCACGACCTCACCGAACGCATACGTCACATCCGCACCATCCACCGGGGGGGTACGACTCAGGCCGCGGCCTTCGTCGGCAGCGCCTGCGCCCCCGCCTGGGTCACCCGGGTCGCCCCGATGTAGTCCGCCGAGTCGATCGGGTCGAAGCGGATCACCGCACCCGTGTGCGGCGCGTCGATCATGTACCCGCCGCCGACGTAGATCCCGACGTGATGGATCGTCCGCGGGTCGTTGAGGTCGGTGGCGAAGAACACCAGGTCCCCGGGGAGGAGTTCGGACCGGGCCGGGTGCGAACCCGCGTTCCACTGGTCGTTGGCGACCCGCGGCAGGCTGATGCCGACCGACTCGTACGACGCCTGCGTCAGCCCCGAGCAGTCGAACCGCCCGCCCTGCGCCGCGGTGCCCTCGCCGCCCCACAGGTACGGCTTGCCGAGCTGCTGCTGGGCGTAGTAGATCGCCGCGGCCGCCTGCTGGGAGGGCGCCAGCCGGCCGACCGGGGCGGCGAAGCTCTTCTCCAGCGTGCGGATGGTCTTCACGTAGTTCTGGGTCTCGGCGAACGCCGGGACCCCGCCGGCCTGTATCACCGCGTACGCCCCCGCGTTGTAGGAGGCGAGCATGTTGTCCGTGACGTCACCCGGCACGTTCTTCACATAGGAGGCGAGCTCGCAGTCGTACGAGGCCGCCGACGGGATCGCGTCCTGCGGGTCCCAGACGTCCGTCCTGCCGTCGCCGTTGCCGTCCACGCCGTGCGTCGCCCAGGTGCCCGGGATGAACTGCGCTATCCCCTGCGCCTGCGCCGGACTCTGCGCCCGCGCGTTCCAGCCGCTCTCCTGGTAGAGCTGGGCGGCCAGCAGCGCCGGGTTGATCGCCGGGCAGAGATTGCCCCACTTCAGGACGATCGGCTGATATATGGCCGGTACCGTACCCTTGGCCAGAGTGACCGCCCCGCCGCCGTTCCTGGCAAGGCCGGCCGCGGCCGAAAACGTACCCACCACCAGCAACGCCAGGAACGAACAGCACAGGCCCGCACCGACGATGACGGTGAGCCAGACCTTGCGCGCCACAGCCGCCCGCCCCTTCCTGAGCGCTCAGTTCCCGCCGGTCGCGCGCCGTACCGCCCGCTCGCGTCCGGGGTCCGCGGTCCCGTACGTTGTCGTACGTTCCCATCGTTGCCCTGCGGTCACCCGCGTGATACACAGAGTAGTCGTCTACATCCTTCGAACAATGGTCCGCCAACCAGTCTGACGGCTGCGGACCGATTTGCACGGACGATCCGCCGAGAAAGTCGCTGAGTCGACATGCAACAGCGGATTCCTCCGTCAGACTGGGTCCTGGCCCCTTGCGCCCCGGCGAGGGAGTCAACTGATCGAGCGGGGTGGTGAGTTACATGTACCTGGCAGCCGCGAAGGGCGACATCAACACCATCATCGGTGGCATCGCCCCCGACTGGGGTCCCTTCGGATCCCTCGGCAATGAAGCACGTGTGATGATCGAGGTGGTGATGGCGACAGCGATCCTGCTGTGCCTGGCCATCGCGATCTGGGGCGCCGCGAAACAGCGGATCGGCGCCACCGCACTGCGCGACACCTTCAGCGCGGAGCAGGGCAAGGGATTGATCATCGCCGGACTGACCGGCGTGTTCATCATCGGTTCACTCGGCACGCTGTTCACCATCGTGTACGGGATGGCCGTCTAGCCCGGTCGGCTCAGCCGGTACCCGCCGGTCCGAGCGCAACATTCCGGAGCCCGTCCCCGGCTCCGCCTTCCCCTCCGAGGCTGCGTGCTGATGCCCACTCAACCAAGCAGCGGTGCCGTCCGCGACAGGCGTCGCTCCGGCGTGCCCGCGGGCCCGGTGCCCGAGGGGGCGACCGCGTGGTGAACACCGGTCAGGACGGACCCGGGACCCGGACCCGGCTGCCCGAGGGTCCGGCGGGGCACGGCGGCGCTCCGCGCCGGGGCCAGCCCCGGCGTGCCCTGGTGACGGTGGTGAGCATCGTCGTCCTCCTCATCGCGGCGCTCGCGTTCGCCAACCGCGGCGGGCACGATTCCCCCGGCACCGCGTCCGGGGCGCCCTCGACGGGGTCCTCAGGGACCTCGGGGTCCTCAGGGTCCTCAGGCGCGAAGGACGGCGCCCCCGCCGCCACCGCCCCCTCCGGCGAACGCCCCGTCAGCGGCAAGACCAACGGCATCCCTTCCGGCTTCCCCCACACGGCGGAGGGCGCCCAGTCGGCCGCGGCGAACTACGCGGTGGCGCTCGGCGGCGTCGACATGTTCAACACGGGCCGCCGGCACGCCATCGTCAGCACCGTCTACGCAGCGGATGTCGCGGCCGCCTCGCAGAGTCAGCTCGACAAGGTCTACTCCGACCCCGCGTTCCTGCAGCGGATCGGCCTCCAGCCGGACAGCACCGCGCCGAAGGGCACGACCTTCGTCTCCCGTACGAACCCGGTCGGCACCAAACTGGTGCAGTACACAAGCGCATCCGCGACCGTGAGCATCTGGTACTCGTCGCTCTTCGGGCTGGCGGGTGAAGGCTCGACCAACCCGGTCACCGAGAGCTGGTTCACCAACACTTTCGAGATGAAGTGGGCCGCGGGCGACTGGAAGATCACCGACTTCCAGCAGAAGGACGGCCCCACCCCCGTCGGGCGGGACCAGGCGGCGTCATCGGCCCAGGACATGACCGACGCAGTGAACGGGTTCGGAGGCTTCACCTATGCCCGATAGTCCGGCTCTCCTGCCCGGCGCTGCCGCGTGCCCACAAGGCGGCGCGTGCCCACAAGGCGGCGCGGGCCGTGCGACGACGCGTCGCCGGGCCCTCACCGTGGCCTCGGTGCTGGCGACCGCCCAGACGACCGCCGTACTGCTGGCCACACGCGTCCTGGCCGCTCCGGGCGACCCGACGACAGTCCCTCGCCCCTCCGCGACCGGTACCGACCCGTGCGACCTCATCCGCGGTCCCGCCAAGGACTACTGCACCAAAGGCGACCCCGGCGCCCCCGCGAAGACGACGAATCCGGTGGATTCGCTCGACCCCCTCACCTCCCTCGGCAAAGGCTGCGCCGACGCCGCCTCGTGGACGATCGACAAGCTCTCCGGCGCCGTGACGAAGACCACACAGGTGGACTTCACGAACACCTCGTTCCTGCGGCAGTACGCCGTCGTGTTCGCCGCCTCCACGATCCTGACGCTCGTGCTGTGGCTGCTGGCCGTGGCCAAGCGGGCCGTGCGCGGGGTGCCGCTCACCGAGGCGCTGACCGAGGCGGTGGGCTTCCTGTGGCTGACCGTGCTCGCCTCCGCCTTCACCCCGCTGATCCTCTACACCGTGGTGTCGGCCACCGACGCCGTCACCGACGTGATTTCCTCGGGCACCAAGTCCAACACCGACGTGTTCTTCGGCTCGTTCTCCGGCGCCCTGACGAAGGGCACCGACATCGGCGGCGGCCCGATCATGCTGATCCTGGTCTCGCTGGTGTCCGTGGTCGCCGCCGGAGTGCTCTGGCTGGAACTGGTCATCCGGGCCGCCCTGCTCTACGTCGGCGCGCTGCTGGGGACCGCGGTGTACGCCGGCCTGGTGGACAAGAACATGTGGCACAACGTGCGCCGCTGGGCCGGGATCATGATCGCCGTGATCATGGTGAAGCCGGTGATCGTGATCGTGCTGGGCCTGGCCGGCGCGCTGTCGTCCAGCAACGGCGGCCCGGACGCGTTCTCCGCGGTGGTGTCCGGTCTTGCCATCATCCTGCTGGCGATCTTCGCGAGCTTCATGATCTACCGGTTCGTCCCCGGCTTCGGCGACGACGTGGTCAATCTGCGCAACAGCCGCAAGTCGGCCGGCGGCCAGAGCGGCGCCGCAGCGGTGATCTCCTCCCCCGCCGCGCTGGTGAAGCAGGGCATCAAGACGCACAGCGCGCGCGGCGGCCCGCAGGAGCAGGCCCAGGGCGGCGGCCAGCCGGCCAACCCGATGTCCGGCGGCATGGCCGCGCACAGCAACCGGGGCGGCGGCGGAGGCGGCCAGAGCGCGAGCCCGCCGCCCGGCAATCCGCTCAGCGGCTCCCCGTTCCGATCGTCCCCCGGCGCCAACCGGGGCCAGGCACCAGGCTCGAACAACGGCACTTCGCAGGGAGGTGATCGCCGGTGACGACCCAGCCCTTCACCCAGCCACGACGCACGTATCTGATCGGCAAAGCCCGGCCGAACGCGATCGTGGGCAAGAACCGGGAAACCGGTGAGATCGCGCTGATCATCGTGGGCGCCGGCCTCGGCATGATGTTCGGCCTGCTCGTGCCGGTACTCCTGCTGCGCATCGTCGGCCTGGTCGGCTTCCCCACGCTGGCCCTGGCCGCGGTGTACATGCCGTATCGGCGGCGTACCTTCTACCGCTGGTTCGAGATCAACCGCACCTTCCGCCGTACGCTGCGCACCACCCCCACCTACCGGTCCGCGGTCCAGGAGGCCGGGGTCGGACTCGACGGACGCGAGGTGGAGATCGGGCCGCCGCCGGGGATCGGGCGGATCACCTGGCTCGCCGCGCCGTTCGGGCCGGACGAGATCGCGGTGCTGCTGCACGTGGACCGGCGCACGGTCACCGCGGCCATCGAGATCGAGGGGCCCGGCGTCGGGCTGCGGGACAGCGAGGACCAGGAGGCGCTGGTCGAGCGGTTCGGCACCCTGCTCAAGCACGTGGCCAACGGCGACGGCTTCGTGACCCGGCTCCAGATGCTGGCCCGTACGCTGCCCGCCGACCCGGACGCGCACGCCAAGGACGTCGCCCAGCGCGGCGACCCGGAAGCGGACCGCTGGCTCAAGGACTCCTACGAGCAGCTGCAGTCGATGGTCTCGACCTCCTCCGAGCAGCACCGCGCGTATCTCGTGGCCTGCATGCACTTCACCCGCGAACTGGCCGCCGAGGGCAACGCGATGGCCCGCGCCACCTCGGTGCGCGGCCACAAGGTGGACAAGGACGCCGGGCTCGCCGCGGTGATGGCCCGTGAGCTCAACGACATCTGCGCCCGGCTCGCCGAGGCCGACATCCGGGTGCGGCAGCCGCTGGGCCAGGCCCGGCTGGCGTCGCTGGTGCACTCGATGTACGACCCGGATCACCCCATAGACCACATCCAGGCGATGACCCGGCGCAATGCCTGGCCGGCCGAGCTGGACGCCACCGACCCGACGTTCCTGCAGGCCAAGACGCGCGAGTCGTCGACCCGGGCGCCCTGGCACCACGCCACCGCATGGGTCAAGGAGTGGCCGATGACACCGGTCGGTGTGAACTTCCTGGCCCCGCTGCTGGTGCACACCCCCGATGTGATCCGTACGGTCGCGGTGACCATGGACCTCGAACCCACCGACGTGGCGATCGAACGGATGCTGACCGAGAAGACCAACGACGACGCCGAGGCCAGCCGGGCCGCGAAGATGAACCGGGTGGTCGACCCGCGGGACGTCGCCCACCACGGCCGGATCGACCAGCGCGGTGAGGACCTCGCCAGTGGCGCCGCCGGCGTCAACCTGGTCGGCTACATCACGGTCTCCTCGCGCTCCCCGGAAGCGCTGGCGCGCGACAAGCGCACCATTCGTGCTTCCGCCGGTAAGTCGTATCTGAAGCTTGAATGGTGCGATCGTGAGCACCACCGGGCATTCGTTAATACGTTGCCGTTCGCGACCGGCATCCGCCGCTAGCCCGCCCGTACGAGGAGGCCACTGCCCATGCCAACGCTGGACCCTCTGGCGGCCATCACCGATGCGTTCACCGGCTTCCTCTTCGGCCGGGTGGAGACGACCCGGCTGCCCGTCCGCACCTCGACCGGCCAGGCGCAGGCGGTCTACCTGCCGACCGCCGCGCCGGGCCTGGGTGACTCCGGTGTGATCATCGGCCGCGAGGTGTACTCCGGCAAGGGCTACATCTACGACCCCTTCCAGCTCTACGGCCAGCAGCTGCCCGCCCCGCACTGGCTGGTGCTCGGCGAGTCCGGCAACGGCAAGTCGGCGCTGGAGAAGACGTACGTCCTGCGGCAGCTGCGGTTCCGCGACCGGCAGGTGGTGGTCCTGGACGCGCAGGGCGAGGACGGCGTCGGCGAGTGGAACCTGATCGCCAAGGCGCTCGGCCTGACCCCGATCCGGCTCGACCCGACGGCCGCGCTCAACGGCGGCATCAAGCTCAACCCGCTGGACCCGGCGATCACCGTCACCGGCCAGCTGGCGCTGCTGCGCACCATCATCGAGGTCGCGATGGGCCGCGGCCTGGACGAGCGGTCCGGTTTCGCGCTGAAGGTCGCGCACGCCTTCGTGGTCGAGACGGTGACGGACCGCCAGCCGATCCTCACCGACATCGTGGAGCGGCTGCGGCACCCGCAGCCGGAGTCCGCCGAGGCGATGAACGTCGACCTGGACGACGTCCGGGCCTGGGGCCTGGATGTGGCGCTGGTGCTGGACCGGCTGGTCGACGGCGACCTGCGCGGCATGTTCGACGGGCCCACGAGCGTCGACATCGACCTGGACTCGCCGCTGATCGTCTTCGACCTCTCGCACATCGACCGCAACTCGATCGCGATGCCGATCCTGATGGCGATCGTCGGCGTGTGGCTGGAACACACCTGGATCCGCCCGGACCGGAAGAAACGCATCTTCCTGGTCGAGGAGGCCTGGCACATCATCAACTCGCCGTTCGTGGCGCAGCTCTTCCAGCGGCTGCTGAAGTTCGGCCGCCGGCTCGGCCTGTCGTTCGTCGCCGTCGTCCACCACCTGTCCGACGTGGTCGACGGAGCCGCCGCCAAGGAGGCCGCGGCGATCCTCAAGATGGCCTCCACCCGGACCATCTACGCGCAGAAAGCCGACGAGGCCCGCGCCACCGGAAAAGTGCTGGGCCTGCCACGGTGGGCGGTGGAGATCATCCCGACGCTCACCCCGGGTATCGCGGTGTGGGACGTCAACGGCAACGTCCAGGTGGTCAAGCACCTGATCACCGAGACCGAACGGCCGCTGGTGTTCACCGACCGCGCGATGACCGAGACCTCACTGGAGCACGCGGCGGACCTGGAGGCCGAGGCGGAAGCGGAGGCCGAGGCCCGCGCCGAGGCGCACGCGGCGGCCCAGGTCGCGCTCGCCAAACAAATGGCAGACGACGCGGTGGCGTGAGCGGGGACCGCCCAAGAGCACAGACGGGGACGAGATGGCGCAGCGCAAGAAAGGGTCCTCGGGCGGCCTGCCGGACGGTCTGATCGTCGGCATCATCGGCTTCCTGCTCGGGGTGACCGTGCTGGTGTGGACGGCCACCGGCATCGCCGGAGTGCTCTCGCACGGCGGCTGGCCGGACCAGGCGCACTTCACCCGCACCCCGCAGGCGATGCGGTCGCTGATCAGCGAGCCGCACGACGTGGCGGCGGCCTGGCCACAGACGCCGCCGGGGCAATTGCCCGGCTCCGGGCTGTTCTGGGGCGTGTTCATCGGGCAGTTCATGGTGCTCTTCGTGCTGGCCGTGTGGGTGCTCAACGTGGTGGCGCGGCTGCGGTCGCGCGACGAGCGGGGGGTGCGCCGGGCGCCGGAGCCGGTGGAGGAGGCGCCGCTGCCCGAGCCGCGCCGGGCCGCGGGCCGCCCGGCGCCGGCGAAGGACGGCGACGGCCTGGACGCCTGGTTCCGTACGGTGCCGCGGGCCGCGCCCTTCATCGCCGACGACACCCCCACCGCGGTGCTCTCCGAACCCGCGCCGCGCCCCGCGCCGGCCGCCGAGCACCTGGCCGACGGGGAGGTCACCCGCACCTACGCGCTCTTCGCCGCGCCCCGCGGCGACAAGGCGAAGCGCATCACCCAGCCCGCCGTGCTGGCCGCCGCGGGACCGGTCGTCGTCACCACCGCGGACCCGGACACGTACCACCAGACGGTCGGCAACCGCGCGAAACTCGGTCCGGTGCACGTCTACGACCCGGCGCATCTGCTGGATGTCCCGGGGCGGCTGCGGTGGGCCCCGCACGGGGGCTGCGAGCGGCCAGGGACCGCGCGGATACGCGCTGCTGCGCTGCTCGCCCCGCTGCGGACCGAGCGCGCGGACGAAGCGATCGTGCACGAGACCGCGGCGACACTGCTGCGCTGTCTGCTGCACGCGGCGGCCGTCGACGGGCAGCCCTTCCGCCAGGTCCAGCGGTGGGCGGCGGGCGGCGCGTCCGCAGGGGAGCCGGTACGGATCCTGCGCACCGACACCGCGGCGGCGTCCGGCTGGAGCGGCGAGCTGGAGTCGGTGCTGCACGCGTACCCCGAACGCCGGGACGCCGCCCAGGCGTTGATCCGGCATCTGCTGGAGCCGCTGAACTCGGTGCACATCCGCGACGCCTGCAATCCGGCCAGGACCGGTGGCCTCGACCTGGAGTCGTTCACCTCGGAACGGGGAACGCTGTACGTAGTGGGCGAGCGGATCGAAGACCCCAGATCCCACCCGGGTGCGATGCCCCTGCTCACCGCACTCCTCTCCAGCGTGGTCGAGCACGGCCGGTGCATCGCCGCAGGGTCATCCGCCGGCCGGCTCGACCCACCACTGACCTTCGTGCTGGACGACGTGGCGGCGCTGGCCCCGGTGCCTTCGCTCCCCGACCTGCTCGCCGAGGGCCACGCCGCGGGCCTGCCCACCCTCGCTGTCCTCCGCTCCCCCGAACAGGCCCTGGCCCGGTGGCAGTTGCCGCTCTGGCAGCACGCGGACATCCGTCTGGCGCTGGGGGACGAGACCGCCGGCACCCTCCCGCCGTCCGTCCCGGACGCGGTCCGCATCCGCTGAGCTCACCAGCACGCAGGCGTACGAGCGGGCGGGCGCACGGGCGCACGGGCTCGCCGACCCACAAGCGGGCGGGCGGACCGGCCCGGAAAACCGGGGGATGCGGCGTGGCCGCCCCTGTTACGGTGCGGGAACCGGCCGCGGGACTCCGGTGCGACTTCCGGAACCTGCCTCTACAGCAATGATTCGCAGCTCGCGCCCTCACACCCCGGCCGGCCTTTCATACGATCCGGCGCCCGCACCGCCGGCGCACCGCAGCAGGGGGGAACACGCCGTGTCCGAAGGGCTGGTCGCCGCCGAGGACGTGCTGCTCTTCGTCAACGCGGCCATCACCTCCACCGGGCAGCGGGAGTTCCACAGCGACGCGGACGAGCAGCGGATGTCGCTCGGCTTCCTGCACGCCTATCTGCTGGGCAACTACCGGGCGTTGTACGCGGCGACGCTCGCCCTCGACATCAACGACCACAACGCCGCCCTGATCGTCCGCCACCTGCTGGAGACGGCCGGCGACGCCGGGCCGGAACAGCGCCGGGTCGAGGGCGCGTTGATCGCCCGGCGGCTCGAACTGCTGCCGCCGCAGCGGGTGTACGGGCTCTTCGCCGCGCTGCGCCGCGCCAGGGTCAACAACCGGCGGACCCGGGCCATCATGCGGGACTGGCTGGCCGGGCGGCCCGATCCGGCCTTCGACGCGGTCAAGTACCGCAGCGGCCTGAAGAGCGCCCTCCGCCATGCCCATCTGCCGCCCCGCACCGATGAGTTGGGGCCCTTTCTCTTCGCGCCCCGCTCCCGGGCCCGGTACGGCACCCCGCTGCTGGAGACCTGGCGCCGCGCGCACTACGAACAAGCGGCGCTCTACGAGCTGCCCTACACCGTCGCCGAGGGCTTCGCGGCCCGGCACGGCATCGCCCGGGACACCTTCCTGGCGCGGATCGCTCCCCGGCTGACCGCGCTGGAGCGGCTGCGGCTGCAGGAGTCGGGCGGCGCGGCGGTACGGACCGACCTGGGGCGGATGCCGCTGACCCGGCTGGCTTCCTATGTGCTCGGGCTGCCGCTCGACCAGCGGGCCGCCCGGCGGGCCGAGCTGACCGGGGCGCTGCGCGGTGCCGCCCGGCGGACGGCCGGTGCGGCGGCGGGGAGCTGGGGGCGGGTGACGGCGGTGCTCGACGACTCGTTCTCCGCGTACGCCTCGGGCAGCAAGCGCCGCCGCCCGCTGGCTGTCGCGCTGGCCGCGCATTTCCTGCTGGAGGCGCTGGCCGGCACCTACACCGCCCACTGGACCTCCGGCCGCCGGGACGCGCTGCTCGCCCACCCCTACGGCCCCACCCCGCTCGGTTCCCGGCTGCTGGACGCGCTGGAGACCGGCCCCGAGCGGCTGCTGATCGTCTCCGACGGCTGGGACAACGCCCCGCCGGGTCTGGCCGCCGAGGTGCTGCGGGTCTGGCGCGCCCGGATCGACCCGCACGCCCGCACCGCGATCGTGCACCTCAACCCGGTCTACGACGCGGGGGACTTCGACGTGCGCCGGCTCTCCCCGACCGTCCCCACCGCCGGTATCCGCGACGCGGAGGACCTGCCGTCCCTGGTCGAACTGGCCGCCTTCGCCAGCGGCCGCACCGGCCTGCCCGAACTGCGGGCGCACCTGGACGCGCGGATCGCCGCGTTCCTGACCCCGCGGGAGGCATCCCGGTGACCGGCACCCTCCGCCTCGACCTGGCCGGCCTGGAGACCCGCCCCGCCCAGGTCTGGGGCGGCGTCCGCCTCGTCCCGCTGGTCCGCCCCGAACCCCTGCCGGGCCTGCGGCTGCACGCCCGGCTGTACGGCGAGGGCCACGGCGTGGTCCACGACGGCCGGACGTCGTACCGCTCCTACATCCCGCACGGCTTCGTCGCCGACTGGGGTACGGGACCGGTCGCCGCCTACGGCACCCAGGTCGCCGAGACCGAGCCGTCCGCCTGCGTACCCGTGCGCGTCCACCGCCGGATGGTCAGCCGCGAGGCCAAGCGGCGGCTGCGGTTCCTGCCGCTGCACCTCGCGCTGGAGGGCTACTTGAGCCTGCACTTCGGCGGCCCGCCGATCGCCTGGGCCGAGTGGTCGCAGCGTGCCCTGCGCAACGGCCTGTCCCCGCGTGCCGAGGAGGCGTACTCCGGCGCGGCCGTCCGCGGACTCGGCGACGCCCTGCGGGTGTTCGAGATCCACCCGGGTCAGTGCGGTGTCCTGGTGTACGCGGCCGACGCGCTCGCCGCCGCCTTCGCCGTACCCCACCCGGACGACTACCGGGCCCTGCACACCAGCCTGCTGCTCGACCTCTACGGCGAACTCATCCACCACTACGCCCTGTTGAGCGGCCCGGTGCCGGACTTCACGCCCCGCCTCGGCCCGGTGAACAGCATGGCCGCGCTGCGCGCCGCCGTCGCCCGCGAGGAGCGGGCCTGGCGGGACTTCCACGACGACACCATGGCGGCGGGCCTGCTCGGCCACGACTGCACTGCGCGAACCGCGTACAGCATGGGCGAGTTCACCCTGCACCGGTTCCTGCCGGTCTTCCGCCCGCGTGCGGAGAACCACATCGGCGAGGCGATCACCGGGCCCGGCGGCCGGATCGCGTACCTCAAGACGTTCCGGCTCTCCGAGACGCAGGTCCGCCGCGGCCACCTGCTCTCGCGGCTGGCCGCCCGGGACTGGCACCTCCGGGCGGCGGCAGCCGATCTCGGGCTCACCGAGGGGCAGTTGGCGCTGCGGCTGGAGTCCGCTGGCTTCGGCCACCTGCTCCGCCAGGACGTCCTGGACGGCTTCCGGGCCGGGAACCGCTGAGCCGGCTCATCCGAAGGTGAAGGAGTAGGCGCTCAGGCCCGGCGAGAAGGTCAGCTTCAGGACACCGTGCTGTTCGGCCGCCCCGCCCACCACCGTATAGATGTCCGGCGCCCCGGCGATGGTGAAGGTCTTCGTCTTCCCGGCGAAGGTCGCGGTGACCTCGCCGGTGCCGCCGACGTCCAGATAGACGTCGTCCGCCGCGAAGTTCAGCTCCATCGTCGCCCCCGGGCCCGACGTCAGGTCCTCGTCCGCGACCACCCAGGAACCGCCGAGCGCGAACTCGTCCGGCGGGACCGAGGCGGGCAGTGTGAAGGAGCGGGCACCGGAGTCCAGCGGCCCGTTGGCGATGCCCTGGGCCCGCTGGGCACCGAGGTACGTCTCCGGCGTCTGGTCCGGGTCGGTCGGGGTCCGGTCCGGCACATCCGTCGTCTCGGGCAGGTCGGCCCCCGGACGGGCCGCGGTCAGCAACTGCCGGATCAGCGACTCGTCCCCGCCGTAGTCGCCCTCGCCGATGGCCACATGCCGTACCTCACCGGTCGAGTCGATCAGATAGGACGCCGGCCAGGAGTCGTTCCCGAAGGCGTTCCAGGTGGCGTAGTCGTTGTCGAGCGCCACCGGATAGGTGATGTGCAGCCGGGCCGCACCGGCCTTCACATTGGCCGGCACATGCTCGAAGGCGTACTCAGGGGTGTGCACGCCGATCACCACGAGGCCCGCGTCCCGGTAGGCGCGGTACCAGGCTTCGGTGTGCGCGATGGCCCGCTGGCAGTTGATGCAGGAGTACGCCCAGAAGTCGATCAGCACCACCTTGCCCCGCAGATCGGCCTGGGTCAGCGGCTTGTCACCGGGGGTGTCGAACCACTGCTGGATCCCGGTGACGGCCGGCGCCTTCCCGCAGTCGAGCAGCGTCGCGGACATCGTGTTGGCGCAGGTCGCGAGGGCCGCGCTCTGCTGCGGACCGAGCCCCTTGATCGCCCCGGCCTTGTCCAGCGCCTGGTTGATCCTGGCGGTGTAGTCCGGGACCGCCCGCTGGATCGCGTCGGTGACATTGAAGGTGAGCGCCACCGCCAGCGCGATGACGACCAGACCCGCCACGAACCGCACCGACCGCTGCCGTTCCCGGAACGCCCGCACCCGGTCCGCGACCCCGCGCCCGGCCAGCGCGAAGAAGAGCAGCGGCGCCGCGGTCCCGACGGCGAACGCGCAGGTCAGCGCGATCGTCTTGGCCCCGATCGCGTGGGTCGCGCCCGCCACCGTGATCGCGGCGAGCACCGGCCCGGCGCACGGCACGTACACCGCCCCCAGCGCCAGCCCCAGCACGAAACCGCCGTGCCCGCCGCCGACCTGCCGCCGCCCCAGATAGGAGAAGGGCCGCTCCAGCAGGTCCTGGATCCGCGGGAACATCATCGCGACGCCCAGCACGGTCAGCACCACCAGCCCCGCCCACCGGATGGTGTCCGACGGCAGCGGCAGCGCGCTGAGCACCAGCGTGCCCAGGAGAGTGAACACGGCGAAGCTGAGCGCCAGTCCGGCCACCACGAGATACGGCCGCCGGCTGCTCCCGGACTTCGCGGCGGCAGGCCCCGCACCCCCGCTGAGGAAGACCACCGGCAGCACCGGCAGCACGCACGGCGAGATACCGGTGATGAACCCGCCGACCAGACCGATCAGCACCAGGGTGACCACGACGACCTCCGGAAACGGCCGGCCGCCACTGTCCAGGCGCGGGGCGGATCCGGTTTCCCCCGTACGCTAACCCCGCCGCCTGTGCGCAGCGCCGTCCGGCGGCGGCGGTCACCGATCCGTAAGATCCCCTGGGCCTTTTCTTGGGCCGCGGTTGGTGCGGCCGTGGCGCGGAAGCGGCCCCGCGCCACGTGTCAGCCCTGGCGCGGCCGGCCCACCGACTCCCGCAGCACGATGTGCGTCCCCAGCAGATGCCGCTGCTGGGCGCTGCTGCGCGGCCCCTCACCCGCCGCTTCGGCGAGCGCCAGGCGGACCGACTCGCGGCCCAGTTCGTACGCGGGGATGTTCACCGTTGTCAGCGGCGGGTTCAGGTCCTGGGCGAGACCGTCGTTGTTGTAGCCGACGACGGAGATGTCCGCGGGTGTGCGCAGCCCCTGCTCGCGCATCGCGGCCATCGCGCCCGCCGCCGCCTGGTCGTCGCCCGCGAAGACCGCGGTGAAGGCGGGCCGGCCGCCGCACTCGTCGAGGATCTGCCGCATCGCCGCGTAACCGTGGGCGCGGCCCAGGCCCTGCCCCGCTGTCCGCTCGGCCGCCGGGCCCAGGCCGTGGTCGGCGAGCGCCCGGCGGTAACCGGCGATCCGCGGCTCGACCGTGGAGTGCCCCGGCATCATCCCGAGGTAGAGGATGTCCCGGTGCCCGGCCGCCAGCAGATGACTCACCACCGCGTACGCGCCGGCCTCGTTGTCGTACTCGACCACCAGCACCGGCATGTCCGGGCTCGGCGCGGGCCGCCCGCACAGCACCAGGCGGGACCCGGCCGCCGCCAGCCCGTGCGCGTACTCCGTCAGCCGGGCCCGGTACCGCTCGTCCTCGACCGCCCCGCCGACCAGCACCACGAACTCGCTGCGCTGCTCGCGCATCATCTGCACCAGCGCCAGTTCACGCGCCTCGTCCCCGCCGTGGCTGCACACCATGCACAGCCGGCCGCGCGCCGCCGCCTCCTGCTCCACGCCCTGGGCGACGCCGGCGTAGAAGGCGCTGTCCACCGAACTCACGATCACCGCGACCGTCTTGGGCCCGGTCCCGGCCAGCGCCCGGGCCCGGCCGTCGATCACGTAGTCGAGGTCCTTCACCGCCCGCAGCACCTTGGCGCGGGCCGCCGCCGAGGTCGGGTAGTTGCCGGCCAGCACCCGGGAGACGGTGGCCACCGAGACGCCCGCCCGGCCGGCCACGTCGCGGATGGTGACCCGGCCACGGTGCGCGGAGCGGGCGGGGGGACCGACCGTGTCATGCCCTGGTGAAGTATCCGCCATCCCCGCCCGTCCGAAGGTCCGTTGCGCGACGCGCGCCGCCCGCGCCGCCGCCCAGCGTACTGGCCCCAGATCCGGCGGCGGCCGGTGCTGCGCCGCCGATGCGCCCGCCCGTCAGCGGCCGGTCCAGCGGCCCTGTCAGTGGTTCGACGCGTAGTCCTCGGCGTACTCCGCCGCGATCCGGTCGAGGCCCTGGCCGCGCATCTTCTTCAGCGCGTCG
The DNA here is from genome assembly GCF_036227265.1 of Streptomyces sp. NBC_01476. Lineage (NCBI taxonomy): Bacteria > Bacillati > Actinomycetota > Actinomycetes > Kitasatosporales > Streptomycetaceae > Streptomyces > Streptomyces sp. NBC_01476. Next base: position 4,555,319 of record NZ_CP109446.1, on the reverse strand, counting down.
TCCCACGCGCTCATCGGCTTGTGACCGGAGACGACCGCCCCGATCGCGTCGGTCCTGATCGTGTCGATGGCCGCGCCGACCCGGCTCTGGGCGTCCGACTGGAGACCGAACCGCGGGTTGCGCACCAGCATCGGCGCGACCTTCGTCTGCCAGGCGTGGTTGCGCCTGACGTCGTCCGGCCGGCCCGGCAGATAGAGCACCTGTGGCGCGTCGCACAGGTACTTCACGGGGAAGTTGACGTTGCTCTCGGACAGACCGCGCTTGGTCGGAATCGGGTCCCCGGCGGCGTTCCGGGTGAAGTGCGTGCCCTCCACACCGAAGTGGTTGAGCTCGTACTCCTTGGTGCCGAACGGCGCCGCCAGATAGTCGAGCACCCGCAGGATCAGCTTGATCCGGTCCGGGGTGGTCTTCTTCAGCGCGGTGTAGCCCCACGCGCCCTTGGCCCGCTGCATCCCGGGCTTCGCACCGTTGGACGGGGTGTACGGGACCGCCGCGTCCAGCACGAACGCGTTGTCGATGCTCGGGACGCTGGTGGACAGCGCACCGAAACCGTCCGGCATCGAGGCGACCGTCCCGTTGTAGAAGAAGGTCTTGCAGTCCACCGTCGAAGTGCCCAGCACATTCGGCTCGAAGAGACCCGCCTGCCGCAGCCGCGCCATGTACTCCAGGCCCGCCCGGTACTCGTCGGTGGTGTACGCGCTGACGAACTCCCCGCCGTCCACCTTCCACTCCTGCGGCGCCCCGAAGGCCATCGTGTGCACGTCGTGCCCGAAGAGCAGCGGCGCCGACGAACCGAGCCCGTACTTCTTCCCGTGCGTGGCCGCCTTCGCCACCGCCAGGAAGTCGTCGGCACTCCAGCCGTCCTTCATCCCCGACGCGGTGAACACGTCGTTGTTGATCCACAGGCAGTTCCCCGGCGCCGACCGCTGCACCGGGACGCCGTACAGCCGCCCGCGGATACGGCCCATGTCCTGCCACACATAGGCCGGCAGATTGGCCAGATTCGGGTACGCCTTGATCGCGTCACCGCTGATGTACGACGACAGGTCCGCGCACTTCGCGGCGACGAACTCCGCCTCACGCGGCAGCGTGTGGCCGCCACCGAAGTTGATCACGTCCGGCAGGTCGTTGCCCGCCATCATCGTGGCCATCTTCGTCATGTAGTCGGAGTCGGGTACGACCGTGTACTCGAGGGTCACCCCGAGCGCCTCGTTGATCGCCGCCCAGAACTTGTTCTGCCCCGGCGACCCCGGCGGAGTGCCGTAGGTGATCGTCATGACCTTGATCGTCTGGCCGCTGCCCGGCTTCTCGTGCACCGCGTCGGCCAGCTGCTGCGGATACTTCAGATACCCCGGCTGAATGCCGTCGGCGGTGCCCGGCAGATCCGGCGCAGGGCCGGCGAACGGCAGATACGCCGGCCACGGGGTCAGCGACTTCCCGGCGTTGCTCACACTGTGCCCGCCGCCCGACGTCGAGCAGGCGGTCAGCAGAGTCGGTGCGGCCAGAGCGGCGCCACCTGCGGCGATCGAGCGCAGCAGGGTACGCCGCGAGAACGACGAGGTACTCACGGTGGTCCTTTCCCGAGGTCAGGAGTGGGGGGTCAGCTCTTGATGGCGCCGGTGAGCACGCCCTTGGTGAAGTACTTCTGCAGGAAGGGGTAGACGGCGAGGATCGGCACCGTGGCCACCACCAGCACCGCCATCTGGATCGTCTGCGGCGCCGCGACCTGGCTCGCGTCACCGGCCCCGGTGTCCGCCAGCTGCGCGCCGCCGATCACATACGTCCGCAGCACCTGCTGGAGCGGCCAGTGCCCGGACTCCAGATAGATCGACGCGTAGAACCAGGCGTTCCAGTACGAGACCGCGTAGAAGAGCCCGACCACCGCCAACGCGGCCTTGGACAGCGGCAGTACGACCCTGCGCAGGATCAGCCACTCGCCCGCGCCGTCCAGCCGGGCCGCCTCGTACAGCTCCGCGGGCACCGACTGGAAGAAGCCGCGCAGCACCACCAGATTGAAGACGTTGATCAGCACCGGCGCGATCAGCGAGGCGTAACTGTCCAGCATGTGCAGGCCCTTGACCAGCAGGAAAGCCGGAATCATGCCGGGCGGGAAGAGGAAGGTGAACAGGATCAGCAGCAGCACCGGCTTGCCGCCGAACAGATCCGGCCGGCTCAGCGCGTACGCCAGACCGATCGTGCACGCCAGACTCACCGCGGTGCCGATCACGGTGACCCCGGCGCTCACCCACAGCGCGTGCCCGACGATGCCGCCCTGGAAGATCTCCCGGTACGCGCGGAGCGTCGGGTGCTCCGGCCACAGCACCCAGCCGCCGCCCGCCACCACGTCCTTGTTCGACGACAGCGACGTCGACACGATGATCAGGAACGGCACCAGCACGATCAGCACCACCACCGCGAGCGCCACCGCCTTCGCGCCCTGCGTGACCGGCTTCGGCTTCTCCTTCCAGGCCGGACGGGACGCCCTGGCCGGCACCGTCGCCGCAGTCGCCGTGGTCGCCGCGCTCATCGGTAGACCCCCTGCTCGCCGAGCCGGTGCGCCACCTTGTTGGCGGCGAAGACCAGGAGGGCGCCGATGACGCCCTTGAAGAGGCCGGCCGCCGCGGCATAACCGAAGTCGCCGCCGACCAGGCCCTTGTAGTAGACGAAGGTGTCGATGATCTCGGCCGCGTCCGGGCCGACCGACGCCCGCTGCAGCAGCATCTGCTCAAAGCCGACCGACAGGATGTCGCCCAGCCGCATGATCAGCAGCAGCACGATGATCGGCCGGATCGCCGGCAGCGTGACATGCCAGAACCGCCGCCACGGACCGGCGCCGTCGATCGCCGCCGCCTCGTAACTCTGCTCGTCGACCTGGGCGAGGGCGGCGAGGAAGACGATCGTGCCCCAGCCGGAGTCCTTCCAGATCACCTGCGCCACCACCAGCGGCTTGAAGGCGGTGGGATTGCCGATGATGTCCACCGTGTGCAGATGGGCGTCGCCGAGCAGCGAGTTCATCAGCCCGGTCTCCCCCAGCACCTGCTGGAAGACCGCCACCACGATCACCCACGACAGGAAGTGCGGCAGATACGCCACCGACTGCACGAAGCCGCGGACCGCGTCCCGGGTCAGGCTGTGCAGCAGGACGGCCAGACCGATCGGCACCGGGAAGAAGAAGACCAGCTGCAGCAGCGCTATCCACAGGGTGTTGAGAACCGCGTGCCAGAAGTCCGGATCGGCCAGCATCACACGGAAGTTGTCGACGCCGTTCCACTGGCTGGCCCACAGCCCGTCGAAAGGCACGTAGTCCTTGAACGCGATCACGTTCCCGGCCAGCGCGCCGTAGTGGAAGAGCAGGAAGTACGCCACGCCGGGCGCCATCAGCGCCAGCAGCACCAGGTCCCTGCGCAGCCTCCTGCGCCGGGAGCCGCGGCTCACCGGTGGTCGTGCGACAGGCGCGCCGGCCGCGTCCGCGCGGCCGGTGGCGTCCCGTTCGGCAATCGCCATCGCGTCCTCCTCGACGCTCAAGGTGGCACGGAACCTAAACCGGTTACTACGACGGGTCAACCCCTCGCGCATCAGCAGAAGCGGACACAACACCGCTGACAGGGCGGTTCGTTGACGACCGACGAGGTCAGGCTTAATCTCCACGGGTTCAGGGAAGTAACCGATTACCCGCCGGTCAGTCGGCTCACCCGCCCCGCGCGGCGGCCGGCGCCCACACCGGCGGACACGTCGCGGACACGTGAGGGGCAGACATGGCGGACCGGCCGAACCTGGCACTGGCGATGCGCCCGGACATTCTGGACCTGGTCCTCCCGGCCCCGCTGCGCGCCCGGCTCGACAGCCTGGCCGACGTCCGGCCGGGACCGCCGGTCACCGACTGGTCCACCGCCGACCTCGCCACCACCGACCTGCTGCTCACCGGCTGGGGCTGCCCGGTCATGGACACCGCCTTCCTGGACCGCGCCCCCCGGCTCGCCGCCGCCGTCCACGCCGCCGGCACCGTCAAAGGCCACATCAGGCCCGAGGTCTGGCAGCGCGGCATCGCGGTCTCCTCGGCCGCCGACGCCAACGCCGTCCCGGTCGTCGAATACACCCTCGCCACCATCTGGCTGGCCGCCCGCCGCACCCTGGGCGCCGCGGCCGGCTACCGCACCGGCCGCTACCCCGGCTACCGCGAACGGCAGGGCGCGGACGGCGCCGTGGTCGGCGTCATCGGCGCCTCCCGGATCGGCCGCGGCGTCATCGCCCGCCTGCTCACCACCCCGGCCGGCTTCCGCATCCTGCTCGCCGACCCCTACGTCACCGCTGCCGAAGCCGCCGCGCTCGGCGCGGAACAGGTCGACCCCGACGAACTCTGCCGCCGCTCCGACATCGTCACCATCCACGCCCCCGACCTGCCCGAGACCCGCCACCTCCTGGACGCCCGCCGGCTGCGGCTGCTCCGGGACGGCGCCGCGGTGATCAACACCGCCCGCGGCCGCCTCATCGACACCCAGGCGCTCACCGCCGCGTGCGCCGCCGGCCGTATCGACGCCTACCTCGATGTCACCGACCCCGAACCCCTCCCCCCGGACCACCCCCTCCGTGCCCTCCCCAACGTCCTGCTCACCCCGCACATCGCCGGCTGCCAGGGCACGGAGGTGCAACGCCTCGGCGCGTACGCGGTGGACGAGGTGGAGCGGTGGATCAAGGGGGAACCGCTGCTGGGCGCGGTGCGGGCGGAGGAACTGGACCGGATCGCGTAAAGGGGCGGTGCGGTCGCGTGCGGTCGCGTGCGGGACCGCGACCGGCGGGCACCGGGTCCTGGCAGTTCGCGTCCTCGCCGTCTGCTGAGCCTTGAACGGACCGGGGCGGCTACTCCGGCTTCCGGAGCAGCACCATCTCGTACTCGGTCGATACGTTGTCGAGCGGGGACACCATCGTCTCCCCGGTACGTACGAAGCCGCGCCGGCAGTAGAACGCCTCGGCCCGCGGATTTTTCTCATGCACCCAGAGGTGCAGCCGGTCGGCCCGCTCCCAACTCCAGGCAACGGCGGCCTCGAAGAGCTCGTCGGCAAGCCCGGTGCCACGGGCCTCGGGCCGCAGATAGACGGCGTTGATACTCAGGTAGTCGTCCCGTTCGATCACCACCACGGCCATCCCGGCCCACTCCGCGTCCGGATCCCCAGCGGCTACCGCCACGAATTGCTGGGCCCCGACACCGGAAGCCCGACGCCGCCAGTGCTCATCGCTCAGCGCCGCCTCCTCGGCGTAGCTCCGGGCGAAGGCCACCGAAGCCACCGGGTCCTGGAGCGACGCGAGCCGGAGGTCCCGGCTCCGCTCCCACTCGGCCGGCGCCGCCGGCCGCACCTCGTAACGCGTCACCTCGTCATTCGCCACGGTTCGACCGTACAACGCAAAAAAAGCCCGGGCCCCCGATTAAATCGGGGGCCCGGGCTTCTAATAATTGTTCGGCGGTGTCCTACTCTCCCACAGGGTCCCCCCTGCAGTACCATCGGCGCTGAAAGGCTTAGCTTCCGGGTTCGGAATGTAACCGGGCGTTTCCCTAACGCTATGACCACCGAAACACCATGAAACACACACCAACCCACCCCGAAAACCCAGGGGCAGGGATTGGTGGCTGGTTGTTTCAGAACCACACAGTGGACGCGAGCACACATGGACAAGCCCTCGGCCTATTAGTACCGGTCAGCTCCACCCCTCACAGGGCTTCCACATCCGGCCTATCAACCCAGTCGTCTCCTGGGAGCCTTACCCCATCACGTGGGTGGGAGCCCTCATCTCGAAGCAGGCTTCCCGCTTAGATGCTTTCAGCGGTTATCCCTCCCGAACGTAGCCAACCAGCCATGCCCTTGGCAGAACAACTGGCACACCAGAGGTCCGTCCGTCCCGGTCCTCTCGTACTAGGGACAGCCCTTCTCAAGACTCCAACGCGCGCAGCGGATAGGGACCGAACTGTCTCACGACGTTCTAAACCCAGCTCGCGTACCGCTTTAATGGGCGAACAGCCCAACCCTTGGGACCGACTCCAGCCCCAGGATGCGACGAGCCGACATCGAGGTGCCAAACCATCCCGTCGATATGGACTCTTGGGGAAGATCAGCCTGTTATCCCCGGGGTACCTTTTATCCGTTGAGCGACGGCGCTTCCACAAGCCACCGCCGGATCACTAGTCCCTACTTTCGTACCTGCTCGACCCGTCAGTCTCACAGTCAAGCTCCCTTGTGCACTTACACTCAACACCTGATTGCCAACCAGGCTGAGGGAACCTTTGGGCGCCTCCGTTACCCTTTAGGAGGCAACCGCCCCAGTTAAACTACCCACCAGACACTGTCCCTGATCCGGATCACGGACCGAGGTTAGACATCCAGCACGACCAGAGTGGTATTTCAACGACGACTCCCCAATGGCTGGCGCCACTGGTTCACAGTCTCCCACCTATCCTACACAAGCCGAACCGAACACCAATATCAAGCTATAGTAAAGGTCCCGGGGTCTTTCCGTCCTGCTGCGCGAAACGAGCATCTTTACTCGTAGTGCAATTTCACCGGGCCTATGGTTGAGACAGTCGAGAAGTCGTTACGCCATTCGTGCAGGTCGGAACTTACCCGACAAGGAATTTCGCTACCTTAGGATGGTTATAGTTACCACCGCCGTTTACTGGCGCTTAAGTTCTCAGCCTCGCCACACCAAAGCATGACTAACCGGTCCCCTTAACGTTCCAGCACCGGGCAGGCGTCAGTCCGTATACATCGCCTTACGGCTTCGCACGGACCTGTGTTTTTAGTAAACAGTCGCTTCTCGCTGGTCTCTGCGGCCACCCCCAGCTCAAGGAGTAAATCCCATCACCAGGAATGGCCCCCCTTCTCCCGAAGTTACGGGGGCATTTTGCCGAGTTCCTTAACCATAGTTCACCCGAACGCCTCGGTATTCTCTACCAGACCACCTGAGTCGGTTTAGGGTACGGGCCGCCATGAAACTCGCTAGAGGCTTTTCTCGACAGCATAGGATCATCCACTTCACCACAATCGGCTCGGCATCAGGTCTCAGACTTCATGTGCGACGGATTTACCTACCGCACGCCCTACACCCTTACCCCGGGACAACCACCGCCCGGGCTGGACTACCTTCCTGCGTCACCCCATCGCTTACCTACTACCCCATCGGATCAGCGGCTCCACCACTCCCCATCACTCCGAAGAGATCAAAGGCGGCTTCACGGCCTTAGCATCAGAAGATTCAGTACTGGGCGTTCCAAAGCGGGTACCGGAATATCAACCGGTTGTCCATCGACTACGCCTGTCGGCCTCGCCTTAGGTCCCGACTTACCCTGGGCAGATCAGCTTGACCCAGGAACCCTTAGTCAATCGGCGCAAGAGTTTCCCACTCTTGTATCGCTACTCATGCCTGCATTCTCACTCGTGAACCGTCCACCACTGCCTTCCGGCGCAGCTTCACCCGGCACACGACGCTCCCCTACCCATCACAACGGGCGTTAACCCTTCACGCTGCAATGACACGACTTCGGCGGTACGCTTGAGCCCCGCTACATTGTCGGCGCGGAATCACTTGACCAGTGAGCTATTACGCACTCTTTCAAGGATGGCTGCTTCTAAGCCAACCTCCTGGTTGTCTCTGCGACTCCACATCCTTTCCCACTTAGCGTACGCTTAGGGGCCTTAGTCGATGCTCTGGGCTGTTTCCCTCTCGACCATGGAGCTTATCCCCCACAGTCTCACTGCCGCGCTCTCACTTACCGGCATTCGGAGTTTGGCTAAGGTCAGTAACCCGGTAGGGCCCATCGCCTATCCAGTGC